>CAYTJL010000184.1:16434-19631 GCA_964437785.1 uncultured Polyangiaceae bacterium
AGCGGCGGCGCGACGGGCGGAGCGACGATGAGCGGTGGGGTGATGGGCGGCGCCTCGCGCGGGACACCCGCGTTGGGCTCCTCCGGCGCTGGCAAAAAGGGGAGCACCGCGGGCGCCGGTTGGGGTGTTGAGACGAGGGTCATCCGTCCGAGCACGGGGGCTTGAGCAGGGCGATGGACGATGGGGGCGTCGATCGTGGGCTCGTCGTCCGAAGGCTCTTTGATCAACGGCGCCATCCGCGGCGTGGGAGGCGGCGCGTCGTCCAAAGGGCCTTTGGCCGACGGCGCCGTGAACGGCAGCGCCGCGCGATCCGGGGCCAAGGCCCCGGCCAAGGTGGTGACCGGAGCTGCTTTGGCGCGCTCCATCGCGGGGGTCGACACCACGATGGCGCAGGGCTCATCGGGATGGCTCACGGTGAGCTGACCGCGCCAAACAAGCGTGGCTGTCCCTGCGTCCGCGTCGATGGCCAACGTGTCACACGTCAACCTCACCTCGTGACGGCCGCCGCCGGCGCTCGCGAGCACGCGTGGGGGGGTGGCGCGGAGATACGTCGAGAGGCGAGGGTGCTTGGGGTGGAGGTGCTCGAGCACGAGGCGCTCCTCGCCGGTGAGCGCCTCCAGGATCTGCCCCGAAGGAGCGGCGTTGAAGAACGAGACGTCGACATCACCGGGGAGCGGCTGCTCCTGCCAGCGCCCTGGATCCCAGGCGCCCGCGCGGTGGAGCCGCGTGGCGCGCGACGGCCATGAGGGCTCGATCGGCGCGAACGCCGCGGGCGCGACCACGTCATCACGCGTCACGACGGACGCGCCGAGCGGCATCAGATTCGGAATCACGACACGGCCCCACGCGTCCGGGCGCGCCGAAGGGCCCATGAGGACGCCGACAGGGTTTGACGTGTCCGGGCCGCCCGCCGCGCGCTCCCACACGATCGGCATCGACGAGAAGGGACGAGGCGCGGAGAGCTGGCCATCCACGTTGAAATAGCGATCGCCGCAGACCTCGATCCCGACGTCGAGATCACCGACGGCTATCCTGGCCGTGAGCGACGTTGCGGTCGCCCCCTCCCGCGCGTACGCGCTGCCCGTGAGGAGCACCTCGGGCCAACACTTGAAAGGCGCCTCCGCGATGGCCCGTTCGAGCGGGTCGAGCGCGGCGCGAGGCCCTTGTTGGGCAGCCGGGAACGACTCCATCGGCGCGAGCGCGATCGTCGACCGGCAAAGGATCATTTGTGCCCACGCTCCGGGCGCAGGCTGCCACAACACGGTTTGAACGTGAAAAGGTCCGACCTTGACGATATCTACCCTCGACGCCATGACCCCTTCCGCCTGCGCCGCGCCATCGCCCCGAGCGCGCCGAGGATCGCGAGCCCCAAAGCACCTTCGGGCTTCGCGCCGCTGTCGCTCTCCACCGCGCAATCGCAGCCTCCGGGCGCGCCCACGTTGATCTCGCCGCCCGCGCCGGAGTTGCCTTGTCCCATCCCCCCTTCACCGCCGGATCCGCCGCCCGCGCCGCCTTCACCCCCGCTCGATGAGGAGGAGCTGCTGCTCGTCGTCGTCATGGGAGCGTCATAGCCGACGAGGGTGAGCTTGGTGACGGATTCGGGGAGAGGAGCGCCGCCCGCGCACACGACGAAGGTGTAGTTCCACTCCGGTGTGAGGAGGTATTTGGCTCCTTGGGGAGGACCGGAGACGTCCGCGGTCAACACCACGTGACGAGACTCGCCTGGTCCGAGCGCCCCCGCGTCCACGCCCGCGGCGAGCTTGGCCCCGTTCACCGGAGCGCCGTTGATGTCGCCGCTCTGCCCATCCATCGTAAAGGACGCGAGCGACAAGCCCGCTTCGAGCGGCAGCGTGAGCATGAGGTTGTCGGCCGTGACCTGCCCGTTGTTCTGGAGATCGAACGTGACCGTGAGCGTGTCGCCGAGCGTGACCGAGAGCGGAGAGACGTCGAAGGAGGCGCCGGCGCCCGAAAAGTCAGGCGCGTTGACGTCGATCGCGAACGCCGCGAAGATGGGAGCGTACGAGTCGCCCGTGGTGATGGTGCGGAGCACCGCCGACGTCTGCCCGTTTTGGAGCTGCCCCTGCGCCGAGCTGAGCGGCACCGTGGTGATGTCCCACCCCTGCCTGCCCCCAATGACGTTGACGCCGTTCACCGGATCATGATTCTTGTTTCCAAACGACCCTTGTGTGTCGAGCGTGCCGTCCGCGCCGTTGATTTGCGAGCAAAAGAAGTTGTTCGCGGGGTTGTTGGGGCCGGAGAGGTTGACGAAGGGGCCGGCGCTCGTCGGCGCGATGAGGAGCTGATCGCCGGTGAGGTTCGCATCCCCCTCAATGGTGCTCACGACCGCGCTGCCGCTCACGAGCCCGCCCGGCGGCGTGCAAAAGCCGCTCACCGAATAATCTTGTTGGCTGTTCTCATCCACGAACGAACCACCGACGAACACGCTCAAGTTGCGGATCGGAGAAGACGGATCGCGGACCACGACCGCCAGCGTCCACCCCGCCGCGTTGAGCGAGTTGATGGTCGTCGCCTCGGTCGCGGGCACGCCGGAGACCGAATACGTGCCGCTCCCCGCTGCTTTGACGAACGCGGTCACGTCGGCGGATCGCATGTAATAGTTCGCGAAAAAGCCATTGGCCTGCTGCGCGATGGTGAGCGCCGTGGAAGGGTCGGGGGCGATGAGGGAGGTGCTCGCGCCGATGGAGAGGGAGACGGGGGTGGAGAGGAGAGCCGAGACGTCCTGCCCCCCATAACTCGTGCTGCCCCCCCACACGAGCTCGGCATAGAGCACCTGACTCTCGTCAGGCAACGTGAGCACGGCGGTGGACCCGTTCATCGTCCAATCGTTCGTCGTCCCCATGGGCCAGGCGTTGAGCACGTCGATGGGCATGGGGGTGAGGTCGGCGGTCACCAGCGGGGAGATGAAGGTGCCGATCGAGTCGCGCGTGCCCGCCGCGTTGTCGTTGAGCGCCTTGCTCAGCCCGAGCGTGTTGCCGACCGCGAGCACCACGCCGGGCGCGGTCGCGGAGAAGCGAAGGACCTGCGCTTCGGAGGGGAGGGAGAGGGAGGAGGCGGAGAGGAGAGAGGAAGCGAAGAGGGCGAGGGAGAAAGCGCGGCGCATGACGCGAGAGTATCCGCGGAAAAGGCCATGGCCGTCAATGCAATCCGAGCGCTTGCGCCCCGATCTTCGATCTTCG
>CAYTJL010000185.1:0-19581 GCA_964437785.1 uncultured Polyangiaceae bacterium
CGAGCGTCCGCGCGGCGTGCGCCATCGCGCTCGACAGGCTCTTGGGCGCGCGGTGAGCGGCTCGATGAGAGAGGTCAGCCCTCTTCGAGCGCCTCCGCTACCTTGTTGCTCTTCGATAGGTTGCACGAGGAGCACAACATCTGGAGGTTGCTCACGTCGTTAAAATCATCCTTGGCCTTCCCCTGACTGGTCGTCTCGTCATAATCATTGGTGATGACGTCCCAGGGAGTCTTGTGGTCGATGTTCATCGCCTGGAATGGGTAGAAATTGTTGCACTCCTCGCATCGATACCACTTGTTCCACACGTGATCGAGCATCTTGGCCTGGAGGAGGTCGCCGAAATAGGCCCTCTCACTGCCTCCCTCGTGATACATGTAATCGATGACTTGGGGGTCAAACGGAGGACGCTTGCCGTTCCACTTTCTCTCGTAGGTCCGCGTCTGTCGCTTGATATGCGGCTGCGTGCGAGTCTCCTCTTCTTCGAGGGTCAGCCGCATGTCGAGCTTTCGCGAGCGCTGCGCTGCGGCACCTGCGGGCCCCTGATGTGCCTTCGCCTGCGCCGTTGTCGCTGGGTGCGGCGGCCGCCCCCCGCCGGGCACCGTCGCCGGATGCGGCGCCTTCTGTTGCGCCACGGTCGCCGGGTGAGGCGACCTCACGCTCGCCGCCGGCCTGCCTGCGGGATATGCCTTGTCCCTCAACTTCGCACCTCGCGCATCGTCGTACGATTGTCTCGCTCGACCCATCGAGGGCCAACTTCTCCGCAGGGTGCACGAGGATGATGGGCGAGGCGTCGTCTTTGTTACCGCGACGCGCCGCTCATGATACGTACCTATCCGAACACGCGCTCGGGCCTTCATCGCGCCGGCGAGCGCCCCAGCGCCATGAGCAGCCCTCTCTTCTTCTCCGCCCACCCCCAACGGCGCTTCGTCCTCACCGGAGGGCAGGAGGCGCTCCTCAACCGCATCTTCGGCGTCCCTCCCCAACGCGCGTTTGGCCTCCGCCTCCTCAGCATCTTCGCCGGCCGCTCCTCGATCGAGGCCACGTACGTCAACGCGCGTGACGGCTCGAAGCTCGTTATGGAGCTCTCTTCGGGCCATGATCCCACGGCGCGCCCAAACGACGTTCGCGTCGTGCCTTTGGCCGATCCCCCCTCCCCCGTCGCGCGCGCGTTGGCTCATCTCCTGACCGCGCGGGCGAGGGAGATAAGCCCTCTGCTCCGGTGGATCACCGTGGAGCGGGAGCCCTCCTCGCCGATCGCCCAAAACCCCGAGCTCTGCGCCGTCTTCGCCTCCGTCAAACCCGCCTTTCGAACGTCGCTCCGCCCCGAAGACGCGGACAACGTCGCGGCGGCCTTACGTGATCTCGGCCTCCACGTGCTCCGCGCCGGCCAAACCGTCACGTTCGACGGCGCCGCGTACGCCATCGTGTATGGCGCGCTCGATCGCGCCGTCGCCGAGGCGCTCTGCGACGCGGAGGCAAAGCTCCATCGCGGCGAGGAGGCGCCGCCCCTCCAACGCGAGATCGGGAGGCTGCTCGGTTATCCGAGCTGCTGTGTGGAGGCGTTCTGCGAGAGATCCGGCCCCGCGCGACGATCCTCCGCCATCGACGACGCTTATCGAGCGACCCGCGACGCGTGGGTCAAAGCCCCTTGGCCTCGCCTCAACCCGCTCCTCTTCGGCGAGCGCACCTTCTTCGTGAGCTTCGAGCCGTGCTCCTTCAACTGCCCCGCCGCGCTCGCCACGGCGAACGCCATCGCGGAGAGCGTCCGCGCGCGCGAGCCCGAGGCCGCAGACCTCCTGGACCGTGCCTTGGCCACGGCCGTGGCCATCCATCCAAACGGCGTACGCGCCAAGGTGGCTTTGCAACGCGACGAGATGCCTTGGACCATCACCGCGACGCTGCCGCTCCGGCGCGTTTATGACGAGCCGGTGACCGCGGAGGAAGAGCGCTTCGCGGCGTCGCTCATTGGCCTTCGCGTGCGCGAGGATGGATGGGTGATGGAGTTGGGATCAGCGGATCCGCCGGTGATCGTCGCCGACTTTGCGGCGAGCCGGGGATAGATAGAAGGGGGTTTTACGCCGCGGACTTCACGACGTTGACGATGGATTGCACGCTCGCCGCGCTCTTCGCGAGCATGGCCTTCTCGTCGTCGGTGAGGTTGAGCTCGATGATCTTCTCGACGCCGCCGCCGCCGATGATCGCGGGCACGCCCATGTAGAGGTCTTTGTAGCCGTATTCGCCGTCGAGGTACGCCGCGCACGGGAGCATGCGCTTTTGGTCGAGGAGGTACGCCTCGGCCATCGCGATCGCGCTGGAGGCGGGCGCGTAATACGCGCTCGTACCCATGAGCTTGACGATCTCGCCGCCGCCGCCGCGCGTGCGCGTGACGATCGCGTCGAGCTTGTCTTTGGCGATGAGCTCGGTCGCGCGCACGCCGTTGATGGTGCACGCCGAGAGGATCGGCACCATGTCGTCGCCGTGACCGCCGAGGACCATCGCGCGCACGTCTTTGATGGACGCGCCCGCCGCGCGCGCGAGGAAGAGCGAGAAGCGCGCGCTGTCGAGCACGCCCGCCATCCCGACCACCTTCTCGCGCGGCATGCCCGTGCGGCGCTTGAGCTCGTAGACCATCGCGTCGAGCGGGTTCGAGATGACGATCACGAACGCGTCCGGGCAGTGCTCCTTCACGTTGTCCGCCACGTTGCGGATGATGGGGAGGTTCACCGCGATGAGATCGTCGCGGCTCTGACCGGGCTTGCGCGGGATGCCCGCGGTGATGATGAGGACGTCGGCGCCTTTGCAGTCGGCCCAATCGCCGGTGCCGGTGATGTGCGCGTCGTAGCCGAGGATCGAGCCGTTCTGCTCGAGATCGAGGGCCTTGCCGCGCGCGAAGTCGGCCTTCTGCGGGATGTCGAAGAGGACGATGTCGCCGAGCTCTTTGCGCGCGGCGAGCGCGGCAAGCTCGCCGCCGATGTTGCCAGCCCCGATGAGGGCGATCTTCTTGCGGGTGCTCATGGTGCTCGGCCCTCTAACCCCCTTGCACGCGGGCCGCAACCACCCTAAGGCCGCGCCCACCATGATCAGCGAAAGCGTGCTCAAGGACGCGCTCCAAACCACCCTCTCGTCGACCAGCCTCGACGCGCTCGGCCACAAGTACGAAGGCAAGGTCCGCGACAACTACACCACGAAGGACGGGCGCCGCTTCATCGTGGTGACCGACCGCATCAGCGCCTTCGATCGCGTGCTCGGCACCCTGCCGCTCAAGGGCCAGATCCTCAACAGGCTCGCTTCGTTCTGGTTCGAAAAGACAAAGCACATCGCGCCGAATCACGTGCTCTCCGTCCCCGATCCCAACGTGCTCGAAGCCGTCGAGTGCACGCCGCTCCCCGTCGAGATGATCATGCGCGCGTACCTCACCGGCGTGACGTCCACCAGCGTGTGGACCCACTACGCCCGCGGCGAGCGCGTGTTCTGCGGCAACCGCCTGCCCGACGGCCTCAAGAAGCACGAGAAGCTCCCCGAGCCCATCCTCACGCCGAGCACCAAAGCCCCCAAAGGCGATCACGACGTCTCCGCCTCGCGCGAAGAGATCCTCGCGATGGGTCAGCTCAGCGCCGAGGACTTCGACGTCGCCGCCGACATGGCGCGCAGGCTCTTCGCCTTCGGCCAGCGCTTCGCCGCCGAGCGCGGCCTGATCCTCGTCGACACCAAATACGAGTTCGGCAAAGACAAGAGCGGGCGCATCGTCGTCATCGACGAGATCCACACGCCGGACTCGTCGCGCTACTGGTTCTCCGCGAGCTACGAGGAGCGCTTCGCGAAGGGCGAGGACCCGAAGAGCTTCGACAAAGAGTACGTGCGACGCTACCTCGCGGGGCTTGGTTTCAAGGGCGACGGGCCCATCCCCGCCATCCCCGACGAGGTCCGCGTCGAGGCGAGCCGCCGTTACATCGAGGCCTTCGAGACGGTCACCGGCGAAGCGTTCAGCCCCGACCTCGAAGACCCGTCGGTCCGCATCCCCCGCAACCTCAAGCTCTCCTGAGAGAACCATCACGATGAAGGCCACGGTGCTCGTTCGGCTCAAAGAAGAGGTGCTCGATCCCCAGGGCGACGCGGTGAGGCGCGCCCTCGGGACGCTTGGCTTCCGCGGCGTGCGCGGCGTGCGCGTCGGCAAGATCATCGAGATCGATCTCGACGACAAAGCGCTCACCGGCGATCGCGACGCGCTCCTCGAAAACCTGCGAAAAATGGCGGACGAGATGCTCGCCAACACGGTGATCGAGGACTACGAAATCTCGCTCGATTGAGGCGGCCTCCAGAGGATCCACCCGATACATCCCGGGATGGACCAGAGCCCGAGCGCCACGAAGATCACCGTGTAGTGCCCGGTTTGTTTCACCGAATAGCCGATGATCGGGTTCACGATGATCTGCGCGATCGACTGCGCCGCCGCGCAGATCCCGCCCGCGGTCGAGATCAGGCTCGCGGGCACGCGCGGCAGGAGATCGGCCGTGGTGAGCGCGTAGAGCCCGCCTCCGCCCACCATCGCGACGCACGCCCACCCGATCGCGCCCATGGCCCCGCCGCCGAACGGGATGAGCGCGCTCGCCGCCGACAGCACGCTCGCGACGCCCACGAGCAGGTTCGGCGGCGTCTTGTCGCCGCGCGCGCGCCGCTCGCTCGCGAGGTGGCCGAAGAGGATCGCGCCCACGTCGAAGAGGATCGGCGGGAGCCACAAATAACGGCCCGTTTGGAGCTGCGTGAGCCCCATGTCGCGCACCAAGAACTTCGACGACCAGATGAAGAGCAGCGCGAGCACGGGCGCGGACGCGAAGATCACCAGCGTCGCGCGGACGACCGCGGGGTTGACGACGAGCGCGAGCGCGCTCGGCTTCTTCTCGACCTTGGTCGTGTCGCGGTAGCCGCGCGCGACGACCTCGACCTCGGGTGAGGGCGGCGTGTCGAGCACGAGCCGCGCGCGCGCGGTCGACGTGACCTTGAGCCAGAGCGGCACCCACGCGAGGCCCACCAGCGCGACGCCCACGAACGCGAACTGGTAGCCCAACCGATGCGCGAGGAACGTCGCGAACGGCGGCGCGAGCATCGCGCCGAGCGAGCTGCCGCTGAAGAGCACGCCGAGCCCGCGCGCGCGCTCGTTGGGCGGCAGCGCGCGGTGGACCGTCTGCGCGGCGCCCGGGAACGACGGCGACTCCGCGAGCCCGAGCGCGATGCGCATCGCGAAGAGCGCCGCGTACGAGGGCACGAGCGCGTGCGCCGCCGCCACGATCGACCACACGACGACCGCGCCGATCAGGCTGCGCCGCGCGCCGAGCGCGTCGACGAGCCGGCCCGAGAGCGGCGCGCCCACGAGGTACGCGACCGCGAAGGCCGACGCGAGCAGGCCGTATTGCGTCTCGGAGATGTCGAGCGCGAGGCAGACCGTGGGCGCGATGGCCGCGAGCGCTTGCCGATCGAAATAGCTCACCGACATGGTGAGCGTGGCCGTGAGCGCGATGGCCCACGCCTCACGACGCGAGAGCGGCTCCGCGTTCGCTTCGGTCACGCCTCGATCACGCCTCGGCCGCGCCCGTGAGCTTCTTCGACCACACGATCGCGTCGCGCCGCTCGCCTCGCACCACGAGGTGATTGGCGAGCACGCCCGACCTGCGGAACGCGTTCGCGAGGAACACCGTCGCGAGCAGCACGTCGTCCGCGGGCGCGAGGCAGAACGTGCTGACCGCGCCTTCGTCCGTGAGCTTGTCGCAGAGCGCGCGCACCGCCGACGCCATCACCGGCCGATCAGCCTCGGTGCGCGGGCCGCTGAGCAGCTCCAAGAACGAGTTGTTGAAGCACGACTGCGCCTCCCACGACGCGTGCAGCGTGAAGCCGCCGCGCGCGGTGACCGACGCGTACGTGCGCGAGACGTCGCGCCCGAACGCTTCGAAGCCCGTGAGCGCGCGGCCCTGTCGGTTCGCCGTGCTCGCCGCCTTGCGCGCGTCGGCCTCGCGCACCACCGCGAGCTTGACCGGCGCGCTCGGCGCCTCGGCCTTGAGCATGCGCTTCGCCCGCGCGATGGTGCGCTCGGCGAGCGTCACCGAGGGCGAGGTGCTCTCCTCGGGGACCATGTCCTCGTCGTCCTCGTCGGCCTCGAGCGCGAGCCGCGGGTCTACGCGGAGCGGCGCCACCTTGGACACGACCGCGCCCAAGATCCACGCGTCGCTGCGCTTATAGAAGCTCGGGATCGATCCTTCGCGCGTGAAGCCGAGGCGCGTCCACGTGCCGACCTCGTCGCGCTCGACCAGCGTGAAGACCTTCTCGACGCCCTCGCGCTTGGCGGCCGCGAGCACGAAGTTGCGTTTGGCGAGCGTAGGGCCCGCGCGAAAGTCGATGATCCTGAGGTTTTTATGGCGCCTGTTCACGAGCAAACACAGGCTCACCGTGTCGTTCTGAAACAAGAGCTCGTCGACGCCGCTGTTCGATACCAGAGTCCAGTTCTTTGCAGCCATCACCCACCCACGCGCGATTGACCCTGGCGAAGCTCGCCGGGCACACTGCCACTCTCGGGGCGCGATCATGGCCTTAGGAGCCGCGCCCTACCCAATTTTCAGCGGGCAACGGGGCGCTTGGAGGCGCGCCGTTTCAAAAGTGAAACGCCTCCTACCAGCCGTAAACGCGCTCGTCAACGGCTCTTCTTGGGAGCGAAGGCCCCCTCCGGCAGCTCTGCGATCACCTTGGGATCTAGGCCCAATGCGGTGAGCGCCGCGTCGAGCTTGGACCTTTGGATCGAGACGCGCGTGGGCATCCCGCCCGAGATGCCGAACGCCGTGAGGAAGTTCACGCCGCTGTCGAAGGGCGCCGCGAACGTGACGCTCTCGCCGTCGATCACCGCGGACATGCGCGCGCGCTCCTGCCCGATCAAGAGCAGCAGCGTCTTGTCGTATTGGCCGCCGCGCGACGACGCGTCGACCATGATGAGGTCCCGGCTCACCCGCGCGTAGCGCGTCGCGATGCGCCTCGTCTCGGCCTCGATCTCCGCGAGCTCCGCGCCGGCGCGATCGATGGGGATCCACAAAGATTTGTCGGCGAGGCCCGACGCGAGGTGCCGCACGATGATGCCGAAGAGCGCGTGATCGCGCGGCCGCGCGCGGATCGCGCGATCGAGGCGGACGCCCACCGGGCCGACCTCCCCGACGCGCGTGTCGACGGCGCGCGCGTCCGCGTCGCACCCCTCGTACGGCTCGACGCCGCCGCGGATCCACTTGGCGCCGCTCGCGAGGCCGTCGAAGTCGACGTGGCAGACGAGCGTGTCGACCTTGCCCGCGCGCGCGCAGACCTCGGGCGTGACGAGCTCGGGGCAGGCGCCGTGCTCGGCCTTGGTGCGGAGCAAGAAGCGCGGATCGCCCGCGAATTTAGCGTGATGGATGCTGTCGTGGTGATCGACCCACGCGGCGAGCCGCGCGCCGAGCCCCTGGATGAACGGGAACGTCACCGTCTCGAAGCTCTGCCCGCCGGCCTCGGACGCGAACGCGATGTCGAGCACCGCGACAGCGCCGCGGAGGTCTTTGGGCTTGGGCAGCTTGCGTGGAGACGCGAACGCGAGCGCGAAGTCCGAGGCGGCCGTCAACGGCCCACCTGATAGAATGCCGAATCGGCGAGCCGCAACCAAACCGCAAAGGAGTCGAGCATAATGGCGCGTAGCCCTTTAGCACAGTTTGCCTTTGCGCTCGGGTGCGCCGTCGCGATCGTAGAGGTCGCGTCCCTCTCGCGCACGAGCGTCGCGAGCGCCGATGACGCGAAGCCCCCGGCCGCCGCGAGCAACGCGACAGGCCCTGTGACCGGGCCCGGGTGCCACATCAAAGGCAGCTACCCCACGCCCAAAGGCACGCAGCTCTTCGACGCGGCGTCGGGCGGCCGCGTGATCGGATCGTTCACGGGCGCGTTCGTGCCGATGACGCTCTCGGATCTGCCTGCGGATCCGGCGCTCGGGCGATCGCGGCTCGCGACCTCGATGGGCTCGGGCGCGGTGCGCCTCGACGGGTGGGCCTCGGCCTCGTCGCTCGCGGTCTTCACGGCGCGCGATCTGCCCGTGGTCGCGGGCCGCGTGTGGATCGCGTCCGCGCACAAAGTGAAGCTCGTGCAAGCGTCGCTCGGCCAGCTCACGGGCGAGATCACGGTCGCCGGATCGAACAACCAAAGCGTGCGCGCGACAGCGCCGTGCGACGGCTTCACGCTCCAAGCGGGCCAGCCCGTCGCGCAGCCCGTGCCCGGCAACGGGCGCGGCTACACGAGCAAGGGCGCGAGCATGGAGCTCTACGACGACGCGAACGGCAGCGTCGTCTTCACGCTCAAAATGATGGAGGGGACGAGCCAGCTCTTCTGGAGCACCGAGTCCAAGGCGGGCTTCGTCCACATCCTCGGCCGCGGTGATCTCGTCATCGACGCGTGGGCCAAACAGCGCGATTTGGAGCCTCTCAAGAAGGGCGAGCTGATGGATCAATACCAGCCCGGCTCGCGCGTCGTGACGGGCGCGACGCTCGCGCTCTCGGGCGACGGCGCGCCCAAGCTCGTGACCGCCACCAAGGACATCCCGCTGCGCATCAAGCGCGACGACAAAGACAAGGCCGTGGGCGTCGTCGAGTCGGGCGCCGAAATTTACCTCATCGAGACCATCACCGGATGGACCAACATCCTGCCGAAGAGCCTGGGCCTCGCGCCGCCCGAGGACGGAGGCTTCTGGATCCCGTCGAGCGAAGCGCCCAAATAAAGAACGGGAGCGAGAACGGTAGCGGGAACGGGGATATCATCGGTCCTTCATGGCAGGACCGCTCAACGTGGATAGGACCGCGCTGGTGCTCGCCGGGGGCGCCGCGCGCGGCGCGTACGAGGTCGGCGTCGTCGATCACGTGATGACCGAGGTCGCGCGCGACGTCGGCCACGACATCCGCTTCGACGTGCTCTCGGGCACGTCGGTGGGCGCGCTCAACGCGTGTGGGCTCGCCGCGTTCGCGGACGAAGGGCGGACCGCGATCCGGCACGTCATCGACGTGTGGGAGGGCCTCGACGTCAACGAGCTGGTGAGGCCCGACGCGCGCGGCATCCTGGAGATGGGCGCGAGGCTCTTGGGCCGCGGCGGATCGCCGGATGGAGTGCCGGTGCGCGAAGGCGGCCTCCTCGCGCCCGAAGGGCTCGAGAACCTGGTCGAGCGGAGCATCCCGTTCGATCGCGTGGCCGCGAACGTCCGCGCGGGCCACCTCGACGCGCTCACCGTCTCGACCACGCACGTGAAGAGCGGGCGAACGTTCGTGTACGTCCACCAGCGCGACGCCGATCTGCCGGTGTGGGGCCACGATCCGACCACGATCCCGCGCGCCGTCGCGATGACCGCGCGCCACGCGCTCGCGTCCGCGGCGATCCCCATCTTGTTCCGCGCGGTCGCGCTCGACGGCGAGTTCCACTGCGACGGCGGGCTCCGGCAAAACGTGCCTCTGTCGCCCGCGCGCAGGCTCGGCGCGCGCCGCGTCCTCGTCATCAACCCTCGTTACGTCGCGACCACGCCGCTCGACGATCGCGGCGCCGACGACCTCTTTCCAAGCCCCTTCTTCCTGCTCGGCAAGACGCTCAATGCGCTCCTGCTCGATCGCATCGACACCGACCTCGCCCGGCTCGAGACCATCAATCGCATCTTGGACGCGGGCTGCCGCGTGGCGGGCCCGGGCTTCGTCGAGGCGCTCAACCGCGAGATGGGCTTTCGCGAGGGCTTTGGCTTAAGGCCCATGCGCGCGCTCTTGATCCGCGCCTCGGCCGACATCGGCGCGAGGGCCGCGGAATACGTGAGGTCACCTTCGTTTACGAAGGTCAGCGGGATCGCGGGGCGCTTGATGCGCAGGCTCTCCGAGCCGGAGTCACGGAACGAAGCGGATCTCCTCTCGTATCTGCTCTTCGACGGGGCCTTTGCCGCCGAGCTCATCGCGCTGGGGCGGGCCGACGCCAAGGCGCGTCATGAGGAGCTCTGTGCTTTCTTCTCCCACGCATGAAGAAAATGGATCGCCCCCTCCGCGCATCCGATACGATCGTTCCCATTGAAGTGAGGTGACTTATGCGGGGCAGCGCTTGGGCGGCGGTGATGGTGGTCGGCGCTCTCGGATCGATGGCAACGGCGGGCGCGTCGTGCGGGACGGAGTTCACGACGACCACGGGCGGGAGCGGCGGGGGCACGGGCGGGAGCTCTTCGAGCGGCGGCACGTCGTCGACCTCCAGCTCCGGCATGTCGTCGACGTCGTCGAGCGGCATGACCGGCACCGAAAATTGCTTCAATGGCGTCGACGACAACGACAACGGGCTCATCGATTGCGCCGACCCCGAGTGCGACCCCGTGGCCGTGTGCGTCCCTGTCTTTGACGCCTGGCAAGGCCCCAACGCGACCGCGTTCACCGTGGCGGGCACCGGCGTCCCGGCCTGTCCGCCGGAGTGGCAACAGCAAGGGCCGAGCTTCAAAGGCGGAGACATCAACGCCCCTGGCTTCGAGTGCTCGTGCAGCTGCGGGCCGGTTCAAGGCGCCTGCACCGGCAAGGCGAACCTCAATCAATATCTGTCCCCGGGCTGCGGGGGCGCCGCGTCGAGCACGACCGTCCCCCAAGGCCAGTGCAACGCCATCGCGGCGGTGGGCGGCCTCCTGTCGGTCAAAGCGACGCCGCCTCAGGTGGGCTCCGGCTCCTGCGAGGCGACCACCCTGGTCACCAACATGCCCGGTTACAGCGCGTCGAACAAAGCGTTCCTCTGCGGGCCCACGGCGGCGCTGATCCAAGGCGGGTGCGCCGATGGACAGGTGTGCGCGGCCCGGCCCAAAGACGCCGCGTTCGACCTCTGCATCGTGACCGACGGCGACCACGGCTGCCCGCCCGAATATCCCAACGCGCCTGCCGAGCAGTATTATGGCAGCTTCGAAGACTCGCGGGGCTGCGCGGACTGCACGTGCGGCAACCCGGCGAACGTCTCCTGCGGCGGGCAAGTGGACCTCTACAACGATCCAGCCGCATGCGGCGGCGTGCCGGCGCAGTCGCTCCCGCTCAACACGTGCGTCGACATCTCCAATCAAGTGGGGTTGGGATATGGGGTGTACGTGCCCAAGACCGATGGGACCTGCCAGGCGTCGACCCCGGCGCCCATCGGCGAGGTGAACGGCAACCCCATCACCTTCTGCTGCAAGTAAGGAGGCCCCATGCGCAACCATCTTTTGGCCGGCGCGGTGTTGACGGTGATCGGCGCGATCGCGGCCGGCGGGGCGTCGTGCGGCACCGAATTCACCAGCACGGGCGGGGGAGGCGGCGGGACCGGAGGGGACGTGTCGGGCTCGGGGAGCACGTCGAGCTCCGGCTCGACGTCCACCTCCAGCAGCTCATCGAGCGGCTCATCGGGCAGCGAGGACTGCTTCGATGGGGTCGACAACGACGATGATGGCAAGGTGGATTGCGCCGACCCGGACTGCGATCCTGTCGCGGTGTGCGTCCCGGATCCCGGCGGCGGCTGGGCGGGCCCGAACGCTGGCACCGTGACCACGCCCGGAGTCGAGATCCCTTGTCCGGGCGGCTGGCCCACGAAAGAAGTGACGCTGCCCGCGGGCACGTTGAAGTTCGATCCGGCGGGGTGCGGCTGCGAGTGCGGGCCTATTCAAGACGCGTGCAACGGCAAAGCGACGGTCGTGCCTTTCCTCCAAGGCTGCATCTCGCCCGGCGCGCAGGGCGTCCTCGCGCCCGCCGGTCAATGCCAAGCGGCGAACGGCCCTATCCTCGCGCTCGGGGCGGCGGCGAACGGGCCTTTGCCGGACCCCTCCGCGGGGTGCGCCCCCATGAGGAGCGTCGATATCGGGGAGGTGATGGGCACGCAGACAGCGACCTTCTGCTCGGCCCCGGACACCCTCGTTCAAGGCGGGTGCAGCGCGGGCAACCTGTGCGCGCCCAAGGCCGCGGCGCCGTACAAAATCTGCATCGCCGGGCCCGGCCCGGACGCGTGTCCCTCGGGGTACACCCAAGAGGCCGTCGTCTACCCCGACATCACCGACACGCGTGATTGCTCAGACTGCCAGTGTCAGCCTCAAGGCGTCTCGTGCGGGGGCAAGGTCGATTTGTACGCGGGCGCCGGGTGCTCGGGCGCGGTCACCTCGATCCCCGTACCGGCGCAGTGCTCGGACAACGCGGGCTTCACGATCGCGTCGGTCAAATACACGCCGATGACCAACGGCTCGTGCAACCACCTGCCGGTGAGCCCGATCGGCACCGTCACGGGCGCTCCTTACGTCGTCTGCTGTCAATAGCGCATCACCGTCACCCCTTCGCCCCCTGCATAGAGCCTCTCGACCAGCGCGGCGCGCCGTTCGAGGACGGCCCTTTGGTTGATGTACCCTTTGTCGGTGATCTCGCCCGCGTCGATGGTGAGGGGCTCGTCGAGGATCAAGAACCTGCCGATTCGCCGGCTGCTCTCGGCGTGCTCGGCGTTGTACGCGCGGAGCTTGCCGGCGATCTGATCCGCGAGAGAGGCCCTGTCGAGGCCGCTCGCCAAGGCGCCGGGCACGATCAAGAGGCCAATTTCGGCGCGGTCCAACCCCGCGACGACCGCGTCGGCCACGAGCGGCGACGCGGCGGCCACGACCGCGGGGCGGAGCGCGCCGACGTGGACCCACGTGCCGGAGACAAGCTTGAAATCCTCGGCGATCCGGCCGTCGAACGCGATGCCTTTGGAGGGGTCTTGGGGGTCGACGAGCTTCACCGCGTCGCCCGTCTTGAAATACCCCTCTTCGTCGAAGGCCGCCGCCGTCCAATCAGGCCTCTTGAGATATCCGGGCGTGACGTTGGGGCCTTTGACCCGCGCCTCGTACTTGACCTCCTCTCCGTATGCAGGCGACGGGACCAGGCGAATGGCCGTCCCGGGCGCCGGGAGCCCGATGACACCCGCGCGCGCGATGGGGAAATGAACCGTCGTCGCCATGGGCGCCGTCTCGGTGAGCCCCCACGCCGAGAGCATGGTCACGGAGGAGCCTTTGGCCGCGATCGACACGGCGACGAGCCTCTCCCAGAGCGCGGCGGGCAGCGACGCGGCCGCGTAAAAGACCGCATCCAGATCGCGGAAGAAGGCGGCGCGCAGGGCCTCGTCGCGCTCCAAGAGGGGTAAGAGCGCCTCGAAGCCGCGCGGCACGTTGAAGTAGATCGTGGGCGAGACGGCGCGGAGGTTCTCTGCGGTCCTGCCGATGAGATCGGGTGTTGGCTTGCCCTCGTCGATGAGGATGGAGCCGCCGTGATAAAGGGCCATGTTGAGGTTGTGGTTGCCCCCGAAGGTGTGGCTCCACGGGAGCCAATCGACCAAGACAGGCGGTTTTTCTCGGAGGAACGGCCACACCTCGGTGATGGCTTGTTGGTTCGAGCACATCATCCGTTGGGTGTTGAGGACGCCTTTGGGCGCGCCGGTCGACCCCGACGTAAAGAGGATCTTGGCGACCGCATCGGGCCCGAGCGCGCGATACGCCTCCTCCATCGCGGCGCTGGGCGCGGTGCTGAGGAGCTCGGCGAGGGCCGTCCCGCGGCCTCCGTGGCTCGTCACCACGCGATCGTCCGGCGCGCCCAAGGCGTCGATCGCGCGCGCGTAGCGGCCCGCGTCGGAGGCGTACACGAGGCCCGGCGCGAGGAGCGCGTGGATCGATTGGAGCTTGTCGAGGTCTTTGGAGAGCAGGCTGTACGCGGGCGACACGGGCGCGACGGGCGCGCCGATCTGCATGGCGGCGAGCGCGAGGAGCGCGTGATCGATCGCGTTCTCGGACAAGACCATGAGCGGCGCCTCGGGGCCGAGCCCGCGATCGAGCAGCGCTGTCGCGAGGGCGTCCACCGCGCGCCGCGCCTCGCCGTACGTCACTTCGCGAAGACCGCCGTCTTGGCGCCGCTCCGCGAACAAGCGCCGATCCGGGCTCGCCTCCGCGGCGGCGCGGAGCCGCTCGCTCATGTGACGAGGATAGGGGCCGAGCGCGTGCGCGGAGCGGATCACGAGGCCGCCCCCCGCGTCGGGAGAGGCCGAGGCGAGGGCAGGGGCGAAGGCCGGGGGGGTGGCCGAGCCCCCACCGTGGACAGGAACGTAGGACATTGATGGAGCGTAGGAGAACGCGCGCCGCGCGTCACGAGGGATGGACCATGGTAAAAGACGGGGTGATGGTTCGAAGACTCCTCGCAACGGCCTTGGCCCTCGCGTGCCTGTTGTCCGCGGGCGCCGCGCGCGCGCAGGTCAACGCCGAGACCCTGCGCCGCAACCTCAAAGGCAACACGTGGAGCATCAGCATCGACGCCAACGTCACGGGCCGCTTCGGCAACACGAGCGGTGTGGTCGCGGGCGGCGGGCTCTTCGCAGGCATCGAGTCTGGGCGGCACCTCGCGTTTTTGCGCGTCCAAGGCGACGTCGCCTCGTTCTTCGGCACGGTGACCGTGGCCAAATCGTTTGGCCATCTCCGCTACTGCGTCGAGGTGCTCAAGTGGCTCGACGTCGAGGTCTTCGTGCAGCTCCAACAAGACAAGTTCCAGCGCCTCGCCCTCCGCAACGTCGAGGGCGCGGGGCCGCGCTTCACCCTCTTCGAGAAGCCCCTCCTCTCGCTCTACATCGGCACCTCGTACATGTTCGAATACGAGCGGCTCGCCGACTTCGTCGGGGTGCTCGACACGTTCCCGGGCCACGTGTTCTTGGCGAGCCGGTGGAACAACTACCTCTCTGTCCTCTCACGCATCAACGATCGTTTGGAGCTGAGCAACGTCACCTACGTGCAGCCGCGCTTCGACGCGCCCAAGGACACGCGCGTGCTCAGCGAGACCATGGCCATCGTCGAGATCGCGAAGCGCGTCTCGACGCGCATCATCGTGGTGGTCCGGCACGACACCTTGCCTCCCACGGGGGTGAAGCCGACCGACGTGGAGGTCAAGAACACCTTCGCGCTCACGTTCTGAGCGCGGCGCCTGTTGTCGCAGAAATAGGCTCATGATAGCGTCCGGGTATGGACTCGTTCGCCGAAGCTCAGAGCGAAGGTTCGCCACCCGAAGCGCAGCCTACGCCTCCGACACGTGAGCGGCTCTGGGTAGGGGGGCGCTTGGTGACGAGCGAGGTGGAGGTGGAGGCAGCGCTCCGCCGGGTCCAAGCCTCACCCCAAAAGGCCAACGGCGAAAAGGCGATTGATCCCAAAGCGCTCTTCAAGCTCGCGGGCAAGCTCCTGCGGCAATTCAAGGTGAGCGAGGCCATCGAGATCTACGAGGCGCTCTCGTCCGACACGGAGGCTCGGGCGGAGGCGCGCACAGGCCTTGGATGGTGTTTTTTGAGCCTCCGTGACTTCGATCGAGCGGCCCAATTTTTTGAGGCCGCCCTCGACATCGAGCCTGATTTGGGGAGGGCGCTTTACGGCGCTGGGCTCGCCTTGTTGGAGATCGGCCACCTGGCCGAGTCGGCCTCGTACGCGCGCAGGCTCATCGGCATGCAGAACAAAGAGGAGCGCGCGAGGGGGCTCTACGTCCTCGGGCTCACGGATCGCGCGCGGGGCGCGTGGGACGAGGCCGTCGAACATCTGGAGGAGAGCCTCCGGCTCGACCCTCGTGATCACGATAGGCCCAATTGGACCGAGGTGCGGCACCGTTACGAGCTCGCGCTCTGTTATCGCGAGCTGAACCAGCTCGACCGCGCACTCGTTCACCTCCGATGGGCCGCACGCCACGAGCGCAAGCCTGGACCCATCGCGCTCGATCTCGCCTTCATTTACTTGGATCTCGATCGCTTCGAAGAGGCTGAGGACAAGTTTCAAACAGTCCTCAAGCACAACCCGGAAAATCGGCAAGCCCTCATCGGTCTCGGGCGCGTCCATCTCCGGAGGGGCGATTTCCGCGCCGCGATCAAGCGCTTCTCCGAGGTGCTGGCCCGCGCGGCCGACGACATCGACGCGTTGACCGGCATGGCGGCCGGCTACAAAGGCCTTGGTGATTTGGACAAGGCGGCTGGATATTCGGAGCAGCTCCGCCGGCTCTACAAAACACCGCATGCGCAGCTTGAAGCGCGCCTCCGTGCGCTCGAGAACGAGCGGCAAATGCGGGACGCAGAGCTGCTCCGGATGCGCAACATCGCCGCGTTGAACATCATGGCGACCGGGATCGCGCACGAGCTTCGCCAGCCCTTGTCCCTCATCCGGCTCGCCGCGCAAAACGCCCGGCAGGACCTCAAACGAGGGATCACCACGAGCGTCGACGAAGACCTCCGCGACATCGACACGGGCGTGGTCAGGCTCGACAAAATCATCAACGTGCTCAGGGAGGTCGCCTCGGACGAAGCGACGAACGACGAGGTCTTCTCGATCGACGACGCGATCGAAGCCTCCTTGGCGCTGTTCCGCACACAGCTCGCGCACCGCGGGATTGACCTCGTCGTCCGCGGCGCGCACGGCGCTCATGCCCTCGGCAGCCGCGCGGCGCTCCAACAGGTCTTGGTCAACCTCATCAGCAACGCGCGGGATGCGCTCGCGGAGGCGTCCGAAAAGCGGATCGAGATCGACGTCGAGGAGAAGAGGGACAAGGTTCTCCTGAGGGTAAAGGATACGGGATGTGGGATGTCCGAGGTGGTCAAGGAGCGAGCGCTCGAGCCCTTTTATACAACCAAGCAGAACGGTGGGATGGGGCTCGGCCTTTATTTCGGCCACAACCTGATGCGCCGCATGAGAGGGACGCTCAGGATTCGAGACTCTTCGATCGGGCGGGGGACGACCTTCGAAGTCGAGCTTCGTAACGCGAGGGAGGCACAACGTGGGTGAGCCCAAGGTCCTCGTCGTCGAGGATGAGAATGATATTCGCCGTCACATCGTGCGCGCGTTGGAGCGCGAAGGGATGACCGTCGAACAGGCGGAGGACGGCGAGCAGGGTTGGACCGTGTTCGAGCGCGGCCTTCACCCGATCGTCGTGCTCGATCTTCGGATGCCGAAACGAGATGGGCTCTCACTGCTTCAATTGATCCACGAGCGGAGGCCGGAGACACAAATCATCATCATGACGGGGCACGGCACCAAGACGGATGCCATTCGGGCGCTCAATTTGCACGCGTCGGCTTACCTCGAAAAACCACCGGATCTCGACGCGCTGCTCGCGGCGGTTCGCGCCGGATGGGAGGAGTTCCAAGACAGGATCGGTGTGCCTCTTGCTCTGGGTCCAGACGAGGCGGGACCTCCACCTGATCTGGAGGAGGTGCGGCGCGCGTTGGGGAAACCCGCTCCAGGGCAAAGCTCATGAGCGCTTACCTGCTCGACACGAACGCGCTGATTTATCACTACGAAGGCGCCCCCATCGGTCGCTCCGTCGGAGACCTCTTCGCGTCTGTTGAGCCAAGGCTTTGGGTGACGGACCTGACCTTGGTCGAGATTCGTTCTGCGTTAGCCGGCAGGGTCCGCGGAGGGTTCTTGACGACCGAAGGATATCGCGTCGTCATGCGGCGCTTTCATTACGACACATCCTCACTTGGTAGGCTCGCCGTGACGCCCATTCGGCGTCGCTTCGTTGAGCCCTGTATCCGGTTGTTGGAGGAGCACTCGCTGCGCGGGGGATTGGCGCTCGAAACGTTGGATTGCCTGCACCTCCTCGCCGCGATCGACCTCAAGGCGAGAGAACCGGATCTCGCGTTGGTGACGGCGGACCGCGCGCTGGCGAACGTCACGGAGCGAGCTGGCGTCACCGTGATGCTCCTCAAAGAAGAATAGCTCAAGGCTGGTATTTGACCACGAACAGCTCGTAGAACGGGAAGTTGGGGTTCGTCACGGGGGCCATTCCATCGAACGAGATGGAGCTGATGAAGGCGCCCGTCGCGATGGCTTGGCCATACCTGTCGGCAGCGACCGCGTTCAAGAGATCGGCGCTCGGGCCGCCCAAGCTCTTCCCCCAAAGCACCGTGTGCGAAGGGTCGAATTTGATCAAGAACCCATTGTCCAGAGAGTCTTGCGTGCCGGGCATCGAGAAGGATCCTACGATGATCGCCCCGCGGTGGACCCCGCCCACGACGATGTTGCCCAACGGATCCACCGCCACTGCGCTCGCCGCGCTCGTGAGCGAGTCGCCCAAACGCGTCACCGTCTTGGCCGCTCCCAACGCGTCGAGGGTCGCCAAGAACCCCGTGGAGGTGAGCGGAACGACGTTGATCTCGTGGCTCGGATCGAAGCTCAATTTACCGTCAACCCTTCCTACAATCACCACATCTCCCGACGGCCCCACCGCGACGCCGCTCGCGGCGATCCCCACCTCGTTGCCCACCCCGCCGGCGCTCTTCCCCCACATGAATTCGCCCGTGTCCGAGACCTTGGCCACGACCACGCTGCTCGACGACGACGCGGTCGCGTACGGGAACGACTTGGTCGCGTCCTTGTTGAAGAGGAGCACATCGTTGGGCGTATAAGCTTGTTTGGTCCCGCCCGCGACGATGACGTCGTTGTTGTGATCGACCGCGACGCCGGCCGCGCTCACCTGATCGAAATCGGCGCCGCCCGAGATCTGCGACGCCCAGATAGGCGCGCCCGTGCCGCCGGTGAGCTTGATGACGAAGAGGTCTTGAGCGTTGGCCGCGGGCGTCGTAAGCACCTGATTGCCGACCGAGAGCTCTTTGAAGAAGTGGCCCGCGACAAGGACGTCCCCTGCCCCATCGCTGGTCACGGCGTTGACGAATTGCCCCTGTGACTGCGCGAGGTCTTGCCCGGCCAACGTGACGGCCCACTCCACCACGCCGCTCTTGCCGTCGAGCCGCATCACGAAGCTGTCGTGGCCATCCACAAGATTCACCTGCTTGTTGTCCACCGTGAACGAGCCTGTGAAGGCCCCTACGATAACGAAATCGTTTGACACCCCCGCGGCCGCCGTCACGCTCTCGATGCCCTGCGCGCTCCCGAACACTTTGGCCCAACGTACGTTGCCGCCCGCGTCGAAGTGAATGGCGAACGCGTCTTTGAGGCCCGCGCTCGTGAGCTTGGTGACGCCGACCGTCAGCTCGCCCGAGAGCTCCCCCGCGACGAGGACACCGTCATCGTTGCCCACGGCCACCGCGCGTCCGATGGTGTCGCTTACATTGAGGTACGTCTTGAACCACGCGAGCGCGCCCGTGCACCCTATCGTGGTGTTGCAGTCCTCGTCTTTGCCCGAGGCGCAGTTCTCGATTTGGGGCACAACCTCGCCTTCGCACGGGCCCCAAAAGCCATCTTCACCGCACGTCCTCGTCCCACCTTTACACTCGCCGACGTCTATGGTCCCGTTGGGCCCGCCGTAACAAGCCTCCATCGTCATGGGCTCGCACTCGCCCATCTGGCCTGCGTCCGCGCCGCCCTGGCCACCCCCTCCAGCCCCTCCCGAAGAAGAGGCCGAGGTCCCGGCGCTGACCCGAATGTCGTCCAAACCAATGGCAAGATCGCAGGCTGCGAGCTTGCACGCCGAGAGAGCTGCGACGACCGCGATCGAGCGTTGAAGATGGCTCATTGGACCTCCGCGCGAGGCGCGCTCTCAAGGTTGGTATTTGACCACGAACAGCTCGTAGAACGGGAAGTTGGGGTTCGTC
>CAYTJL010000186.1:0-5780 GCA_964437785.1 uncultured Polyangiaceae bacterium
ATAACGATAGAACCCATGCCCCTTGACGCGCGAGACGTCCTCCTTCATGGCCGCCGCGCTCAGCCCAATGACAGGGATGTCGCGCGTCTCGGGAGCGCTCTTGAGCCGGCGGAGCGCCTCGATACCGCTCATCCCAGGCAGGTTGACGTCCATGATGACGACGTCGGGCTGTCGATCGTGGATGAGCGCCAAGCCGATCTCGGCTGTGTGCGCGGTCACCAAATCGACCACGGAGAGGTCGTCGACGAGCGCCTCCATAAAGGCGATGTTGGCGGGGTTGTCCTCGACGTACACCACCAGATAACGCCTGTCGCCCGCCCTCTCGAAGAACGAGCCATCTTTGAGGCTCCTGGGCAGCGAGATCGGAGCGCGCGCGTCCGGCGCGACGGGGAGCTCGACCCAAAACACCGACCCTCGACCCTGCTCGCTCGTAAACCCCACCTTGCCGTTCATCAGCTCGGCGAGGCGCTTCGTGATCGTGAGGCCGATGCCGGTGCCCTGGATGGCGCCTGTCTCTTGCCCGGCGCGATAAAACGGTTGAAAGAGCTTCTTCTGCTCTTCTTTGGGGATGCCGATGCCGTCATCGACCACCGAGATACGGAGCACGGATGGCGAAGGCCGCTCCACCGTAAAGGCCGCATGCCCGCGCGGACGACCATACTTGATGGCGTTCGAGCCGAAGTTCATCAAGATCTGACCGAGCCTGATGCGGTCCGCGAGCACCGCGGGCAAGCCGTCCGGCAGCTCTCCCATGGTGAGCGAGATGTCCGCCATCGCGGCGAGCGGACCCAACGTCGATTGAACGTGCGAGAGGAGCTCTCCCAGGTTGACCGGCTCGGTCGAGATGGTCACGCGCCCCGCCTCGATCCGCGCCAAATCGAGGACCTCGTCGATTAACCGCACGAGATGCTCACCACCCTTGATCACCTGCTCGACCATGTCCTTTTGACGGCCGCTGAGCGGAGCGCGCTTGTCGCGGTGGAGGAGCTGAGCAAACCCCAAGATCGCGTTGAGCGGCGTGCGCAGCTCATGGCTCATCGACGAGAGGAATTCGCTCTTGGCGCTGGACGCTTTGCGCAGCTCCTCTTCGATTTTGACACGGGCGGAGACGTCGCGGAGGGTGGCAGAGACATACGCCTCTCCATCCACGTGAAGGGGGCTCAAGCTGATCTCGACCGGGATCTCGGCCCCGCTCTTGTGGCGCGCAAAGAGGCGCAGGCCCGAGCCCATGGGCCGTTGCTTCGGCGCGCGCGCGAACGAGGCGCGGAGCTCGGGGTGCGCCGCGCGGTGACGCTCGGGGACGAGCCGCTCCACCCGCTCGCCGACGATCTCGTCGCGCGAATACCCGAGCATCTCCTCGATCTGATGGTTGACGAACAGGATGACCCCGCGCGCGTCCGCGATGATGATCCCGTCGGGGGCAGCCTCGACGAGGGCCCGCCAATCAAGGCGATCCGCGAACGCTCTTCGCTCAACCATCGCGCGGGACCTCGACGCAGAAGACCGCGCCGGGCGCGCCGTCCTCGACCCAAATGCGACCGCGGTGCGCCTCGACGGCCAGCTTCGAGAACGTGAGCCCCAAGCCGCGCCCACCGCGCGACGCGTCTTTGCCCTCGGTCACTTGGAGGAACGGCTCGAAGACTTTGTCGCGCATGCCCTCGGGCACGCCGCCTCCTTGATCAGCGACGCGCATCACGATGGATGTTCCCTTGGGGGCGACGGTCACCTTCACCACGCTGCCCTGCGGCGCGTGGCGGATCGCGTTGTCGAGCAGGTTCGAAAGGATCCTCCGCACCAGATCGGGATCGATCGAGCCTTCGAGGGGCTCGCCCTGGAGCGCGACGCTCACACCTTTGGCCGACGCGGAGGTCTCCATGTCGTGAAGGACCTCGCGAGCGAGCGCGCTCACGTCGGTGCGCACGAGGCTCGCGGCGAGCTTGCCTTCCTCGGCTTTGGCGATGTCGAGCAGGTTCATGATGAGGCGCGTGAGCCGCCGCGCGTCGTCGCGGATCTGCGCCGCGGACGCGCGCGCCGCGGCGGTGCTGGTCTTGTCGCGCAGGATGATCTGCGCGTGCAGATCGATCGTGTTGACCGGGTTCTTGAGGTCGTGGACCAAGAAGGCCATGAGGCGCTCGCGCTGGAGCTGCACGCGCACGAGCTCGTCACGCTGGCGCCGAACCACCTCGACCAGCTCGCGCCGCTCGCTGTCGAGCTGCCGGAGCCGAAGCGCGGTCTGCACGCGCGCGACCAGCTCCGAAGGGCGGATCGGCTTGGTGAGGAAGTCGTCCGCGCCCGCGGCAAGCGCCCTGTCGAAGGTCTCGACGTCGCGCAGCGCCGTCAAAAACAGGATGGGAATGGAGGCGCCGCGCCCGATCGCGCGGATGCGCTCGCTCGCGGCGAAGCCGTCGACCCCGGGCATCCGCACGTCGAGGATGACGCAGTCGGGATCTTCGCGGGAGAACGCGGCCACGCCCTCTTCACCGCCGGTCGCTAGGACGACCTCGTAACCCTCTTCCTCCAATGTCATGGATGCGAGCAGGCGATTCGGCTCGTTGTCGTCGACGACAAGGATCTTTCCGATTCGCTCTCCGTTCGCGCCCGACATGGCCGCGCATCATGCCTCAGCGAGGGAGCTGGACGAAGGGTAAAATGGACTTGAGGTCCTTGTCGGTGAACCGGAGCTGGAGCCCAACGAAGTAGTCGCGCCGTCCGCTGTTCAAGATGTCGTCTACGCCACCAAGGAGCCACAGCTTGCGCAAGAACTCGTAGGCGAGCGCGATCCTCCAGCGCGGCGCGAGCTCCTCGCCGAAGCCGAAGAGGTCTTGACGGAGCTCGAAGCGATCGTTCAAGAGGTGCAGATCGAGGCCGATGCCGCCCGTGGACTCCTTGACCCCGAACCGGCCCGTCACCGGCCCAAAGCGCTTTGCGAACTGGAAGCTGAACCGGAACGCGTTGGTCGTGACCGTGCGCACCTCGCGGTAGTGCGGAGGGAGGTTTGGATTGGTGGTGTCGACGTCGATCTGCTCGATGCTCGTCTTGCCGCGGGGGTCATTGACCAGCTCGATGACATAATATTTGTCCTCGGAGGGCTGGAGCCGCAGCTCGACGTAGCTCTTCACCGTGTTGGCGAGGAAGTTGTAGTCCGCGCGGAGGCCGACCACGGTTTGGACGCGGCCGATGCCGCCCACGAGGTCGCCGACGTCCTCGACCACGTTCTCGACCTCGTTGATCAAGGTCTCGTCTTTGGTGAGCCGCCCGATGGTGCCTTCGCCCTTGTCGATGCGGGCCGCGACGTTGTCAGCGTGCTTGAGGACCGACTCCAGGTTGCCCGCCGCGCGGTTGACGCGCTCGGCGGTGGAGCGCAGATCGCCGGGCTTGCCGCCGCCCGCGTCGGCCGAGGCGGTGAGCTTGCGGAGGTCGTCGGTGATCTGTTTGACGTTGCGCAAAATCTCGGCGATTTGCGGCCTGGATTCGCCGGTGATGCCATTGACGTTGTCGACGACCTGCTTGACCCCGGCGCGGTTCTCTTTGACGGTCTCGTTCAGCTCGCGCGTGACCTCGGCCAAATTCTTGAGGATCTCCTCGATGCGTTGTTGGCCGACGGGCGTCCCGACGCTGTCGCGGAGCGACGATGTGACGGCCTTGACGTCTTTGAGGATGTCGGCGATTTGGCCCTGGAGCGATTGGAGGGTGGGCTCGTCGATGTAATGTGTGATCTCACCCTCATTGGGGATCTGCTTTTTGCCCTCGGTGCCCGGCGCGAGCACGATGAGCGACTCGCCGATGAGGCTCGTGGATCGACGGCCGATGGCCGCGTCCTCGAAGAGGGGGAATTCCGGCTTCATGCGGATGTCGACGCGGGCCCTGCCGTCTTCGAGCGAGAGCCGGTCGATGTAGCCGACCTGGATGCCGGAGATGAGCACGCGCGATCGCGGCGCGATGCCGGTCACGTCGGGGAGGTAGGCGTGGACGCGATAGCCGCTCGCGGTGCCGGAGGATCGTGAGATGAACGAATAGCCGCCGTAGGCCGCGCCCGCGAGCGCGATGCTCATCACCCCCACCTTCGCGGCTCGGTTCCATTCGGCCATCGGCCCGAGCGACAGTAGCAAAACGCGCTTCGTTTTACGACGGCGATCCCGCGCGCCGAACGGCGGGAGCATGCTTCTTTTTGCCCCCATTTCTTTGCATCGTCCGGGTTCTTGCTACTTTATTGCGGAGGCCCGCTCGGTCCGTCGATCCCCGGGCGTTCGCTAGATCATGGGCCCCTCGCTTCGCACGCTTCGCACGTCGTTCTTCGCTCTCTCGCTGCTCGCGCTCTCGGGCGCGGCGCGCGGCGATGGCGCGAGCGCTGTCACGTGGCGGACCTCGACGCACTCTCCGCAGGCCGCGGCGCTGATGGACGCGCGCAGGGCGGCGCTCGTCGCGGTGTGCGGCACGCCCGACGCCGCGCTCAACGACGCGGCCGATCGCGCCGCGCGCAAGCAGGCCGGCGGAGCGCCGATGGTCGCGATCGACGAGCTCGCGTTTTACCTTCGCGCGGCGGGCGATCCGCACGTGTGGCCGCGCGCGTGGTCGATCGCGGGCGCGTCGCTCAACGACGACGACGTCAAGAAGCGCCTCAAGACGTGGCTCTCGCCGTGGGGTCCGCTCGGCGTGCGGCGCTGCGGCGCGAGCGTGGTGACGGGCCCGACCGACGTGGTCACGGTGGTCGCCGCCGACGTGCTCGCCGACATCGATCCGCTGCCGACGACGGCGCGCGTGGGCCAGTGGGTGAGCCTCAGCGGGAGCATGCTCGTGCCCGCGAGCGACGCGAAGGTGGTGCTGCTCGGCCCGCGCGGCGCGCCCAAGACCATCGTCGCGTCGCTCTCGGGGAGCCGCATTCGTTCGAGCTTCTCGGTCGATCAGCCGGGCACGTGGATGGTGCAGGTGCTCGCCACGGTCTCGACCGGTCCGCGGCCCGTGCTCGAAGCGATGATCCACGCGGGCATCACGCCGCCCGCGCAGTTCGTCTCGGCGCCCGCGCCGGGCGAGGACGCGGCCAAAGGCATCAAGGACGACGACGACGCGATGGCGCGCATGATCAACGCCGCGCGCGCGGCCGAGCAGCTCGCGGCGCTCACGCGCGATCCGGCGCTCGACAAGCTCGCCAAAGCGCACACCGACGAGATGATGAAGGCGCGGGTCGTCGGTCACGACGTCGGGCTCGGCGATCCCTCGGCGCGCATCCGCGCGGCGGGGCTCCGCGTGCGCGTCGCAGGCGAAAACGTGGCGAGCGCGACCACGCTCGAGAACGCGCACCGCGCGCTCTGGGCGAGCCCCTCGCACCGGGGGAACCTGCTCTTCGAGCGCTTCACCAAGGTGGGAGTCTCGGTGCAGCGCTCAGCCGATGGGGTGGTGTGGGTCACCGAGATGTTCTCGGGGTAAACAAGCGGGCACAAAAAAGTTGGAGACAAACGGGCGGAGGCGATGTAGATAGCCGCTTCTGTCCCACGGGGTTGTAGCTCAGTTGGGAGAGCGCCTGACTGGCAGTCAGGAGGTCAGGGGTTCGATTCCCCTCAGCTCCACCGAAGAGGAGGCCACGCGCCTCCTCTTCGTTTTTTGTCTCGCCGCACCGAGCACGAACCCGGCGCGCACGTTCGCGACGAATCTGAGCGATCATCGGCGCATCCATTCGCTGGTCGCTCGGAGGTGACTCATGTTGCGTCGCACGCTCGCCGCGATCTCGTTCGTGTCGTCCCTCGCTCTCGTCGCCTGCGAAGGAGGGGGAGGCACGGGCGGCA
>CAYTJL010000186.1:5880-19468 GCA_964437785.1 uncultured Polyangiaceae bacterium
TTCGTGTCGTCCCTCGCTCTCGTCGCCTGCGAAGGAGGGGGAGGCACGGGCGGCAGCGGCGCGGGCGGCACGGGCGAGGGCCTGCCGTGCGACGTCGACGCGATCCTCGCGCAGCACTGTCGCTCGTGCCACGCGGAGAAAACCATGTTCGGCGCGCCGATGTCGCTCGTCACGCACGCCGACGTGATCGCGACCTCACCGAAGGACGGCTCCAAGAAGATCTATGAGCGGATGGGCGCGCGCACCCACGACGACGCGCACCCCATGCCCCCGCCGCCCAACGCGCGGCTCACCACGTCCGAGCAAGCCACGCTCGACGCGTGGATCGCGGCGGGCGCCCCCGCCGGCACGGGCGGAGCTTGCCAAGACGGCGGCGGCGCGGACGGAGGATCGATTGGCTGCACACCCACCGTGAGCCTCGCGCCCGCGAGCGCCTTTACGATGCCTCAGAGCGTCGATGACATGTACGTGTGTTATGGATTCGACGTCATCAAGAATCAAAAAGAGCACGTGACGGCCTTCGTCCCGCGCGTCGACAACGGCGGCATCCTCCATCACATCGTGCTCTTCGAGAGCCCCACGAGCGTCTCGGCGACCCCTTATCCATGTGCCTTGAGCGGCGCGCAGACGTGGAAGATCGTGAGCGTGTGGGCGCCCGGCGGAGAGGGCTTCGAGCTGCCCCCCGAGGCTGGTTTGCCCATCGAGGGCACCGCGCACTACGTGGTTCAGCTCCATTACAACAACCTCAAGCACCTCGCCGGGCAGACCGACGCGAGCGGCTTCGACCTCTGCACCACGCCCGATCTGCGGCCCAACGACGCCGACATCCTCGCCTTTGGCACCTTCCAGCTCTCGATCCCCGCGCACGGATCGCTCGATTTGACGTGCGATTTGACCATCCCGGTCGGCCTCCCCACGACCCACGTCATCGGGGCCATGCCGCACATGCACAAGCTCGGGAAGATCATCTCGACGGTGAGCAAGCCCAAAGGCGGCGGGGCGCCTATCGACCTCGGCACCCGTGATCCGTGGGATTTCGCGTCTCAATATTGGAGCCGCCTCGACGAGACCATCGCCCCTGGAGATGTGATTAGCACCCGATGTGTTTGGGAGAACGACACTGACAAGGACGTTCACTGGGGCGAGAACACCGAAGATGAGATGTGCTTCTCGTTCACCGCGTATTACCCCAAGATCAATGTGCCCAATTGGAGCTGGGGCGTCCCGTCGGTCGCGTCACAGTGCTCGCCCACGCCGTAGAGGGTGCTAGAAGACTGACCCATGCACCCCCTCGTGCGCGGAGCCGCGGCCGCCGCCGTGCTCTCCGCGCTTGGTAATTTGGCTCCACCTTCGCCGCCGCCGCCGCGCGCCGTCGCGCCGCCCGAGTCCGTGCGCGGCGTAGACGGTCTGCCGGCGCCGTGCGGCCCGGGCTCGTTGCCGGAGGGCCCGGTGTGCGTCCGCATCCCCGAGGCAAGACCCATCCTCGTCGAGGACGACGACGCCGCTCCGGCGCCTCAACATCGCTCGCTCTCGGCCAGCCTCGACACCATCCCACGGTGGCCCGAGCGGCCGGAGGAGACGCTCAAATACGTGTTCCCCATCGGCACGGCCGATCGGCCGCCGCGGCTCCTCGAAGGGTCGGGCGCCGAGGGAGCGCTCGTATCGACCCCTCAACGCATGGATAAACGAGGGATGCAGCTCGCCGCGCGGCCGGGGGAGCAGGTCAAGAGCGTGGCGCTCGAAGGACAAGAGGGCTCGGCCGAGGTGGTTTATACGGGGGAGCTCGTGGGCCTCTCGGTCGTCACGGAACACCATGTGATGAGGGGCAACGAGCGCGGAACGCTGGTGTTGATTCACGGCAGGCTCGACCGCATCGACCCGGCCGTCGCGACCGGCGTCAAGGTCCGCGCGGGCGACACCCTCGGATACGCCCGCTCCGAAGCGGGAGGCCACTTGATCGAGGTCTACTTCGAAGCGCGTCTGCTGCGCGAAGGGGCGTCGATCGACGCGCTCCTCGCCCCAGGCGACGGGGGCGCGCCGGACGGAAAGCGCCTCTTCGATCAGGCCGCGACCATCCCTATCGACGCTCGCAACGTCCTCCTTTTGCGCTGAGGCGAAAGCTCCAGGGGAAGGTTTCCGTTCCGCCGACGTAGAAGGCCCTGCCCCGACCCCACATCGGGTAACGTTTGTCAGCGATGCAACCCTCTTCCCCGAGCGCCACGCCCGAAGCCCCATCGTCGGGCCCGGACTCGCTCGTGGGCAAACGGGTCGACAAATACGAGGTTGTCCGGGTCATTGGCCGCGGCGGCATGGGCACCGTGTACGAGGCGCTCAACACCTCGATCGGCAAGCGCGTCGCGATGAAGTTCGTCGACATCGAGGCGGGCCGGAAGAGCGAGGACTCCATCGCTCGGTTCCAGCGCGAGGCCCAGGCCGCGAGCGCGGTGGAGAGCGCGCACATCGTCGAGATCTTCGACTCGGGCACGACCGCCGAGGGCCAGCCCTTCATCGTGATGGAGCTGCTCCGCGGCGAGGACCTCGGGCACCGCATCAAGCGCGACGGCAGGCTCGACGTGGCCGAGACCATCCACATCGGCGCGCAGCTCCTCCGGGGCCTTCGCCGCGCGCACGAGGCGGGCATCGTTCACCGCGATTTGAAGCCCGACAACGTCTTCTTGGTCGACCGCGACGACGACCCGGCCTTCATCAAGATCTTGGACTTTGGCATCTCCAAGATGCGCCGCATGGGCGAGACGCCGGTCAGCACGCTCACGCGGCGCGGCACCGTGCTCGGCACGCCGTTCTACATGGCGCCCGAACAAGCGCAGGCCCAACCCGACATCGACGAGCGCGCCGACCTCTGGTCCGTGGGCGCGATCCTCTACGAGTGCCTCACCGGACGGCCGCCCTACACGGGGTCGACCTACGAGCAGGTGATCGTCAACATCTGCATGAAAGACGCGGACGACGTCCGCCTCCACAACCCCGCGGTGCCCGAGTCCATCGCGCGCACGCTGCGCAAGGCCTTGGCGCGTGATCGCGACGATCGCTTCGGCTCGGCAAAAGAGCTTCTCGACGCGCTCAAAGCCGCCTCCGAAGGCATCGTGTCGTCGCGCGAGGCCATCGACTCCGCGCTCGACGCGTCGTCGTCGAAGCGCGCCCCCAAGCGCACGTCGAGCGCGGATGCTGCGGCCCCCGGCGGCCGCGACACGGCCCCGTCCAAGGTCGGTTGGACCAGCAGCCGCGAGGCCGCGCAGCGCGATCGAAGGACGTTCCTCGTGGTCGCGTCGTCCGCGCTCATCGCGGGCGCGCTCGGGGCCTTCGTGTTCGTGCGCGTCGCGCGCCCACCAAAGCCGATCGAGCCCATCACCGCCGTTTCGGCGCCTCCCGCGGCGTCCCCGCCCGCGAGCTCGCCCGAGCAAGCGTCCGCGAGCGTGGGACCCGAAGGTCCCCTCACGCCCCCTCGATCTGCAGATGTCACTCCTTCTGCCGAGCCGCCGTCGTCCGCGTCCGCGCCCGCGCAGGCCTCCGCGTCGGTTCCTCTCGCGTCGAGCGCCGACAAGCGACCGACCAAGGTCGCGGCCGCGCCCGCAAAATCGGCGGATGCCCCGAAGACGCCACCTACGCCGTCCGCCAAGTCCTCGGGCGTCGCAGGGCAGTTGCAGCTCAAGACCGATTGACGCTCGGCCCGCGATAGACGGAAAGGGCAGCCTTCCCGTAGCATCGCCGCGTGACGCAGCCCATCGATCCAACTCGCTTGAGCTCGGTGGACGGCGCGTGGGAATCGGAGTCCGAGACCACGCGACCAGGGCTCGCGCCCGAAGCGAGCGGCACGCCAAAACCCCCGGAAGCCGAGCCGCAACCCGCGCGACGCGCCCACACGTTGATGGGTGTTCCGCCGCCTACGCAGGTCGCGCCGCAGCCTCCGCAAGCCCCGATCGACGCGCCAAAACCTCCGCCGAGGCCGCCTGCGCGTCGCGTGCACACGCTCGCCGGCCAGGTGCCCGCGCCGCTGATCGAAGCGCTGGACCCGACCGCGCGCATCTCGCCGACGCCCGCGATCAGCGGCGACGCCGCGGCCGTGAGCCCCTCGATGCCGCGCGTGCAGACGAGCACGTTGATCGGCGCAGCGTCCGCGCCCAAGCGCGGCGAAGAGGCGGCGATAACCGCCAAAACCGAGGAGCCCGCGACCGCCGCCGACGAGTCCACGTCACCGATCGCCGCCGACGATCTGTCGATCGCCGGCAAGCTCAAGCGCCGCGCAAAGCGGCTCGCGACGCGCGATCCCGTGGGCGCGGCGCGCGCGTGGGTCGAGCTCGGGCTCTACGAAGAGCGCGTGAGCCGCGATCGATCCGCGGCGCGCAAGGCCTTCGAAGCCGCGCGCGAGCTGACCGGCACCCTCGGGCCGGCGCTCAGCCGGTTGCGCCGCCTGCTCGAGCGCGCGGCAGACGGCGCGTACGAGCTGGAGATCCTCGACGACGAGATCCTCGCGGCGGACAACGACGATCTCGCGGCCGATCTGCTCGCGGAGCGCGCCCGCTTGTGCAGCGCGCTCGGGCGCTCCGACGAGGTCGAGCGGAGCTACGCGCGCGCGCTCGAGCTCTCGCCCAAACACGCGGCCTCGCTGCGCGGGCTCGAAGCCGCGCTCCGAACGGCCCGCACCGCGCGCAACGACACCGCGACCGCGTCCGAGCTCGCGTCCCATCTCGAACGCCTCGCGACCGCGTACGCGCCGAGGGCGCAAGATCGATCCGACGGTGACGCCCGCCTCGCCGCCTGGATCCACGTCGAGCGCGCGGCCATCCTCGACGCGGACCTGGATCTCGCGGACAGGGCGCGATCCGCGCTCGAGCACGCGGTGGCGTTCGAGCCCGGCCCGGGCCCGGTGCGCGACGCGCTCCACCGCCACCTGATCCGGCGCGGGGACGTCGCGCTCTACGCGGCGTCGCTCTCGGTCGAGGCGGATCACGAGCCCGACGGCGATCGCGCCGCGAGGCTGCTCTATGCGTCCGCGAGGATCAGCGTCGATCGCGCGGTGGGCGAAGAAGAGGCCCGATCGAGCGCGGCGGCCGCGACCGAGGCGATCCCGCTGCTCCGCCGCGCCGAGGCGCGCACGGCGCGCGGAACGCCGACCGAGCGGCGGATCATGGGCGAGCTCGTGCGCCTCCTGGAGGTGAGCGGCGACGCCGAGCGCGCGGCGGAGGCCCGCGAGAAGCGCCTCTCGCTCTTGGAGGCGCGGCCCAAGGGACCCGCGAACGAGGCGGTGGAGATCGCGCGCGCGATCGCGCACGAGCACCTCCGGCTCTCGGAGATCTACGACACGCTCGGCCGCGCCGATCGCGCCGTGCAGCACGCCGAGCGCGCGCTCGCGCACGATCGGAGCGACACCGCCGCGAGGGATCGCCTCGATCGCGCGCTGCTCCGGCTCGGCCGTCACGAGGAGCGGATCCGCGCGCTGGTCGCCGAGGCGAACGAGCCGCGGCCCACGCGCGAGCGCGTCGCGGCGCTGCTGCGCGCGTCCGACGCGGCCGCGAACCACCTCCGAAGGCGCGACGAGGCCATCGCGCACCTGCGCGCCGCGTGGGCGATCGACCCGGGAAATCAAAGGGTCTTCGACGCGCTCTCGGCGCTGCTCGTCCCGCCCCCGCGCGACGCGGACGAGATGGCCAAGGCGAACGCGCGCGCCCGCATCGACCTCTACACGCAGGCCGCCGAGATCGAGAAGGATCCGGTCCGTCGCGTGGGCCTCCTGGAGAAGCTCGCGGCCATCTGGGAGGACGAGCTCGGCAAGCCCGCGCGCGCCATCGAGGTCATCGAGAAGATCCTCGCGATCGAGCCCGATCGCAGGAGCGCGATCCTGGCGCTGGAGCGCTGCGCCGAGCGCGCGGGCGACATGCCGAGGCTCGCGGCGGCGCTCGCGCAGGAGGCCGAGCAGACCGAGGACGTGGGGCTCTCGCTGCGCCTGCTCCTGCGCGCGGCCGAGGTGCTCGGCGAACGCGCGGGCGATCGCGATCGAGGCTTCGCGCTGTTGGATCGCGCGACCGCGATCGACGCCAAGAACCCCGAGGTGCTCCGCGTGCGGCAGAAGCTCCTGGAGCGCGCAGGCAGGCACGAGGAGGCCCGCCGCGCGATCCTCGCGCGCATCGCCGCCGAGCAGGACGAGTCCGTTCGATACGCCCTTTGGATCGAGGTCGCGGTGATCGACGAGCACCGCAGGAAGAGCCCCTCCGACGCGGTCGAAGCGTACGCGCAGGCCGCGATCTTGAGGCCCGGGCATCCCCTGCCCGCGCGCGAGATCACGCGGCTCTACCGCGAGCTCGCCGCGCCGGCCAAGCTCGCCGAGGCGCTGCTCCGCATCGCCGCGAGCGCGAAGAGCGCCACGGAGTACACCGAGCTGATGCTCCACGCCGCCGAGGTGCAGGAGCTGATGCTGCGCGACGACAAGGCCGCGCTCGCGTGCTTGGCGCAGGTCGACGCGCTCGCCGACGTGCCGCCGGATCCCGCGATCGCCGAGGCGATGGAGCGCATCCTCGCGCGGAGCGGATCCGCGGAGGAGCGCGTCGCGCACTACTCGCGGAGGCTGGAGCGAAAGCCGCCCGCGGCCATCGATCACGCGCTGCGCGTGGCGCTCGCCGGCGTCCTGTGTGAAGCCGCGCCCGCGCAGGCCGCGGCGCTGCTCGAAGGCCTGCTCTCGGTGGTGCCCGCGCACGTCCCTGCGCTGCGGATGCTCGAGCAGATCCACCGCGAAGGAGGCGCGTTCGCGCCGCTCGCGGCCGTGCTCCGCGCCGAGGCCGAGATCTTCGCGGGGAGCCTCGCGCGGGCGGGCGCGCTCTGGGAGCTCGCCGCGCTCGAAGATCACATCGGCGCCGCCGCGGCGCTCGACGCGCTCGTGCGCCTCATCGACCTGACCCCGCGCGACGCGGCCGCGATCGACGCGTTCCTCCGCACCGCGACCAAGCTCATCGCCGCGGGCGCCGCGCTCCCCCCGGCCGCCCTCGCGACGCGCGCGCGGATCGCGCCCGCGCTGCGATCGCGCCGCGATTTGGTGCGCGATCCGATCGCGCGCGCGATCTACGAGATCGAAGAGGCCATGCTCATCGAGACGGGCAGCGAGGCCGCCGATCCGAGCGCGCTCAAGGCCTACCGCGCGGCGCTCAAGGCGTGGCCCGAGAGCCTGCTCGCCGCGGACGGCCTCGCGCGGCTCGCCGAGCGCGCGGGCGATCGCCCGAGCTTGGTCGAGGCGCTCTCCGCGCTCGCCAAGCTGAGCGATCAGCCGATCGAGCGATCGCGGCTCTTGGTGCGCGCGGCGTCGCTCGTCTTGGAGAGCGGCGATCCGAGCGCGCACGAGCAGGCGCTCGTCCGCTACGAGGAGGCGCTCGCCGCGGATCCGAGCTCGTCCGCCGCGGCGCAGGCGCTCGTCCGCCTGCTCGCGACGGACGCGGCGCGCCTCATCGACAGGCTCGGGGCGGCGCTCGAACGGACCACGTCGCACGAGCAGATCGTGCTGCTCGGCGTCGAGATCGGCCGCGCGATCCTGCGCCGCACGGGCGCACCCGGCGCCCCCGCGCTGCTCCTCGGCGGCGCGGCGGCCCCGCAAGAGCCCATTGATCCGGGCGTCGGCGTCGCGGCGATGCGGCGCGTGAACGCGATCCTCCCGGACGACGTCTCGTCGCTCATCCTCTTCGCGCGCCTCCTGGTGGTGCAGCGCGTGTGGGCCGAGGCGGGCGAGGTGCTGCTCCACGCGGTCGAGGTCGCGCGCGACGCGGAGCCCAAGATCACCGCGTATTTCATGCTGGTCGATCTGTACGAGGGGCCGCTCTCGGACCTCGATCGGGCCGAGGCCATGCTCGATGCGATCCTCGCGATCGACGAGAAGAACCGACGCGCGCTGGAGCGGCTGCACGGGGTCGCGACCGCGAGCGGCGCGCTCACGCGGGCGGTCCGCGCGCTCGCGCGGCTCGCGGACATCACCCTCGATCCCGCGGCGCGCGTGGACATCGACCTGCGCCTCGCGGACACGTGCCGCGACGCGGGCGACGCCGTCGGCCGCGCGCGCGCGCTCTGCGACGCGATCGCCGCGGCGCCCTCGGACGCGCGCCCGTGGTCCGCGCTCGCGCGCCTCTACCGCGTCGAGACGAAGGAGGGCGCCGCGAGCTACGCGGCCGCGCTCCAGCAGGTGCTCGACATCGCGGCGGCGCGGCGTTTGCCGCTCGATCAGCGCTGGCTCACCACGCTGGGCACGTTGGAGGTGACCACGCTGATGCGGCCGCGCGACGGCATCGCGCACTTGAAGCAGGCGGTGCTCCTGCCGGGCGCGCCGCCCGAAGCGAGGGCCGCGCTCGGGCGCGGGCTGGAGGCGGCGGGCCGCAACGCCGAGGCCGTGCAGGTGCTCCGCGAGCTGCTCAGCGCGGACGGCGACGTGCTCGCGCGCCTCGACGGCGTGATCTCCGCGCTCTCCGCGCTCGACGCGGCTTTGTCCAAAGAGGGCCGCGTGGACGAGCGCGCCGCGGTCGAAGAGGTCCGCGCGTGCCTCGGCGACGTGAAGCCCGACAGGCTCGCGAGGCTGCGCGCGCGCCGCGCGACCGAGGGATCGCCGTACGCGCTCTCGCTCGCGAGCGCGGAGCTCACCGCGAGGCTCCTGCCCGACGCGCGCAGCCCCATGCTCGACGTGGCCGCCGCGATCGCGCCGATCGCCGCCAAGATCCTTCGCTTCGAGCTCTCCGCGCTCGGCGTCACGTCGCGCGAGCGCCTCGGCCAGCGCGACGGTCACCCCACGCGCGTGCTGGCCGATCGCATCGCGCGCGCGCTCGGCGTCGAGGCGTTCGAGGTCTACCTCACGCCCGGCTGGCAGGGCGCCGCGCGCGTGTATCCAGGCGATCCGCCGGTCCTCGTCGGGTCCACCGCGTTCGCGGATCTGCCCGAGCCCGAGCAGCTCTTCGCGCTCGCGCGGCTGCTCGTGCGCGTCGCGCTCGGCCTCACGTGGCTCGACGAGCTCGCGGTCGAGGCGATGGACGGGATGCTCCTCGCGTCGCTGCGCATCGTGGAGCCCGAATTCGGGCAAGGGGAGCTGACCCCGCCGCGCGAGGCGGCGGCGCAGTCGTTCCGCATCGCGGTGGACAAAGCGATCGGGAGAAGGCAGAAAAAGCTCTTGGAAGAGATCGTCCCGCACGTGCCCGTGGCCTTCGACGCGCGCGCGTTCTCGATCGGCGCGAGGCGGAGCGAGTACCGGCTCGCGTACGCGATCGCGGGCGATCTCGTCGGCGCGATCGACTACCTGCGCCGCTTCGACCGCGACATCGCGCGGTCGCTCGAAGAGCCCCGCGTGCTGCTCCAGCACCCGGTCACCAACGAGCTGATCCGATGGGCGATCACGGCGGAGTGCTTCGCGGAGAGGCGGCGCATCGGCACCGTCCTCCCGCCGGCGTAAGAGGGATCATGCGAAGGCGCGTCCGCTACGTGTGGCTCGAATATGAACGCGACGAGATCGCCGTCGCCTTCGATCGCGCGCTCAGCGTGAGCGGGCTCGGGTTCACGAACCTGCTCTTCGATCTGCGCGACGACGGCCACGACGGCCGCGTCGACGAGGCGCGCTACGGGCTCGGCGCGCAGCTCTACGCGGCGGGCGATCGCTGCTGGGAGAAGGGGCTCTTCATCAAGCCCACGGCCGACCACGCCGCGTTCCTCGCGCGGTGGGCCGGCGCGCCGGGCGTCGATCGCGCGCGATCGACGCTCACCGAGGCGAGCGTCGACGCGACCGATCACGCCGAGCTCGTCGTGGTGCACGGGCTCGGGCTCGACGACGCGCGCGCCTTCGTCGCGACCGCGCTCGGGCGCGAGCGCAGCCCGGGGAAGGTGGTCGCGCCGCGCTACCTGATCCTTCTCTCGTCCGAGGGCGCGGCGCTCGACGCGTCGACGCGCTGGCTCCCCGCGTTCGCGCGATCGCCCGCGCTCCACGGCATCCTCGGGCACGCGGGCAGCCTCACCGCCGACCTCGACACGCTGCTCCGCTTCGTCGACGCGATGAGGAAGAACACGGGCGCGACGGTGCTCGAAGCGTGGGCCAGGGCGAACGCGGGCCTCGATTGGTCGGCGATCGTGGCCGACGGGTTCGAGCGCGAGGACACGCTCCGCAGGTGGACCACGACGGGCCTCGTGGACAAGTCCGAGGGGCGGATCGTGCGCTTCTTCGATCGTGCGTCGCTGCGCTCCGGCGGCCGCGAGCTGCGCGACGACGACGGCGAAGCGACGACGCCTCGCGCGGAGTGAGCGTCAGAGCATCTCGAAGGGCACGTCGAGCGCGGCCTTCTTTTGCTTGTCGTCCTTGAGCACCCACGTGAGCTCGCAGTTGCCCTGCGCGCCCGCGAAGCGCAGGCCGAACCACTTGGCGCTCCGCGAGATGGTCGGGCGGCCGTCGACCTCGCGCGGGAAGCGGATGCGGAACGCCTGACGAAACACCGTGTTGTACGGGAAATAATGGCGCTCGATGGCGTTCGGCCGGCGGAGCGCGACGATCTCTTGGGGCGCGGTCTCGTTGCCGGTGTCGTCGATGAGCCGGACGATCCACGCGCTGTCAGCCTTGGTCAGATCGTTGTACCGGCGCTCGCCGCCGGTGATCGCGACGAAGAACTGGTGCCGCACGCGCGTCTCGTCGAGCGCCTTTTCGAGCAGCTTCTTTCGTTGCTCGATGGTGAGCCGGTAGTCCTGAACGTACCGAATTGTGTACGCCCAGCGAAAGTCCCACGACTCGAAGGTGGCCGTCGCCGTGAGGAACGTGTCGAGGTCCGAGAGCGAGAAGAGCCGCTCCGTGCGCGTCCAGTTGTTGAGCACGGTCTCGTAGTCGGTGGCGACGTACTCGCGCGGCCCCTCCTTGAGCGTGACCGGCTGCGCGGCGCAGCCGGTGAGCGCGGCGAGGATCACGGCGAAGGCCAAGGGCGTGCGCGTCACGGCGGGGAGCGTACCCTGGATCGCGCGCGTGACGAATGGTGTAGAACGGCTCTCGACGATGCGGAGGATCATCCCGATCACGGCGGCGCTCGCGCTGATCCTCCGCGCCGGGCCGGCGCTCACGGCCGACGGCGATCTCCCGCGGCTCTACGTCCACCGCACCGAGGACACCTCGACGTGCCCGGACGCGCGGGCCCTCGCCGCGCTCGTCGCGCAGCACACGAAGCGGCCCGCGCTCGCGCCCGCGGAGACGTCGCGCGGCGCGCTCGCGGTCCAGATGTACCGGAGCGAAGGGGGGCTCACCGCGGTCATCCAGAGCGGGACCAAGACGCGCACGCTCACCGATCGCGGCCCCGACTGCGCCGGTCTCGGCGAGGCGCTCGCCGTCACGATCGCGATCCTGCTCGACGAAGATCCGGTCCCACCCCCTCCCCCCGCGATCGATCCCGCGCCGCGGAGCCTCGCGCCCGAGCCCCCGAAGGTCGAGCCTCTCAGGAGTGAGCCCCCGAAGGTCGAGCCTCCTCCGTCGCTCCCCGAGGTGCCTCGCTACCACCTCTCGCTCGCGCTCGGGGGGCGCTTCACCGAGGGCGTGATGCTCCCTGCCGCGCCCGGGATCAGCGGCGAGATCGAGCTTCGGATCGGCCGTCTCGTCTCGGTGAGCGCGGGCGCGTTCGGGCTCGTTCGCCAGGCGATCGCGGCGTGGCAGGTCCCCGGGGCGTCGGTCGACATCCGCTTTGGGGCGGGCTTTGCGAGGCTTTGTTTCACGCTGTTCGGCAACGCCGACGCCGAGCGCCTCGCCGCGTGCGCGGCGCCGATGGTGGGGGCCATCTACGCCGAGGGCACCGGCTTCCCCGTGAGCCGCAGCGGCACCGCGCCGTGGGTCGCGGCGGGGGCGAGCGTCGTGTACCAGCGCCGCGTCATCGGCCCGCTCACCGTGGGGACGCGCGTCGAGATGATGGTGCCGCTGCTCCGGCAAGACATTCAGATCTCACCCGACGTGCCGGTGTTCTCGCCCTCGGCCGCCGGCGTTGCGCTCGACGTCGAGGTCCGGCTGAAGATTTGGTGATGAAGGCGCACCCCACCTGCCACTAGCCGCGTGTTAGCCATTGATGACCATGACGGCTCGCCCGGCCTCCCGAAGGCACGAGGAGGTCGCCGCTCCCGTGGAGCGAGCGCCTCTGCGCGGAGGTTCGCGCAGCGAGGTCGCGAAGGCCACGGTGTCGTTCAAGGAGGTTTACGACGCTCATTTCCGCTTCGTTTGGCGCTCGCTCCGGCGCCTCGGCGTGCCCGAGAGCGACGTGCCCGACGCCGTTCAAGACGTGTTTTTGGTGGTCCACCGGCGCCTCGACGAGTTCGAGGGGCGCTCCAAAGTGAGCACGTGGCTTTATGGCATTTGTTACCGCGTGGCTCGTGATCGAAGGCGGAGCGCGCACGAGCGCCGCCGGGTCGACGAGCCTGCCGCCGTCGACGAGAGCGCAGACGAGCACGCCGACGTCGCCGCCGCCGCCGAGCGCCGCCAAGGGCTCGCCTTGCTCGAAGTCATCCTCGACGAGATTCCCTTGGATCAGCGCGCCGTCTTCACGCTCTTCGAGCTCGAATCCATGAGCGGCGAAGAGATCGCCGAGGCGCTCGAAATCCCGCTCGGGACCGTGTACTCGCGGCTTCGAATCGCCCGCGAGCAGTTTCGAAAGTCCATCGCGCGCAGGGAGGCGCGCGACAAATTCCGCGCGCAGAGCGCGGGAGGTGGTCGATGAACAGCCCCAAACCTCCTCGATGGCTCGACGAGGGCGGCGACGGGACGCCCGCCGAGCGCGAGCTCTTGCGGAGCGGCCTCGCGATGGATCCGCCGCCCGAGGCCAAAGATGCCGTGTGGAACAACCTCCTCGCCGCCATCCCGGGCGGGCTCGCGGGCGCCGCGGGCGCAGGCGCAGCGGGCAAAGCCGCGGGCGCAGCAGCGGGCAAGGCCTCGTTGATCGGGGCCGCCGCGAAGGGCGGCATGTTGTCGAGCATCCTCATCGGCGCGGGCAGCGCCGTGGTGGTCATCGCCGGTTACACGGTGGTCGTGCCGCAGGAGCCGAACACGCCGTCCGCGGTCGTGTCCGCGCGTTCTCCGGCGGGGACAGTGTTGACGGCGGTCACCGCCGGTTCACGTGCGGACACGGCGATGACGGCGAAGGGTGTCGAGCCCGCGCCCTCCGCCGACGTGGTGGGTCGCTCGATCGAGGCGCCGCGCGCATCGGCCAAGCGCGATGCTCCCGCGGACGCGCCAATCGAAACGGCCGCATCGGCCTCCGCGATGGACCGCGCGAGCATGGTGCGCGAGGAGTCACGCGCCGTGGGCGCGGCGCGCGAAGCGCTTCGGAGCGGCGATGCGGCGGGCGCGCTCGCCCAGCTCGACGCGATCCGCGCGCGCTTCCCCGAGGGCGTGCTGGGCCAAGAGCGCGAAGCGCTCACGATCGAGGCGCTCTACAAGAGCGGGCGGCGATCCGAGGCCTCGGCGCGCGCCAAGCAGTTCGTCGCGGCGAACCCGTCGAGCGCGCACACCGAGCGCCTGCAAGCCTTCATCGAGAGCAGTAACGATGGGGGGACCCGAAGGGTCCCCCCAAACCCCCCCGAGCCACGGTAGCCGATAGGGCGCGTTATC
>CAYTJL010000187.1:0-19374 GCA_964437785.1 uncultured Polyangiaceae bacterium
CTCTATTGCTCCAAGATCGTAATCGACTTGGAGAAATACGAGGCGATCGCCGCGCGCCGGCCGTCTTGAGAGACGGTGACCGCGCACGCCCCTTTGCCCGTCGAGAACGACGCGACCACCTTGGGCGGGTCGCCCGCGATGACGTCGACGCCGCTGCCTTTGGGCGGGCGCTCGGTGCCGCCGAGCGACACGAACAGGGTCTTGCGATCGGGCGACGTCTCGCCCGAGCACGGCGGCCCGCTCAACATCAACGTCGAGGTGACCTTCAAGATGGCTTTGGCCGCGCCCGGCGGCGGGAGCTCGATGATGCTGGCCGTCCGCGCAGAGCTGTTGATGGTGACGCCGAAGCGATCGCCGTCCATCAAAAAGCCTGCTTCGGGCGAGGAGCCGACAGGCACGGTGAGGGCCTGTGTGGCGCTCGCGATGCGCAGCAGAATCGCGGTGTTGGAGACGCGATCGGGGAAGAACAAGGCACCTCGATCCGCGGAGACGGCGCCGGAGCGCGGCTCGCGCCCGACGGACACGCTGCGGCGCGTGGCGCCGAACGGGCTCTCGTTCGGGTCGAAGAGGTCGAGCCACGCGCCCCCGGGCTGGCCCCCGCGGCTGAGCGAGCCCATGGCCGCGACATAAGGCCGCTTCTCGGCGTTGACGAAGAAGAGCTGGCCCGTCGCGTGAGGCAACGTGATGTCGGCGAGGCGCGTGCCGGTGACGAGATCGAAGCGCGTGACGCGCTTGCTCTCGATCGACGCGGTGACGACGCTGCGACCGTCGGGCAGCTCGATGATGTCGCCGGGGCCGGTGCCGACGTCGAGCAACATGGGATCGCGATCCCACGCGGTCGTGTCCATCACGGGGATGCGCGCGGCGTCGGTGTGGCGCAGCACCGCGACGTAGCGGCCGAAGAGCAGGCGGATCTGATCGCCCTGCGCGGGCACCGACGCTTGGTGCACGAGATCGCCGGATTTGATGCGGTATTCGCGCAGCGTGGCGTCGTCGGCGCTCACGTAGATCGAGTCGCCGGTCGCGCTGAAGGCGATGTCGAGCGGGTGGACCTCGCCGATGCGGATCTCGCGCGCGCGCCAAGGTTTGGAGGGATCGGCGGGGCCGGGATCGGGCTCGTGCTCGGGCTCGGGGCCGATCGAAGCAGGGCTCGGAGGCTTCTGCGCGCCTGCGTTCGCGGACGCCGAGTCCGAGGGCAACGCGGTGAGCGGAGGCGCTTCGCCGACCGGATCGCGACGGCCCGAGATGAGCACGGTGAGCACCGTGGCCACGCCCGTCGCGACGATGAACGCCGTGCGCGGCAGCCGCGTCGAGGAGCCCGCGCCGCGCGCGTCGAGCCACTTCTTGCACGCCTTGCACTTGCGCGCGCCCTCCAACACGAGCGCGTTGCAGTGGGGGCAAGGGACCCGCCGCTCCGTCACCGGATCACCCAAGCAACCTTCGCGCGGTCCGACAAAACCAGCGCCGTTGAGCCGTCGGGGGCGAGCCGGACGCGCGTGGGCTCCGCGGTCACGGGCAACATGCGAACCGCGAACGTGTCGAGATCGACGAAGCCGATGAAGCCGCTGCCCTCGGCCGGGAGCGCGACGATGGCCTGCTTGCCGTCGGGCGCGATCGCGAGGTCGGCGACGCGCGCGTTGAACGGCACGTGCCGCACGATCTCGCGCTTTACCAGGTCGAGCACCTCGATCGATCGGCCCTCGTTGCAGCGCACGATCGCGCGGCGATCGCGGCGCACGAGCTCGATCTGCTCGGGCTCGCGGCACGTGGGGATGCGCGCCTCTTGGCGCACCGTACCCGAGGGCAACCACGTGAGCGGCACGAGCGCGCCCTCGGCGCGGAGCACCACGTAGCTCGTCTCGCCGTCGGGCGTCATGAGCACGCTCACGGGGTTGCCGACGAGCGACGCGCGAACGCGATCTTGCTCGGACGCGAGACGGCTCGGATCAAAGGCGTAAATGGCGCCGCCGCCCGGATCGCGCAGCCCCGCGAGCGGCACTTGCCCGGTCGTGGTGAGCGCGCGCTTGCCCGTGTCGTCCGCGCCGACCGGGCCCACGGGATCGTCGCCGAACTGAATGCGATCGATCTCGGCGTGGTATTCGGTCGCGAGCACCGCGACCGCGTGCGCCGAGGGGATCGACGCGAGCGCGCGGCGACCGAGCGCGCCCACGGTCACGTCGCTCACGGGCGCGCCCGTCTCGATGGTCTTCAAGATGCGCGTTGTCGCGGCGTCGATCACGTAGATGCGTTGCGGCGACGTCGCGTAGAGCACCGCGCCCACGGGATAGAGCCGCCGCGCCTGCGGAGCCTCGGTGACGAGGCTGAGCACGCCGCCCGTGCGCGCGTTGTAGATCTCGAGCCCGCCGAGCGCCGCGACCGCGAAGCGCTCGCCGTCGAGCGGGAGCGCGTCGGACATGTCTTTGGGGAGCGGGAAGGGCCCGCCCACCACGGGCTCGGCCTTGGCCGCGACGTGGCCGACGTCGTTCGGGCCTTGCCACACGCATTTTCCGACCTGACACGCCTCGCCGCTCCAACACGGCGTGGAGCACACGGCGGGCGTGATGGCCGCGGCGGGCTTGGGCGTGAGGTTCTGCGTGAAGCGACCGGGCGCGAGATGACGGAGCGCGACGCCCGTGAAGATGAGCGCGGTCATCGCGCCGATGGTGACGAGCGGGCGCCAATGCAGCGCAAAGAACCCCGCGCCGGGCTGATCGTCGGGGATCGATCCGGGGCCGCTCGCGGAGATGGCGTTGACCGGCTCCTCGCACTCGGGGCACACGACGACGCCCGCGGGGATGTGCTCCAAGCACACGAGGCAGCGGCTCTTCGCGCTCGGCGGAGGGACGGCCGCCGCGCCCAAGAACATCGCGCGTTGCTCGGGGCGAGGCGGGCCCGCGTCGAGCCCGATGATCGGCGCGGAGCCCGCGATGACCGCGTCGCGTGTCACGTCGCTCGACGTGCGCGCGGGGCGATGTGGAGTCGTGAGCCGCGCGGCCACGAACCACCTGAAGGCGGAGGGGTTTGGGGAGTCGTCGACGAGCGACGTGCAGGCCGAAGAATAGTGGCCGGAGCGAAGGCCGCGAAGGATCTGCTCGCCCGTGAGCGGACCGAACGTGTGCCCCGCCTCGTGCAGCCAGAACAAGAGCAGCTCGCGCACCGCGATCGGGACGCGCTCGAGATCGTCGGGCAGCTCGGGAGAGACGTCGGCGGGCGGCGAAGAGGGCAACGGCGTGGCCGTCGCGTCGGCGCGCTTGGCGAGCGTCGCGAACGCCTGCGGCGACGCCCAGAGGTCGGTGCCGGCGAGGCGCACACGCACGTCAGGCTTGATTTTGCCTGCGCGCAGCGCATCGCGCAGATCGTCGTCCGTGACCGGACCGGTCACCTCGCCGCTGCGATCGACATAAAACCGGAGCTCTTCCACCGGGCTCGGGACTAGCGCACAGCCGCGACCGAGTAAACCTGGGAATTGTTTAACCGCCCATGAAATCCCGCTCGACCGAGGCATAGTCGACCGTGACGTCGAGCCGCGCGAGCACCGAATAAAAACCGAACTGGAGACGGTTCATGAAGAGCATCCCGGGCGGCAGCGGCACGAAGCGGCCGTCCCTCATGAAGAGCACCTTCTTCATGTCGCGGATGTCGTGGACCAGGCTCGCCACGTAGCTCCGCTCGATGCGGTGAGGCGACGCGAACACAGGCTCGAAGCAGCGCCGCGAATACGCGAGCGCGGCCTCTTCGTAACGGCCTCCGCGCGTCTCCAAGATGAGCGCCGCGGCCTTGCGAAACGCGGCTTCGTCACGCTTCATCGCCGACGTGTGAAGGTCGCGCGCGAGGCCGAGGCGCGCGGGCGGGATAGGCTCGCAGCAGCCGAAATCGAGGAAGGTGATGACGCCGTCGTCCGCGAAGAGATAGTTGCCCGGGTGCGGATCGGCGTTGAACATCCCGCCGACCAAGTTGCCTTTGAACACGAATCGCCAGAGCGTCTCGGCGTACGCGCGCCGCACGTCCTCGCTCGCTTCGCCCGCTTCGTCGAGGCTCTTGCCGAAGGCGAGCTCGGTGGTCAGGACGCGCTTGCTGCCGCGGTTCGCGATGACGCGCGGGATGCGGATGGTCGGGTCGCCCGCGTGCAGATCGCGAAAGAACATCTGCCGCTCGGCCTCCAACGAATAATCCAGCTCCTCGCGGAAGCGCTGTTTGATCTCCTCGAAGACGCCTTTGGTGTTCATCTCGCGAGGGCCGAACGCGCCCGCCATCGCCTCGATCACGCCCGCGTTTTCGAGGTCGCTCTCGACCGCCGCGGCGATGCCCGGGTGCTGCACCTTCACCGCGACGCGCGTGCCGTCGTGGAGGCTCGCGCGGTGGACTTGGCCGATCGACGCGCTCGCGAGCGGCTCGTCGTCCCACGACGCAAAGAGCTTGTCGATGGGCGCGCCCAAGTCCTCTTCGACCACGCTTCGGATGGCCGCCGGCGAGGACGTGGGCGCCGCGGCGCGAAGGCTCTTGAGCGAGGTCTCATACGCGTCGCGGTGCTCGTCGGGGACCATCCCGTCGACGTAGCTCGCCATCTGACCGACCTTCGCCGCGAGCCCGCGCAACGTGCCCAAGACCTCGGCCGCCTGCTTGGCGGCGGCCGCCCCGTCCTTCGAGAGCAGGAGGCTCGCGCCCGTGCGCGCCCCGACGCCCGCGAGCCGGATCAGACGGCCGAAACGGCCCTCCGGGATCTTCTTCTCTGCCATGCGCGCGGGCTTTTACCACGTCTCGGCGTCAAAGCACCTTCTCGTTCACGACGCCCCAAAAGTCGATAAAGGGCTTCTTGGCCTGACGCTCGTTGAAGTCGACCATCCGTTGGAGGAGCGTCGCTGTCCGGTGCCCCTCCATCTGCTTCGGGTGCTTCTTGCCTTGATCGAGGTACGCCCGCAAAAACAAGCTCTTTTCGTCGCTCGGGAGCGCCGCCACGTTGCGCGACCACTTGGCCCACACGCCCGGCTCGAACAGGTATTGCTCCACGTTCGACACGTAGAACACAGAGACCTTGAGGTTGTGCTCCGTCAGGTATTTGGCCACGCCGGGGAGCGCTTTTTCGCCCGCGAAGTCACCGACGAGCGGGATGACGCGGCCCTCGCGCTCCATCGTTTGGACGTACCGAAAGGCCTCCTCGCTCGCCAGAAAGCCGCGCTCCGCGCCGGCCGGATCCTTCTGCGTGAAGAGCTCGCGGAGCGTGGGATATTTGCGGCCGTTCTGCTCGCGCAGCTCGAACCGGAGGTCGAGCCCTTTGTCGAAGAAGGCCTTGTGCGTCTTCTCGAACGTGGTGAGGTCCTTTTTATCGAGCGGGACGAGCTTCTCGGCGCGGGCGCGGAGCTTGGCGTGGATGGCCGCGAACGCGGCTTGATCCTTGGCGCGCTTCTCGGCGTGGGCGATCACCGCGTTGATGGCGCCGGTGGCGCCCGGATCGCCCTCGGGCTCGTACGCGCGGCCGATCACGAGCGCGATGAAGTGCGCGCGCGACGTGGCCTCTTCGAACGCCGCCCGATAAAGGATGTGTTGAACCATGTTTTGACGGCGGATGTCGACGATGAACGCCACGCTCGGGCGGGTGAGCGCGAGATAGGTGAAGTTCTGCTCGGGCCCGACACCGATATACGCCCTGCCGGGCGCGGCGGACGAGGCGAGCGCCGAGGCCACCTGAAGATACGATGTCTCGTTGGAGATGAGGTTATCGGAGATAAACGCGGAGTCGGGCTCGGAGAGCGACGTCACGAGCGACGTGAACGCGGGCAGCTCGGCCTCTTTGGGAGCAGCCGAAGCGCTCGCCGCGACAGGCGCCGCGCTCGCGGACGATCGCGGGGTGGGGGCGCTCGCGACCGCGGAGGCGGAAGGAGCGGGGCGAGCTTCGTCGGACGAGGGCGAGCTGCATGCGGTGAAGGCGATCGAGAGGGCGAACAGAGGAGCGAAGGAGCGAGGCTTCATGGTGGTGCGGTCCGAACGCGGAGCATATCGCCGGTCTTCCGCGCGCGCGCTCGGCTACTATCCCAGCCGTGCGCCTCCCTCGTTCGATCGTCCAAGGTGCCCTCGCGTGCTTGATCGCGGCCGGGTCGCCGAGCGCCCACGCCTTCATTTGGCCCAACGTGCCCGATCAAATCGCGCGCGCCCTCTCGTCGGGCGACGTCTCGGAGCGCAGGGCCGCCGCGCAGCGCATCGCGGATCTACCGGCTGAGGTCGGCATCAAGCTCGCGCAGCGCGCGATGGGCGATCCCGACACCGAGGTGCGCCTCCGCGGCGCGTCCGCGGCGGTCGCGCTGCGCATGCCCAAGGCGGGTGACGCGGTCATGACGTGGCTCAGCGAGAGCGACGCGCGCCTCCGGCTCGCCGCGTGCGACGTGATCCGCGCGTCGCCGACCGAGCGGAGCGTGGTCGCGCTCGGCCGCGTGCTCGGCGATCCCGTGCCGCACGTGCGCCTCGCGGCGGCCGCGGCGATGGGCAGCTCGGGCATGCCCGAGGCCGTCTCGCCGCTGCTCGGTCATCTCGACGACGCCGCGGCCGAGGTGCGCGAAGAGGTCGCGCGCGCGCTCGGTCGCATCGGCGACACGCGCGCGGTGGTGCCGCTCATCGGCAAGGTGCAGGACTCGGTCGCGGACGTGCGCAAGGTCGTGGCGCGCGCGCTCGGCGATCTCGGCGACATGCGCGCGGCGAGCGCGCTGATGCTCGCGCTGCAAGACGCGTCGCAGGAGGTGCGGCTCGAAGCCGTGACCGCGCTCGGCAAGCTCCGATCGGACGAGGCGACGCCCGCGATCGCGCCGCTCGTCGACAGCAACGAGTCTGAGGGCGGGAGCCCGTTCGGGCCTCGCGCGCAGACCTCGGGGCTCGGCGCGGGCGAGGTGCGCGCGGCCGCGCTCCGCGCGCTCGGTCGCATCGGATCCGACGCCGCGGTCAAGGTGTTGATCGACGCGCTCGGCAAAGATGATCCGAGCGTGGTCCGATCGCCGGTGCGCGACGCGCTGGTCACGGCCGGACAAGGGCGCGCGGGCGCCGGGCCGAGCCCCGCGGTCGCGGGCCTCGTCGCCGTGCTCAGCGGATCGCCGTCGCAGAACGCGGCCGGCGGCGCTGCGCTCGCGCTCGGCGGGCTCCGCGCGAAGGAGGGCGTCGCGCCGATCATCCGCGCGATGCAGCGAGGCGTGCTCCCCCTTCGTTTTGGCCTCCGCGCGCTCGCGCTCGCGGGGTCGAGCACGGCGCTGCCCGCGGTGCTCGAGATGCTCGACGACTCCGATCCTTCGGTCCGCAAAGAGGCGATCCGCGCGGCGATCGCGCTGCTCGACGGATCGGCGGAGGCCGGCGGAGATGGCCGCCCCGTCGACCCCGCGAGCACCTCGCTGCGCGACACGTCGACGCCGATCGACGAGAAGATCGAGCTCGTGAAGCTGCTCGGAAAGACGGGCGCGCCGCGCGCCGAGGCCGTGCTCCTCCCGTTCGTCGAAGCAGGATCGAGGTCACCCAACGATCGCGACGGCAAGCAAAAGAGCGGCATCCCGGCCGCGCTGCGCATCGCCGCGCTCGAAGCGCTGGGCAACCTCCGCGCGACCACGCCGGCCGTCGATCGCGCGCTCGTCGCGGCGCTCGACGACGACGCGGCCGACGTGCGCCTCAAAGCATCGCTCGCGCTCGCGAAGGTCGGCACCGCGGGCGTCGCGGGCGATCTGCTCACGAGGCTCACGGTCGCCGCCGAGCAAGATCGCGGCGCGCTCGGCATCGCGCTCTCGGGCGTGCTCGCGAGGACCGACGACGCGTCGCTCGCGCCCAAGGTCAAGGCCGCGGTGAGCGTCGCGCCGGATCTCGCGCGCGACGCGCTGATCGAAGCGCTCGGCCGCATGAAGTCACCCGACGCGGGCCGCGCGCTCGCGGATCTCGCGTCGGGATCGGTCGACGATCGACGCAAGGTTGCCGAGGCGCTCGCGGGTCACCCCGCGATGGAAGCCGCGCTGTCGAAGCTCGCCGAGGACGTGGATCCGGGCGTGCGCGCCAACGCCGTGTGGTCGCTCGGCGTCATCGGCAAGCGCGCGAACGCGCCCATCGTCGAGCGCCTCGTGAAAGATCCCGACGTCGCGGTCGCGGGCAACGCCGCCGCCGCGCTCGGCCGCATCGCGGCGCGCGAGGGCGATCCGGGCCTCGCCAAAGAAGCGCTCTGCGCGGCGCTCGCGCAGGAGCGGCCGTACGTCCGCGCGAACGCGCTCGCGGGCGCGTCGATCGCGGGCGCGCGCTGCGATCCCGATCAAGCCCGCGACAGGCTCGCGCGCGATCCCTCCGAGGCCGTGCGCATCGCCGCGGCCGACTTCTTGGGCCGCGCGATCGCGGCCGCCGGCGACAAAGCGATCGACCTCGACAAGCGCGCGCTCATCCGTTGCGCGGGCGAAGATCGCAACGCGTCCGTGGCGCTCCGCTGCTCGCGCGCGCTCGCGCCGGGGCCCAAAGCCGACAAGGTCGAGCTCGACGACGTCGCGGTGTACGTCGTGCCCGACGGCCGATCGCAGCCTGGTCCGCGCGCTCCGTTCGCGCTCGTCCGGCCCGACGGCATCCTGCGGCTCGGGCTCGCCGATCGGCGCGGCGAGGTCTTCGAAATCAAGGTGCCGCGGGGCACGCTCCGCCTCACCGTCCCCGCGGCGCTCGCGCGCTGAGCCGGTGTCATGAGCAAATCTACCCAGCAAAAGAAGCCTGTTGCGAGCGATCGCGTCAAGAACGAGTGGCTGCGCCGCGTGCAGGCCGAGTACCGATCCGCGGCGATCACGCACCACCTCACGCTGTGGCTCATCCAGATGGGCGCGTCGCCCGATCTGATCCACGCGGGGCTGCGCATCGTGCGCGATGAGCTCGCCCACGCGCGCCTCAGCTTCCGCACGTACCAAGCCGCGGGCGGCGGCGCGGTGCCGGCGATCCAGCGCGAGACTTTGGGCCTCACGCGCGACGAGCGCGAGCCCATCGAGCTCTCGGTCGCGCGATCGGGCGTCGAGGTCTTCTGCTTGGGCGAGACGGTCGCCGTGCCTCTCTTCAAGGTCCTGCGCGAAGGGACCACCGTGAAGGTCGCGCGCGACGCGCTCGATCGCGTGCTCCGCGACGAGGTTCGCCACCGCGACTTCGGCTGGGCGCTCCTCGATTACCTGCTCGCATTGCCCTGCGCCCCCGCGGTCCGGGAGCTGCTCGAACGCGATCTCGCCGGCATGCTCGGGCGCCTCCGCGCGAGCTACGCGCCTGAGCTGCCGGAGAGCGCGCGCGTCATCCCCGCGGCCGATCGGGCGTGGGGGCTCATGGCCGGCAAACGTTATGGGGAGATCTTCGATCGCACCGTCGAGCGCGATTACAAACCTCGCTTCAACAAAGTTGGGATCGCGCTCGCCCCGCTCCTTTGACGATGCGCGGCAGGCCCGACGTCCAGGTTCGTTTGCCCAAACGCATCACGTTGGGCGATCAGATCCGCGTCGAGGTTACGCTCACCAGCGCTTCACACACGCCGATCGACTTCGTCGCGCTGGCGCTCGCTCTGTTCGAGACGTCCGCCGCCAACACCAACCAACCGTGGGAGCGTCAGCTCCTCCGAAAGGGGCTCCGCGTCGCGGGGGAAGGCGAGCTCTCGCCGGGCAAGAAGCAATATGAGGCGGCCTTCACGCTGCCCCCCGACGCCCCGCCGTCGTACGATGGAGTCTCGCTCAAATATCGTTATGAGCTGACCGTCCACGTGGCGATTCCATGGTGGCTCGACGCGCGCGAGAAATTCGATATCTCGGTCGCGCCGGCGCCCGTGACGCGCTCGGCCCCCGCGCCCGTCGCGACGTCGAGCCCGCTCGGCAAAGGCCCCTTCATCGAGCTCTCGCTCGGGTCGAGGGCGTTCGCGCCGCGCGACGTGATCACAGGCTCCCTCGCGTTCGGCGGGCTCGGGGGCGCCGCCCCGCGATCGCTCCAGCTCTCGCTGGTGGCGTATGAGCGGAGGATCCTGCCGCGCGCCGAGGTGATCGAGGCGATCCGCTTCAGGGTGCCAAAGACGGTGAGCGCGGCCGACGAGGGGCGCGAGATGCCGTTTCGCGTGGCGGTGCCGAGCAACGCTTTTCCGACGTTCCAGACGCCGAGCACGAGCCTCTTTTGGGTCTTCGAAGCGTGCCTCGGAGTGCGCGGCGCGGCCGACGTCGTCCACGCCATCCCCATCGGGGTGGCGCCCTTCACCACACCTGCCCTCAACGAAGCTTCACCGCGGCGGGTGGGCAAAGGCCGCTGGCACGCGGTGTGGGCCGAGGCCGGGAAGAAGCACGGATTTGCCGCGGACGATCGGGACTTGGTGCTCCGCGGCGCGTCGAGCGGGTGTGAGGTCACGGTGCGCACGGGGATGATCGATGACAAGCCCGGGCTCGAAGCCGAGATCCGCTATCCGTCGCTCGGCATCAACCTCTCCGTGGGGCCGCGGAGCTTCTTCTCGCGGACGATGGATATCGCTCCTCAGCTCGACGACGTCCGGCTCTGGGGGCGCGAAGAGGCGCAGGTGCGCGCGCTGATGGTCCACGAGCTCGTCCGCGCGATGGTCGACGTCGACGCGATCGCGATGGATGACGAGCGCGCGATCGCGAAGAGCGCGACGCCGAGCCACGATCAGCCTTGGATCGGCGGCTTCCTCGACAAAGTCGCCGCGCTCGCCCGCGGGATCCAGGCAGGCTCTTCGGCGATACCCCCGCCCGTAAAGGTCGCTCACCATGCGCCCTCGTGGCAGCGCTTCGCCGAGGTGACCGGAGGGCGCTTTTGCGCCGGCGCGATGAGCGTCTTCGGCGCGCGGATCGACACCGAGACCGTGGATGTGCTCACCACGTTCGATGATGAGGGGGCGCCCGAGAGGACGGTGATCGAGCTCGCGGGCTCCGGCGAAGAAGAGGACGCGGGGCGAGCCGGAGAGAGCGTGGATTACGAGGCGCTCCCGCCGCTCGCCAAGCCCATTGTCCACGAGCTGAAGAAGAGGGCCCAAGAGGTCGCGATCGGCCCGGGCGGCCGGGTGCGCGTCACGCTCGCCCCCGCCGTGGAGGACCCAAACACGCTTCGGGACATCATCGATGGAATGATGAGGCTCGCGGCTCTTTTACGGGGAGATCGCAAGCTCGGGCCTTATCGTTGATGCAGCGTCTCACCAACGCTCGATCCGATAACCCCTCTTCTTCGCCACGCGCATGAGCCTCGGATCGGGGTTGACGGCGACGGGCTCCGCGACCGCTTCGAGCAGCGGCAGGTCGCTCAGGCTGTCGGTGTAAAAGGTCGCGTCTTCGAGCCGAAATCCAAGGCGATCGGCGAGCTCCCGCGCCCGGGTGACCTTGCCTTTGCCCACGCAGAGCGGCGGCTCGGCGCGCCCGGTGAAACATCCCTCCTCGTCCACTTCGAACACGGTCGAGACGACGTGCTCGATCCCGAGCCTGCGCGCGAGGGGCCATGACGCGTAGGGCGAAGCCCCGGTCACGATCGCGCACACGTCGCCTTGCTCGCGGTGCCGCCTCACCGCGCGCCGCCCCTCGTCGGTGATGTGTCGCTCGACGTAACGAGAGAACCAATCGTCGCAGCGCGCGGCGAGCACCAATTCGGGAAGGCCGCGGATCGCGAGGAGCGCCTTCTCGGCGACCTTCTCCGCGTCGAGGATCCCGAGGGTGTATTGCGCGACCCACATCGTGGTCCGCGCCATGTCACGCCACGTCGCTTGTCCCTCGTCGATCTGGAAGCGCACGTAGAGGCTCGCGGTCTCCTTGCGGAGGAGCGTCCGGTCCATGTCGAAGAGCGCGGCGTGGCACCGAGCTGACCGAGCCATGCGCGCAGCGTAGCGGTTCATCGGCGAGCGTGATAGCAAGCTCTCCCCGATGGGCTCGCTCGTCGTAGGCATCGCAGGCGGCACAGGATCCGGCAAGACCACCGTCGCCAAGACGATCGCCGCGGCGCTCCCGTCGCGATCCGTCGCGATGATCGAGTTCGACGCGTATTACCGCGATCGGCAAGACTTGACGATCGCGGAGCGCGCGCTGCTCAACTTCGATCACCCCGACGCGCTCGAGACCGAGCTGCTCGTCGAGCACTTGGGCGCGCTGCGCGAGGGCGTCGCGGTCGACGTGCCCATCTACGATTTCGTCGGGCACCGGCGGCGCGCGGAGTCACGCCGCGTCGAGCCCGCGCCCGTCGTGATCGTCGAGGGCATCTTGGTGTTCGTCGACCCGCGCGTGCGCGAGCGCATGGACATGAAGCTCTTCGTCGACACCGACCCGGATCTCCGCGTGTTCCGGCGCATCCGGCGCGACATGGAGCAGCGCGGCCGGACCTTCGAGTCCGTGCGCGAGCAGTACTACAAGACCGTGCGGCCGATGCACCTGCAGTTCGTCGAGCCGTCGAAGCGCTGGGCCGACCTCATCATCCCCGAGGGCGGCAACAACAAGGTCGCGCTCGACCTCATCGTCGCCAAGCTGAAGAGCGTGCTCGCGGCGCACGAGGCGCTCTGATTCAGCGTGCCGGGACGGACGCGAGGACGCTCACCACGCGGCGGGGGAAGTTCGGATCGAAGTCGCGCGACTCGTAGAAGATACGCGATCCGTCGAGCGAGAAGGCGGGCGATCGATCGTCGAGCACGTTCTGCGTCAAGACGCGCACCGCGCCCGTCGCGAGCGTCATCACCGCGATGTTCGCCCAGCGCTGACCGGCGGGGACGAGCTCGAACGCGACCGACAGACCGTCGGGCGCGATCGCGGGTGACGAGACGTAGCCCTGCACCTCGCGCCGGCTCACCGCGCGGCTCGCGAGATCGATCGCGTCGACGTACGCCTGCCCGGCGCTCGTATTCACCGGCAAAATAAGCGTTTTTTTGTCGGCGGTCACCACGCCCGAGAAGAAGAGCTCCCCCCCTTCGCCGGTCACGATCATGGTCTGCGACGGAGGCGAGGCGCTCAGATCGAGCATCATCACCCGCTGCTTCTTGTCGGCCTCGGGCCGGAACGCGAAGGCGAGGTGCGCGTCGTCGATCCACGTCATCCCCGAGAACGCACCGTCGTCGCCGCGCAGCTCGAAGAGCGCGCGACCGCCGTCGACCGCGAGCACGAGCAGGCCGTCGGCGCACGTGCGGCACACGCGATCGGTGACCGCGATCGCCTTTCCCCCGGGGGAGATCTTCGGATCGACGTAGCGGTGCTCGGCGTCGACGCGGAGCCTCTTGGGCTTCATCGACGGGCCCGCGACCGTGATCGTCTTGGCCCACCCGAACAGATCCTCGACGAGCGCGACGGCCGATCCGTCCTTCGACACAGAGGCCTTGCCGAACACGTGATAGCCGCGAAAAAGAGGCAAATTCGCGGGCGCTTTGGGCGCGAGCGGGTCGCGCCACTCCAAGGTCTCGAGCGTCTCGTAGTAGCCGAGGTCGCGCGTGTCGGGGAAGAGGAACGGCTTGATGCTCGACGTGTGGACGAGCAGCCCGCGATCGCCGAGGCCCGCGACGTGATCCGCCGCGGAGAAGTGGCTGTGATACGTGACCTTGACCGGGCCCGCCTCGCGTTCGAGGCTCTCGCGCCGCCTCTTCTCGTAGAACGACTCGGTCTCGGCCATGCGCCGGTCGCGCGCCTTCGCGTAGTCGCGCGCGGGCGAGATGCGCCCCGCGAGCCTCGGATCGCCGCCGCCTTCGAAGAGCTTCGCGATCTGCGGGTGGCGCGTCATCGAGCCGAGGACCGCGTCGAACGTCTTGTCGGCGAGCGCCTCGGCGAAGATGGTCCGGCCGTGCGCCTGATCGCGCGCGCCCGCGAACGCGGCGATGGGCACCTCCTCGACGCTGTCGTCGCGCGTGTGCCGCACGGTCACCTTCGCGTCGACGCGGAGCTCGGTGTACCCGCCCGCGACCGGGTGCTCGATCACCTCGGGCGTGAGCGCCGCGCTCACGAGGAACGCGGCGCGGAGGCCGCGGGCCGCGTCGAGCGGGGTCTTGGCTCTGCGGGCTCTTTCGCGCACCTCGGGCGAGATCGCGACCACGTCGAAGCCGAGCGTGCCGAGCCGCTCGTTGAGCCGCTTGGTCACCACCTCGGCCGTCTCCGAGCCTTGCCACCACGCGCCGTCGATCTCGATCGCGATGAAGACGCGGAGCGGATCCGGCGCGGTCCACGCGCGATAACCGAAGAGCGAGCCGATCGCGATCGCGACGAAGACCGCCGCGAAGAACGGCCACACCGCGCGCTTCGGCAGCACGAGCGCGCTGTCGAGCGGCTCCTCGGCGCGCCTGCGCTCGCGGTAAGGCGATCGTTTCTCGGGCGCGGGCGCGGCGTCCTCGTCGTCTCTCATGGAACGATGAGAGCCTTTCGCACGCGCCGCCTCAATAGACCGGTACGCTCGGATCGATGAGGCGCGACCACGCGTCGATACCGCCCCGGAGCGAGGCCACCTCGGCCACGCCCATCTGCTCCAGGATCGCGGCCGCCGACAAGCTTCGGACGCCGTGATGGCAATACGCGACGACGAGCGCGCCGGCAGGCGGTGAGAGCTCCTCCGCCGCGCGCTCATGGAGCTGATCGAGCGGGATGAGCAGGCTGTCCGGCAGCGCCGCATAGGCGTTCTCCCACGGCTGCCGCACGTCGAGGAGGAGCGTTGGCGCGCTCGCTTGGAGCCTGGATTTCAGCTCGTGTACGTCGATTTGTCGGACCATGCGCACCTCGCGACGAGCCTATCGAGAAAAAACTTCTTGCGCGACCACCTGCCCCGCCTTTAGGTTTTCCTCTCTCGGCCCCGAGCGACCATGAGGTTACGTTTGTTGCTCAAGCGTTTTGCTGTGCGGCTCGCTTTCCTGGCGACCGTGCTGTTCGCGCTCGGCAGCTTCCCTCATCTGGTCTTCTCGGCCATGTTCGATCGTGGCGATCACGAGAGCGCGGGCCAATCCGAGCAGGACGACGACGATGACCTCGACGAAGAGGCCATCCCCTCGCACACGGTGCGCAGCACCGCGACCCGCGAAAAGAGCGCTCCTCGGAGGCTGATCGCGGCGCGGGGTCGACCGTCCTTCGCGCCGGTCGCCGCGGCGATCGGCAGGCCGCTGGGCAGGGCGCCTCCGCGCGCCATCTACAAGATGCTCTCTCGATTGCGCTGTTGATCGGGACGTGGGGACTGGGCGCCACACCGCGCTCGCCCCCGAACGAAGCTTTGGGCAACGCTTGCCCGGAGCCCTCGCAGCGCTGATTCGATGTTTGTGCGTTCTGCCCGGGTCCTCCTTCGAGGGCGCAGCGGGCTGCGTCGATGTTGTCGTCGAGTATTCTTTGGGGCTGCGCCCCAGGAAGGTGTCCTCATGCAGAAGCTGGTCGATGGGCTCCACAAGTTCAAGTCTGAGGTCTTCAACTCCAACGAAGATCTGTTCAAGCCGCTCGTCGAGGGGCAGCGGCCCGAGGTGCTCTTCATCACCTGCTCCGACAGCCGCATCGCGCCGAACCTCATCACGCAGACCAACCCGGGTGAGCTGTTCATCCTGCGCAACGCGGGCAACATCATCCCTTCTTATGGGCCCTGGAGCGGCGGTGAGGCGGCGACCATCGAGTTCGCGGTGCTCGGCCTCGGCGTCCAACACATCATCGTCTGCGGCCACACCATGTGCGGCGCCATGAAGGCGCTCCTCAACCCCGAGCTCGTCAAGGACGCTCCGGCCATGCGCTCGTGGCTCGAGCACGCCGAGTCCACCCGAAGGCTCATCCAGGAGAACTATCCGCATCTCGAAGGCCCCGCGCGCCTCACCGCGACGGTCGAGGAGAACGTGCTCGCGCAGATTGAGCACCTCCGCACCCACCCCGCCGTGCGATCGCGCGTCGCCAAAGGCCAGCTCGCGCTCCACGGCTGGGTCTACAAGCTCGATACGGGGGAGGTATTTCAATACGACGCCACCAAGGTAGCGTTCATGCCGTTCACGTCGTCGACGCCGCTGACCCCCGTCACCGGCGCAGGCCGTATTTGATAGGCTCGAAGAAGGCGGACAAGCGTGATGAAGATCGAAGAGCCCGTTATCTCGTCCAAACGATATCAACGCGCCGACGACGAGGTTGACGCCCTTCGAAGCGAGCGCCCCCAAGGGGCCAGCCTCTACCCGCCGGGGACCGACGAAGGCGCGCCGATCTCCGTCGAGCGCGAGCCTCAATCCGCTCGTATCAACCTGAGCCCGTTCGCGAACCTGCGTTATGACCTCCCGGCGGGGCTCGTGGTGTTCTTGGTCGCGCTGCCGCTCTGCCTCGGGATCGCGCTCGCCTCCGGCGCTCCGCCGCTCTCGGGTATTTTGGCCGGCATCGCGGGAGGGCTCGTGATCCCGCTGGTGAGCCGCGCGGATCTCAGCGTGAGCGGGCCGGCGGCGGGGCTCGCCGCGGTGGTGGCGGTGGGCATCTCCAAGGCGGGCTCGTTTCAGGTGTTCGCGCTCGCGGTCGTGCTCTCCGGGCTCATGCAAATCGCGTTCGGCGCGCTGCGTTTGGGGCGTTTGGCGCACCTCGTCCCGTCGTCGGTCATTCAAGGCATGCTCACCGCGATTGGCCTGCTCCTCATCTTGAAGCAGATCCCCCACGCGATCGGCTACGACAAAGAGAACTTCGCCTCGATGGCGTTCCGCGCGAACGACAGCGAGAACACGTTCTCGCTCTTTTATCACGCGTTCAACTCGGTCGAGCCGGGCGCGGTGCTCATCACGCTCTTCTGCATCCCGCTCCTCATCACGTGGGAGAAGACCCCCGCGCTCAAGAAGCTCACGTTCTTGCCGGGCCCGCTCGCGGCGGTGCTCCTCGGCGTCGGGCTCGAGATGTTGTTTCGGAGCTCACCGCGGTTGGATCTCGAGGCCAAGCACATGGTTCAGCTCCCGATCGGCGGCGCGAACGGCTCGCTCTTCGACGCGCTGACCCTGCCCAAGTTCTCGGCCATCACCAGCGGCCAAACGTGGATCTTGGCGCTGACGCTCGCGCTCGTCGCGAGCTTGGAGACGCTCCTCAACGTCGAGGCGGTCGACAAGCTCGATCCGTATCATCGCAGGGCGCCTTCGGATCGCGAGCTCGTCGCGCAGGGGCTCGGCAACATGGTCTCCGGCCTCGTCGGCGGGCTGCCCGTTACGTCCGTCGTCGTGCGGAGCTCGGCGGCCATCGGCGCGGGCGCGAGGACGCGTATGGCGGCCTTCTCGCACGGAGTGCTGTTGTTCCTCTCGGTCGCGCTCGCGGCCTCGCTGCTCAACCGGATCCCGCTCGCGTGTTTGGCCGCCATCCTCCTGATGACCGGATACAAGCTCGCGAAGCCCTCGATCTTCCGCGCGGCGTACAAGGCCGGCCCCGCGTTCTTCGTGCCTTTTTTGGCGACGGTCGGCGCCATCCTGCTCACCGATCTGCTCAAAGGCACCGCCATTGGCCTCGGCCTCGGCATCGCGTTCTCGCTCTATCGTTTGGTCGAAGGCACGTTCCAGATTCACCACGAGGGCTCGACGCTTCGGATTCGAATCCTCGGGCACGCCTATTTCTTCAGCCGCGGCAGGCTGGTCCACGCGCTCGAACAAGCGAAGCCCGGCACCAACGTGATCTTCGAGGCGGAGCCCGGCACGTTCGTCGATCGCGACGTGCTCGCCCTCATCCAGAATTTCAAGAAGAGCGCCAAAGCCCGTAGGCTCAACGTCGAGGTGAACGGCATCCACTTGCCCGACTTGCCCGACGTTGCGCATTGACGCCGTGTGTGTAACCTTCGGCGTTCTCGTATGAGCGCCGACGTCGTCATCTACACCACCGGATATTGCCCTTACTGCTCCATGGCGAAGAGCCTCCTCTCCAAGAAGGGGGTTATCTTCACCGAGATCGACGTCGAGGAGCGGCGCGATCTCCGGCGGTGGCTGGTCTCCGCGTCCGGCCAGCAAACGGTGCCTCAAGTCTTCATCAACGGGGCCTCGGTCGGCGGCTTCAGCGACATTTCGGCGCTCGACAAGCGCGGCGAGCTGGACCGGCTCCTCGCCGAGCCTGCGGCGCAGGGCGCCTCGGCCCTGCCTCGATAGCCATTTGTCGCGCTCGCCCGCCGCTGTGCTAATGAGCCCGGCGGCGCGTGCTCTCTCCACCTTCCAAGCGGCCTGACACCAAGCGAACGTGGCTCACGGTCGCGGTCGTGTGCGCCGCGCTCTTGGCGTTGCCTATCTTGGTGTGGTTGCTCCTGCCGCGGCCGGGAGGGTTCTTTGTCCCACCGGCGCCGGCCAAAACCGCGGTGACGGAGGCCCCCGAGGATGAGCCCGTCGCGCCGAGGCCGCGCCCCAAGCCCGCGGCAACTACGTCTGATGACGAGTCAGACGAGCCTGTCTCCGGCGTCGTGCTCGACGCGGACGGCAAACCTGTCTCCGGGGCCTTTATCGGGTGTGACGATCGCGATCAACAGCTCGCCACGACGACCAACGACGATGGCAAATTCACGCTCGCCCCGGCCGCGGCGGGGTGTTTGGCGGTGGCGCACCACCCCGAGCACGTGCCTTCGGAGCGGATGGCGCTTCGCGGCGGAGGTCGCAACTCCCTTCGACTTGGGGCGATGGGGGGTATCGAGGGTGAGGTGATGGACGAGCGCGCGCAGCCCATCGCTACGTATGTGGTCGCGATCGAGTCCTATGTTGGAAAGGGTGAGTCTACCCAGGCGATCTCGGCGGTTGGCACGGTGAAGAACATCCACGATGAGAAGGGTGTCTTCTCGTTCGAAAAGCTCTTGCCCGGTCGTTATTTGCTCTCCGCCGCCGCGGAGGGCAGGCCGCCCGTGCAATCTGCCTCTATCGAGGTCGAGAGCGGCAGGACCGCGCGCCGCGTGCGCATCGTGCTCCCGCGCGGGGCCATCGTCTCAGGCCATGTGCGCGACGCTTCGACCAAGAAGCCCATCGCGGGGGTGACCGTGGCGATCGAGGCGTTGACCACGTCGGGGGCCAACGCGATCAAGCCTGTTGTCACGGACGAGTCGGGGGCCTATTCGATGGAGGGAGCGCCGCCGGGCCCCTTCTCGATTCGGGTGCGTCGTGACGGATATCGGATCAAGACCGTCTCGGGGCTTTATACGCGTGGTCCGCTCACGCAGGACATCGAGCTGTCGGCGCTCGGGGACGGCGGCTCTCCCGCGGACGAATACGCGGGGATCGGCGCGATTTTAGCGCCGGTCGGCGATCGCGTCACGATCGGCTCGCTCGTCAAAGGGAGCTCGGCCAGGGAGGCTGGGCTCATGTTGGGCGATCGCATCCTGCGCATCGACGGTGTGGATGCGAAGGGCATGTTGATCGCCGAGTGCGTGCAGCGGATTCGGGGGCCGGAGGGGACGCGGGTGTCGATTCAGGTGGAGCGGGGCGAGCAGAAGCTCGATTTCGTGGTCACCCGGCGGTCGTTCGTGAACGAGTGA
>CAYTJL010000188.1:0-19250 GCA_964437785.1 uncultured Polyangiaceae bacterium
ATCGAGACGGGCGACGAGATGCCTTTGAGCGAGAAGATCTCCATGGGCTCGGTGACCCCTTTGAGCACGTGCGCGCCGCGGCTCTCCACGCCGGCGCCCGGGCACGCGCGCGCGAACGCGGCCGTCATGAGGACAGGGCTCCCGAGGCTGCGACATAACGATTCGACCCTGCACACCTCGTTGACGACCGATCCGATGACCGTGAAATCGAGCCGATCGCGCGCGCCGATGTTGCCGTACATCACCTCTCCCAAATGGAGGCCAATCCCGAGATCGACCGGCCCCAAGCCCTCTTCCACGTTGCGCGCGTTGAGCAGAGAGACCCTCTCGAGCGCCGCGGTCGCCGCCGAGAGCGCGCGCTGGCACGCCGCCTCGGGCCCGTCCTCGCGCACGGGGAAGATCGCGAGGACGGCGTCGCCGATGAATTTGAGCACCTCGCCGCCGAGAGGGCCAATCGGGCCCGCCACGGCCTCGAAGAAGCGGTCCAAAACACGGACGACGTCCGCCGCGGATCGCTGTGATGCCATGGCGGTGAACCCGCGCATGTCGCAGAACCAAATGGCAGCGTGGATGTCCTCGCCCGTGCCGCGCAAAAACGAGCCCGCGAGCACCCGGGAGGCGGCGTTCTTGCCGAGGTAGACCTCGAGCAGGCTCGCGAGCGCGAACTCCTTGGAGGCGATCTCGACCCGCACCGCCACGACCGGCAAGAGCGCTTCGAGCGCGGCGAGCGCGGCGGACGAGAAGCCCTCGGGCCGGCTCGTGGCGAACGAGACATACGACCTCTCACCGTCGCTGAACGGGAGCCCCAACACCAGATAATCGGTGAGCCCCTCGGCCGCGAGCTCGTGGCAAATGGCATAGGAGAGATCGGCGTCCGGCCCCGTGAGCCTGCAACGGACCGAGCGCGCGCCGCCGCGGACCTCGAAGACAGGGCTCTGCAAATAGGTGGACGAGGTGATGAGATCGCGCTTGCCGTCGATGATCTCGATGCCGCGCTCGGCGTGCCAGCGATACGCGCGCACGAACAGCTCGGGGTGCTTGGTGGTGGCGCTCGTGCGCAAACGCTGGACCGGGACCCCCGCCTCATTGAGCCTCGTCCCGAGCCCGGCGAGGAAGTCCGCGAGCGGGAGCCTCTGCGTCTCCGGCGCGAGCGCCCATCGCGTGATCGCCGCGACGGGCGCGTCGAAATCGTGAAGATCATCATCCCGAGCAATCGTCATCGTGCCTTGCGTGCTCCAAGGAACGAGCCCTCACACCTGCCGGAGCCCCTCGGCGCCTTTCTGCGAGGCGAGCTCGGGCTCCGTCACCCACCATGCGTGATAGCCAATCGGCACCCGCGCGGGGAGGAGGACCCGGGCCAAAGGCCCTTTGGCGACGTCTTTGGCGTCGAGCACCACGGCCTCGGAGCGGCCCTCGCGCACGTCGTGAACGAAGGTGACCAGATACCCATCGCCCTCGGCCGAGGAGCCGTCTTTGGGCGCGAACACCACCTCTCCGCCGAAGCGCCCGGGCCCATAGCCATACGCCGCCTGCGTCCCCGCCTCGGTGTCGTACTTGATGACGCCGTCGAAGAGCAGCTCGCGCGCAGCCGCGATGCGCGGCGCATACGCGTAGCGCGTCCGCCGCCCGAGCCGGCGGTTATCCATCCTCGGGAACTCGGTCATCACGTCGTCGAGCTGCCGCTCTTTAACCTCGCCCGTGGCCAAATCAAAGCGCCACTCGTGGAGATAAGGCATGAGCCGCAGCACGTCGAGATGCGGAATCGGCCGGTCGTCCGGCGCCTCGGGGATGGGGTCGTCGATGCGACACCCGACGAGCACCACCGTGTCGCCCTCCTCCCAGGCGTTGATGGTGTGGTACATGTAACAGCTCGCGGCCTCGAACCAACGCACGTCGGTCGATCGCCGCGGCACGATCCCGAACCGCGCGGGCATGTCGCGCCGGAAGCGGACACGCGTCTTGCCGCGGGCGAGCAGCTCGGGATCCCAAAGGAGGGGGAGATCCATCAAGATCGTGTGTCGCTCGGTCACGGCGATGTCGTGCTGGAGCCGCGCCCCCGGGATCGCGATGGGCTCGCGGAGGACGACCTCGCCCTCGCCCGACACGACTCCATAGGTGAGGTAAGGCGGCATGACTCCATAGGTCATGAACATCAGCTCGCCCGTGATCGGGTCGCGCTTGGGGTGCGCGCTCACGCCCCCTTTGAGCGTGCCTTTGAAGTCCTGGACGCCAAGCGTCTCGAGGCTCGGGAGCGCGACGGCGTGGCACCTGCCGCCGAGCCACCAAAGGGCCAAGAGCCGCCCGTCGTGGAACACCAGATCCGTGTTGGCCGTGTCTTTGAAGGGCCCGCCCCGCCGCGACAAGTCCGGCCTCTCCATGATGCCCGTCCAAAGCGCTTTGCCCGCCGCCTCCTCCTCGCGAAAGCCCCGCGTGCGGACCCAGCGGTTGGCGTACGACGCTGTGCCGCCGTCGAGGCGCAGGCCGTGGAGCATCCCGTCGCCGTCGAACCAGTGATAACGGCCCTCGGGCGCGAAGCGCGGGTTCGAGCCGTTGCGCACGAACATGCCGTGAAGATCGCGCGGCAGCTCACCGATGACGGGCAGGTCATGCGCGTCGACCTCGGCGTGGACGGGCGCAAACGGGCCTTGGAGATAGGGATTGTGCGGGGTCTGGACATTCATCGTGCGTGTGTCCGCTCAGGTCTTGTCGCGTTGATTTTGGTGGAGCAACGCCCGCAGCGCCGCGACCTCCGCGGCGAGCTCGGCGTTCTTCTGCTCGGCCGCCTCCGCCTGGCTGCGCGCCTCGCGCTCGGCTGCCTCGGCGCGGCTACGCGCCTCGACCGCGACCTTCGCCGCTTCGGCCTCGCGCCTCGCCGCTTCGGCCGCGAGCTTCGCCGCTTCGGCCTCGCGCTTCGCCGCTTCGGCCGCGAGCTTCGCCGCTTCGGCCTCGCGCTTCGCGACCTCGTTCGGCGTGGGCAAGAGCTCCTTGCCCGCGCGATCACGCGCGAGCCTCACCATAGGCCCCGTCTCCGCGTCGTTCACGACAACCCACCAGAGATCGAGCGCCTCACAATGGAGCAGATCGGGATCGTCCCCCGCGCGCTCGACGAGCACCTCATCGAGCCTGTCCCAAATACGAATGGAGCGCCGCTTGTCGCGCGCGTCGAAGCGCACAATCTCCCCGATGCCCGACGCTCGGTAGCGCTCGAGCTTGTCGTCCCAATCCTCTTCGTCATGATCGGATTTGCTCGCGATCTCGACGGCCAAATGAGGCGCGCCCCGCTCCCACGTCTTCCACGTGTCGAACGTCTGGTGCGGCGCGCCGAGCCACACGAAGACGTCGGGCGCAAGGCACTTTGAGGCCGTGGTCGGATCATAATAGACGAATTGATCCGAGCCGAGCGTGCTCGTGTGCGCGAGCTCGAGCTTCAAGATCCAATAGAGCGCGGTGCGCTGCTCCATGTGCCGGTTGGTCTCGGGCATCTCTTGCTCGGAAGGGAAATAAATGGGCGCAGGCGCGCTCAGGTAACGGTGCCTCCGCCGGAGCGATTCACGATCGATGAGGAAGGAGGAGGGGGCGCGGGCGGTCATCGGCCTCCGAGGATATCATGAACGTGAGAGCGCTCAACGCTTCTTTGCGACGACACCCGACTCACAGAGGCCATGGACGCAGCGCGCGAGCGAGGCCCCCTCAGGCAGCCCGCCGAACCTCGGGACAGGCTGTTGATCGAGCGCGATGGGCTCGAGCTTCTTGTCTTTCAGCTCGGTGCCGAGCGGCTTGAGGTCGCTCGTGACGATGCCGTCGACCTCGGTCGCGACGAGCGAGAGCTCGCGCTTCAGCACGTCGATGCGCTCAACCTGGTTCTTGGTGGGCTTGCCCTCCCAGCCGAGGATCGCCTCATAGAGCTGATCCAGGTGCTCGCGAATCCGCTCCTCGCCCGTGATCGCGCCGCCCTCCTTGGTGGCCACGATCTTCTTGCGCGCCTCCTCCAACTTGCCCTTGACCGCGCGGAGCTTCTGCGCGAGCGCGTCGCCCGCAGGCAGCGCCGCGGCCCTCGCCTCCGCGGCGTTCGCGAGCGACTCGATACGATCGGAGAGCGCGCTCATCTCGCCGAAGAGCGCGTGGGCCTTCATCGCCGCTTCGAACTGCGCCTTGCGATCGGCCACTTTGTACGTCGCGCGCCGGTCGAGCCCGATGACGAGCTTGCCCTCGATGGTCTCGCTCCCTTTGGTGAGCTTGAGCGTGTAGGTGCCCGGCAAGACGCGCGGCCCGCTGCTCGCGCCGTACGCGATGGACGCCGCCCGCGGCACCCGAGGGGGCTTGACCGCCATCGACCAGACCACCCTGTTAATCCCCCTCCGAACGCTCGCGTCGAGCGTGTCGACGAGCTTGCCCTTGTCGTCGAAGACCTCGAGCTTGAGCGGGCCGTAGAGGTGACGGGCCTTTTGATAATACGTGATCACCGCGCCGCTCGAAGGGTTTTGCCCCACGAACGTCGCGTCGCCCTCGACCCACCCGCCGGCCTTGGGGATGAGCCGCTGTTGCGTGGGCCGCGCCGGCAAGAAGGCCGCGTGTTTGCCGAGGAGATCGGCGTCCATGTGACGGAGCGGCGTGATGTCGTCCACGATCCAAATGCCACGACCGTGCGTGCCAATCACCAAATCGTGCTCGCGCGGGTGGATCTGCACCTCGCGCACCGCCACGCTCGGAAAATCCGCGCCCCGCCATTCGGCCCAACGCGCGCCGCCGTCGACCGAGACGTAGAGCCCGAATTCGGTGCCCAAGAAGAGCAGATCGCGCTTCACCACGTCCTCTTTGATGACGTGCGCATACCCGCGCACGCCGAGCGCCGGGGACACGATGCGGGTCCACGTCTGGCCATAATCATTGGTCCTGTACGCCCACGGGGTCATGTCCCCGAACGTGTGCCGGTCGAACGTCGCATAGGCGACGCCCGGCTCGAACCGGCTCGCCTCGACCCAGCTCACCCACGAGTGCTTGGGCAGATCAGGCACGTTGCCGATCACGTTCGTCCACTTCTTGCCGCCGTCCCGCGTGACGTGCAGGTTGCCGTCGTCGGTGCCGGCCCAAATGACCTTACCGTCGCGCGGCGACTCGCTGATGGTGTAAATGGTGGTGTGCATCTCGGCCGACGAGTTGTCGACCGTGATGCCGCCCGAGAGCTCCTGCTTCTGCTTCTCGGGATCGTTGGTGGTGAGGTCGGGCGAGATGCGCTCCCACGTGTCGCCGCGGTCTTTGGAGCGGAACAAGAACTGAGAGCCCAAATAAAGGACACCCTTTTGGCTCGGGCTCACGTGGATGGGCGCGTTCCAGTTGTACCGGAGCTTCTCTTTGAAGCCCGCTTTGGGCTGGATGTCGCGCCCGGCGTGCGTGCGGAGATCCACGCGCCCGATGAAGCCGCCTTGGTACTCGGCGTAGACCGCGTCGGGGTCCGTCGGGTCGACCAGCGTGTAAAAGCCGTCCCCGCCGTAGACGTTGGTCCAAAGCCCGTTGCTGATGCCGCCCGGCGCGGCCGAAGGGCCCTTCCACGAGCTGTTGTCCTGGAGCCCGCCATAGACGTTGTACGGGTCCTTGTTGTCGATGCTGACGTGATAAAACTGCGAGACAGGGAGGTTGTTGGTCTTGAGCCAGCGGCTCCCGCCGTCGTGCGAGATGAACATCCCGCCGTCGTCCCCGCCGACAACGTGTTTGGGATCGGTGGGGTTGATCCAGAGGTCGTGCCAATCGCCGTGCGATCGCCCGCCGGAGTACGCGAAGCTCTTGCCGCCGTCCTCGCTCACGATGAGGCCGCCGCCCGCCTTGAAGAGGCGATCGGGGTTCTGCGGGTCGACGACGAGGCGAGCAAAGTAAAAGGGCCTCCACACCATGCCCGAGCTCTTGTCGCGCGCCTCCCACGTCTTGCCGCCGTCGCTCGATCGGTAGAGCGCCGAGTCCTTGGACTCGATGAAGGCATAAACCACGTTGCCGTCGGAGGGCGCGATCACCACCTCGACGCGCCCCCACGGCGCCGCGGGGATACCCTTGTTGGCCTGCGGATCGAGCGCGGTCCACGTCTTGCCGGCGTCCCTCGTTTGATAAAGCCCGCTCGCGCTCGCCGCGGTCGGCCCCTCGCCGCCCGAGCGGTACGTCCAGCCTTTGCGGCGGAAATCCCACATGCCCGCGAAGAGCACCGAGGGGTCTTTGGGATCCATCGCGAGGCTCGAACAGCCCGTCGAGAGGTTATTGCCCTTCAGCGCGAGCGACCACGATTTGCCGCCGTCCTCGGTCTTGTACACGCCTCGATCGGGGCTGTCGCTCCAGAGCTTGCCGGGGACGCACGCGTAGACGACATCGCTGTTCGACGGGTGGACCAAGATGCGCACGATGCGCTCGGACTCGGGGAGACCCATGTTCTTCCACGTGGCGCCGCCGTCGGTCGACTTGTAAATGCCGTTGCCGATGGAGACCGAGTTGCGCGTCCAGCTCTCGCCCGTCCCGACCCAAACCGTGTCGGGGCGGCTCGGATCGAGGGTGACCGCGCCGATGGATTGGACAGGGTTCTTGTCGAAGATGGGGCGCCAGGTGGTGCCGTCGTCCGGCGACTTCCACACGCCGCCCGACGCGGAGCCTGCATAAATGGTGGTCTTGCCCTTGTCGTAGCGGGCGGCCACCGCGGCGATACGACCGCTCATGACGGCAGCGCCGATGTTGCGGCCGCCGAGCCCGGAGAGCACGCTGCCGTCGAGCGGGGGAGTCGCGGACGACGCGGCGACGGGCGGCGCGCTCGGCTTGACCGCGGCGTCCGCGCCCAAAACGATGCTCCTCACGGCTTTGACGCCCGGCGCCGGGAACTGGAAGAGGGCGTTGTCGGCCGCGCCGTTGACGTCGGCGCGGGTGATTTGGACACGGGCGTTGCGCGGCATTCCCCGCCTGCCCGACACCGACGAGAGCGGCATCCACACGCCGCCGACGAGCTCATAATCGCCGAGATCCACCTCGACGATGGTCTCGACCCCGCGCGCCTTCTTCTCTTTGACGATGCGGACCTCCAACCACGCATCGGGGTCGAGATAACGATATTCGACGTCGCCGTCTTTACGGATGACACGGAGCTTGTGCGCGGGCGTCCCGTCCACGTCCTCGACGCCGAGGTAGCTCACCTTGTGGCCCTTCTCGCGCCAATCGACGAGCGGCCCGTCGAGGTCGCCCTCCTGCGCCATGTCTTTGGCGTCGTCGGCGGACATCTTGAAGGGATCGACGCGGCCGTTGCTGGGATCGGTGCTCCACCCCTCTTTGCCGTCGAACGCATCGACGCTGGTGATGCCTTGAAGGGTCCACTCGTAGCGGACCGCCCCGGCGCGCGTCACGAGCTCGGCGAGCTCCATCTCGAACGAGCCGTCCGCGCCATAACGCACGCGGCCCGAGATGCGGAGGGAGCGAATCGCGCGGAGCTTGTCGAGCCCGCCGCGCGCGGCGATGTTGCGTTGAATCAGGGCGTCCGCCTCGGCCGACGTGTCGGGCTCGACAGCGGCGGGCGGCGCCGCGCCGGCCCCCGATGCCGGGGCGGTCGGCTGCGGCGGCGTCTGCGGCGGCGCCTCGTCCGAAGGTGGCGTGCACGCGCAAAAGAGCGCTGCGATCGCAGACAAAGCCGTGAGCGGGTGACGGAGGCGCTTCGCTACCATGGCCCCCTATACAACAAAGGTGGCCCGCGAAGAACCCCTGTTTGGGTGGCTTGTTCGCTATTTGTTGATCGTCTCTTGCCGCCGCGGAAGAGCCGAGTCATGACGCGGGGATGTGCCGTGTCCTCGCGTACCTCGGTGAGCCCATCCTGCTCGAGCACATGCTCTATGCGCCCGACGTCTCGTTCGTCAACCAGACGCACCAAGCCGCCCTCTTTCACCGCCTGAACCTCGCGGGCTCGGGCTTCATCGCGTGGGACGCGCGCTCCAAACAGCCCAATTTACCCTACATTTATCGGTCGACCCAGCTCGCCATCTACGATCGAAACCTCCGCGCCCTCGCGCGCAAGGTCGAGGCGACGTGCCTGCTCACCCACCTGCGCGGCGTCGCCTACGACGTGCGGGCCGTCATCAACGAGCAAAACCTCCACCCGTTCCTCTTCGACGGCGCGCGGCTCGCGCTCGCCCACAACGGGCAGCTCGCCCGCTTCGATGAGATGAAGTTGCCGCTGCTCCGCCACGTCAAACCCGATCTCGCGCGGCGCATCCAGGGCAACACCGACAGCGAGCACGTCTATGCGCTCCTGCTCTCCCAGCTCGACGATCCGTGGGGCGACTTGAGCACATCGGACATCGCCCGCGGCCTCAAAAAGACGCTCCGCGTGATCGCGGACATCCGTCGCGAGCTCCAGATCCGCACGTTCTCGCCGATGAACCTCTTTTTGAGCGACGGCACCGACATCTTGGCGTGTTGCTACACGTTCGATTTGGGGTGTTATGAGGGCCTCGGCGACAACTACCACCCTCCCGAGGAGAGCGCGCTCCGCATCTGGTACACCAAAGGGTCCGAGTATGGCTTCTACGACGGTGAGTGGAAGATGCGCGAAGCGGGGGAGAGCGCGCAATCCTGCATCATCGCCTCCGAGCCGCTCACCCGCGATCGCGACACGTGGAGCGCCGTCCCGCTCCAACACCTCATTTACGTGCGGCGCGCGGGGGACGCGGTGGTGGCCTCGCTGCGCGCGGGAGGAGCGAGCGAGATCACACCCCCGGGGCCGAGCGTCGAGATCGTCCCGCTCACGCTCGATTGATCGCCGTGTCGATTGAACTCCCTCCTCGGCTCGTGCAACAACAACGGAGAGGGGCGCCCCCGCGCCCGGTTCGGCGGACCTTTGCGTGGCGTGCCGCGCGGTGAGAGGCGAAGAGCGATGCGAGAAACCATCAAGGTCACGGCCGCCTACAAGATCAAGCAGCGCCTCAAGGACTCGATCCGCGCCGCCGGCGTCCCGCTCGCGCAGAGGCTTTGGAACCACCTCCCCGACAAGGCCATCAAGCCCACGGTCCCCGTGCTCGGCATCGCGCTCACCCGCATCTGCAACACGGATTGCACCTTCTGCGCGTATCAGTTCCTCGACAAATCCGAGCGCATCAGCATGAAAGACGAGCTCTTCGAAAAGCTCGTCGCCGAGATCCCGCGCATGGGCATCACCACGGTCGAGCTCGCGCCGAACCTCGGTGATCCGCTGATCGCGCCGCGGTTCCTCGACAAGCTCGACAAGCTCCGCGCGGCCGGCGTCACGCGCATCACCATGTCGACCAACGGCGTCCTGCTCGACAAGATCGGGATCGACGCCTACTTGGAGCGCGGGCCCGACGTGCTCTACGTGTCGACGAGCGCGTTCGACGAGGAGATGTACAAGAGGCTCTATCGCTCCGATCAATACAAGCGGATGCGGCGCAACGTGCTCGAGCTTTTCCGCAAGAACCACGCGCTGCCGCCCGAGCGCCGCAAGCCCTCGGGCCTCCGCATCCGCTCCGACAAACCGCCGACCGATTTCATGAACAGCCCCGACATGGTCGAGCTCGAAGCGATCGTCGATCTGGTCGAGTGGAACTCGGCATACGCCGATTGGGGCGGCCTCATCAAACCTTCGATGCTGACCGGCAACATGGTCTTCGAGAAGATGGTGCCGCACGAGAATAGGCCCTGCGCCCAGCTCTATTATGTGGTCGTCCACCCCGACGGCGAGATCCTCGCCTGCTCGTGCCGTAACGTCCATCACGACCCGGACATGTCGCTCGGCTACCTGAGCGAGATCGATCTCCGCACGGCGTGGGATCGGCTCGAGCGCGTCACGACGGCGTGGAAGAACGGCAAGATGCCGCGCACCTGCGCGACGTGCACCATGTACAACGACCCGGCCCTCGCGTGGCCGGGCGCCGCGGTCACCGCGGGCAAGCACCACCTCGGGCGCCTGCTCCAGCTCGGAAAAGGTCCGCGCGCCGCTTGATTTTCAGCTGATCACGATCGCGTCGCCCGGCCCTACGCCGACGGCGATGGTCGCGTCCGCGAGGCGAGCGTCCGCCGCCATCCGCGTCGCGACGGGCGTGATGACGAGCTCTTCGATCACGCGCTTGAGCGGCCTCGCGCCCTTGGTCGGGTGATAGCCGAGCTCGGCGATCTTCGCCCTCGCCGCCGCGTCCACGGCGATCGTCAAGCGACGCCGCACGAGCCCCGTGCGCGCCGCGGCCTTTTGCAGCTCCAGATCCACGATGCGAAGCACGTCGTCGCGCGAGAGCGCGCGGAACGGGACCACGTGATCGATGCGGTTGTAGAGCTCCGGCCGGAAGTGATCGCGCACGGCGCGGATCGAGGTCTCCGCGTCGCCTCCGCCGAAGCCCACGGTCCTGCCTCCGACGCCGAGGTTCGACGTCATCACGATCACCGTCATGCGCATGTCGACGAGCCGCCCATCCTCGTCGGTGAGCCTCCCCTCGCCGAGCACGCCGAGCAGCAGATCGAGCACCTCGCTGTCGGCCTTCTCGATCTCGTCGAAGAGCACCAAGCTGAGCGGCTCCTGCCGCGCGCGCTGCGCGAGCGACGTCGAGCCGCGGCCCGCCTCGCAGAGCCTCGCGACCGATCCGGGGTGCGCGTATTCGCTCATGTCGAGCCGGATCATCGGGCGATCGCCGAACATCGCGCGCGCCATCTCCTTGGCGAGCTCGGTCTTGCCCACGCCCGTGGGCCCGACGAACAAGAGCACCCCCGCGGGCCGCTCGGGATCGTTCATGTTCGCCTTGAACCGCGCGAGGACCCGCGACGCGACCGCGCACGCGTGATCCTGCCCGATCACGCGGCGCCTGAGCCGCTCCGCGATCACCTCCGCGCCCGCGGGGAGCTCGTCGGAGATGATCTCGATCGGCAGGCCCGACCAGCGCGCGTACGCCTCCGAGACGTCGCGGGGATAGAGCACCCGAGGGCCGCTCTCGCCTTGTTCCGAAGGCTCTGCGGCCTCCCTGCCCTCCGCCTCCTGCTGCACGAAATCGTAGAAGCGAAAGGCCTTGCCGGGGAACGCGACGTCGCGGCGAAACATCGTGAGATGCGAGACGAGCCTCTTCTTGCCGGCGGGGTGGAGGTGGACGCGCGCGGACCGGCGAAGCTCGTATTCGTCGAGCAGCGCAGGGATCGCGGCGGGAGGAGGCTCCGTGAGGCGCACGATTTCGAGGCTCGCGACGAGCGAGGCCGCGCGGCGCTCGGCCGCGATCAGCTCCTCCTCCGTCGCCTCGACGATCACGCTCACCTCGCCCGCGCGGATCGCGGGCGCGAGGATCTCCGCGATGGACGCGCCGTCGGGCTGCGGGCGGAGGACGTCGAGGAGCCTCGTCACGTGGAGGTAGTCCCCCTCGCCCGAGAGCTCCTCGACCATCGCGAGGCACCGCTCCTGCCACATGCCGAGGTACTTCATGCCCGACAAGATCCGATCGGCCGACGTGCTCCAAATCCTCGGCACCGCGCGCCTCGGCTTCTCGCGGCTCGCTTGCAACATGCGGCGCGCGAGCGCGATGACCCACGCGGTCTTGCCCACGCCGGGCGGCCCGACGAGCGCGATCGAGGCGGGCGGCGAACGCTTGATGAGCGGCGCCGCTGCGTCGAGCTCGCGCATCGGCCCGACGATCACGGGGAGCTTCCCGCGCGCCGCGCGCTCGACGAGATCGTCCGCGACCATGCGCACCGCCGGGTAGTCCGAGGGCTCGTCGGGCTCCGCGGCGTCGCTCGATTCGAGCAGGCGCGGCGACCACGCGCGCACGTATTCGTCCTTCTCGGCCCGCAGATCGTAGACCGAGCTCGCGTGCTCGCCCGCGAGCATGGTCGCGACCGCGCGCTCGATCACCGGCCCCGCGATGCTCACCTCCTCGACGATGAAGCGCCACCCGAAGCGCGGCACCACGATGCGCACGCCGCCGCCGTCGATCTCACCCGCGAGGTACGTCACGCGGAGCGGCACCGCGCGCTTGCCGATCACCGTGCGCTTTCGCACGGTGCTCTGCACGAGCGCCTCGACGGTGACCGCGCGGACGTCGAAGGACGCGCTCCACAAATAGCGCTCGAGCGGGTCGCCTCGTGACGCGCGCGCCAACAGCTCGATCTCGAGCGCCGCGAGGACGTCGTCCTCCGAGGCGCCGAACGCCGAGGGAGGAGGCGCGTCGAAGAACGACGTCCACGCGCGCAGGAGGATGCCCGTCACGTGGCCGGTGTGGTGCCGGACCATGTAGACGCGGAGCGAGCGCTTGCTCATCGCGCCGCCTCCCCGACGTCCTCGCGGCTCCGTCGCAACATGAAGAGCTCCTGGAGCGCCGCCGCGATGGACTTGGCGTCGACCGTCTCGGCGTAGCCCATGACGTAATCCTCGATCTCGACCGGCGCGCCGGCGGTCGCGCTCGACGGCGGTTCGAAGCGGATCGCGCGCACGAGCGGAGGCAGCGCGAACGGGCTCTCCTCGTGCTGCTCGCCGGGCCCGAGCCCCCACGGTGGACCGGGGCGCCACGCCTTTGCGCGCGCGGCGAAGGCGCGCACCGCCTCGGCCGCGGAGCCCGGCGCGAGCACGCGCAGGCGCACGATCTCGGGCCCGCGCGTGTGCGACGACCACACGTGCGTGCCGTGATCGAGCTCGTAGAAATCGCGCACGCCGAGCCCGATCACGCGCAGCGCGATCACGCTCGCGCTGCCGTCGAGCGCCTCGTCGAGCGACGCCGACCCCTTGCCTTGGCGGGGGCCGTGCGCGGTCCTCGCGGCCCAGCTCTCGACCTCGCCGCGCGCGCGGGCGATCGGGCGACCCGCGAGCGCAGGGTCACGACCCGCGGCGATCGCCCGGACGAGCTCTTCGAGGAGCCCCGGGCGAGGCCGCTCGAAGCGCTCGCGCTCGCCGAGCTGGCCCGCGCGATAGAGCTCGAGCAAGACCTCGTGCTGGTGGGGATCGTCGAGCCTCCTGAGCGCGCGCCGGAGCGACGTGCCCTCGGCCCACAGATCGATGAGCTCCTGCTTGGTGATCGATTGCGGCCTCACCGCCGCGCGCACGTGCCGCGGGCGCCGCGCCCTGCCGCGATCTCCCCACTCATCCCCGGCCGGGAAATCCTGCGTGTCGAGCCTCTCCTCGATCGCGTCGATCCAGTCGTTACGGCGGACGCCGCCTCCGATCGCCGCGATCCGCTCGCGGAAGCTCGCGATCGCCGCGCGCGCCTCGTCGAGGTAGTAGATGGCCTCGGCGTGCTCGATCGCGCCGCCCCGCGCGTGCTCGTCCATGTGCTGCGAGACGCGGCGCGAGAGCCCCGCGAACGCGCTCGTCAGATCGAGCCGCTCGGCGAAGCGCACGAGCGCGGGCACGTGGGTGTCCACCTCCGACTGCGCGATCTTGAGGAGCGGCTCGACGGTGAAGCGCGCCTCAGCGGGCCTCGCCTCGACGAGCGCCTCGCGCGAGAGCGAGAAGCCCCCTCCGTCCCCCGCGGTGATCGCGAAGACCTGCATGGCCGCGCGCGGCGAGGCGGCGATCGCCTCGCCGATCCCCTCGCCGATGTGATCTTCGAGGTAGCGCTTGATCGATCGCGCGCCGTCGGGCGCGCGGAACGCGTCGCGCGCGATCGCCTCGGGGACGCCCGCGCCCACGCGCACGAAGATGTGCCGCTCGGTGAGGCCGCGGCGGCGGAGCATTTTGTCGAGCTCCTTGCCCGCGACCGACGCGGCGATCGCGGGCGAGAGCGGCTGGAAGGGCACCACGCGATCGATGCGGTTCCAGAGCTCGGGCGGGAAGTGCTCGCGCACCTCCCGCGCGATCGACGCCATCACCCGGGCGCCCTCGTCGCCGAAGCCCACCGGCGATCGCGCGCGCGCGCCGAGGTTCGACGTCATGATCACGACCGTGTGCGAGAAGTGCGCGGTGCGCCCCGCCGCGTCGGTGAGCCGGCCGTCTTCGAAGAGCTGGAGGAGCAGGCTCAAGACCGACGGGTGCGCCTTCTCGATCTCGTCGAGGAGCACGAGCGAAAACGGCTGCTCCATCACGCGGCGGGTGAGCACGCCCTCGGGGCTCCACCGGTCGCCGATGAGGCGCGCGGGCGCGTCGGGGCCGCTGAGCTCGCTCATGTCGAAGCGGAGCAAACGCGACGCGCTGCCGTAGAGGTACTCCGCGATCGCCTTCGCCAGCTCGGTCTTGCCCGTGCCCGTGGGGCCCGTAAAGAGCAGGACGCCGTAGGGTCTCCGCGCGTCCACGATGCCGGTCTTGATGCGCACCACGAGCTCCACCGCGGCGCGCACGGCCTCGTCCTGCCCGAGCACCTGCGCGGCGAGCGTGCGCGAGAGCTCCGCGGGATCGAGCGCGCGGTCGCGGCGGAGCATCACCTCGGGCATCCCGGTCTTCTGCGAGAGCGCGAAGAAGACCGACTCGGTCGTGACGTGGTTGCCTGCGTTGGTCCCGCTCGCAACCGCGCGCGCGAGATCGCGGAGCAGATCGATCGCCTTGCCCGGGAACGAGCGCGCGGGCAAGAGCGCGCCCGTGAGCTCGACCACCGCGCGCAGCGCGAAGGGCTCGATGTTCCTCGTGTACGCGCGCTCCAGCGCGCGGCGCTCGCGCACGAGCAGGCGCATCGTCTCGCTCGGCGTGGCCTCGGGGAGCGGCAGCACCGCGAAGAGCGAGGCGAACCCCGGCGCGTCCTCTTCGAGCGCGCGCAGCTCCTCGCTCGTCGCCTCGGCGATCATCGTGATTTGCCGCCGCGCGAGCGGCCCGCGCAGCACGTCGGCGACCGCGCGATCGCTGCCCTGGGATCGCCCGAGGCGGCCGAAGTGCGCGACGTCCTCGATCGCGAGCAGGACCTTCTCGTCGCGCGCGTCCTCGTAGAGCTCGATCGCGCGCTTCTCCCACTCGCCGAGCCGGCTCATCCCCGCGATGAGGCGCTTGCCCGCGATGCGGTAGACGTGCCGCACGCGATCCAGATTCTTGTGCGCGGCGTACCCGTCGGCGTCGAGCAGATCGTGGACGGCTTGATGAATGAGCGTGCTCTTGCCCGAGCCGGGCGGGCCGACGACGATCACGGATCGCGGCCTGTCGCCTTGCAGGAGCGCGAGGAGCCGCTCGCGGTGAGGCGAGCGCGTGAGGCCGATCGAGAGCTCGCCCTCGGCCGCGCGCCGCGTGAGATCCACGCCGATCTTGGGCACGATCGTGAGGCCGCGCCGCTTGCCGCGGCTCTCCGCGGCGCCGCGGTTCAGCGCCGCGAGCGCGCCGTCTTTGGGGAGATCGAGCAGCACCGATCGCGGCGAGCACGAGAACGACACCGCGCGGATCCGCTCCTTGCCCTGCGATCGGAGCTCCTCGAGATCGTCGTTCGAGAGCTTGACCCAGGCCCGCGAAAAATAGGCCGAGAGCTGCTCCGCGATGATCTCGTGGGCGCCGAGGATCACACCTTCGAAGGGGCGGAGCGGGTGGCAGCCGATCTCGACGCGCTCCTCCTCCGACGCCCATCGCGGCGTGATCACGATCGGGAAGAGCCCGCTCACGCGCCTCCGCTCGGACCCCTCGCCGAGCGACATTTCGAGCCGCATCCGCGTGAGGCGGACCCCGCGCGGCATCGCGAACGTCGCGCTCTCGCGCGCGGGGATCTCCGCCACCAGCTTGCGCATGTCCTCCACGATGCGCTGCTCGATCTTGCGCGGGTTCTTCCCCGACTCCGAGATCGCGTGCACGCCGAGCCCGAGCGCCTTCCACATGTGGTCGCCGCCGCTCCTGCGTTCGAAGACGCCGATCGTGAGCTGCATCAGGCGTCCTCCTCGACGTCCGGCTCCGGGAGGGCCTCGTCGCGATCGAGCGCGCCTCCCTCGAAGAGGAGCAGGTGCGCGCACGCGATCGCGTCGAGCATCGACCAGTACGCGCGCCTCTCCATGGGGACGCCCACGCGCTTGTTCGCGATCCACACGACGCCGTCGACGACGTCGCGCGCGATCACGCCGCGATCGAGCGGCTCGGTCCACGGCGCGAGATCGTCCTTGGTCCACGCCTCGTCGGGCACTTCGAAGCGCATGGCGGCCGCGCGCACGAGCACGTGCCCGACGCGATCGCTCCCCGCCACGCGGCTCGACATGGGGAAGCGGTGCACGCCCGCTTCGAGCGCGAGGAAGGCGCCCGCGTCGGTCCCCTTGCACCGGAGGAGCACGCTGCGAGGCGGCTTCTCCCCGAGGATCGCCGCGATCGCGTGATCGATCGCGCGGGGCGGGCCCCACGGCCGCTCGATGGGCCACGGCTCGTCGGAGGCGCCCGCGCGATCGACGTGGGTCGCGACTCCGCCTTCGCGGGTCGCTCGATCACCCGCGAGGTGGACGATCGCGCTCCAGCGCCGCCGCTTGATCTCGCGGAGCATCGGCTCGACGTGCGTGATCATCGCGCCTTTGTCGCGCTCCTCGACGATCAACGTGACCTCGTCGCGCGAGGGGTAGAGCGCGACGAGCGCGTGCGGGAGCGCGTCGCGAACGAGCCCGAACGCGGCCTCGGCGTCGCCCGCGAGCTGGGTCACGTCCTCGCCTGAGAGCAGGCCGAAGAGCGCGAGCTCTTCGATCGCGGCGAGCTCCTCGGCGGGCTCGCGCAGCGACGCGAGGACGGTCGTGAGCCGGTGGTGCTCGGCATGAAGCTCCCCGACCTCGCGGCGGAAGCGCGCGTCGTCGCCCTGCCCTCCGGTCGCGAGCTGCGCGATGGTGAGGTCCACTTGATCGCTGATCTGCTCGACGTTCGGCAGCGCCATCCACGCGTCGACGTCGCGGCGCAGCCCGGCGATCCGATCGAACTCGAAGACCTGGTGCGCCGCCTTCACGCTCTTCTTTCGCCGCACCTCGATGGCGAGCGGGCCCACCTCGGCGCGCGCGGCGATCACGCCCTCGGCGTCGGCGCCCGGGGGCGTGGCCCCACGGTGGACCGGCTCGCCCGCGACGGTCACGTGCACCCACAGCTCGCGCTCTTCGCCGAGCGACGCGAGGAGCCGCGCGACGGGCGCGCCGATCCGCTCCTCGACGTGACGCCGGAGCGCGCGCGCGCCGTAGATGGCCGAGTAGCCGTCCTCGGCCACGCGCGCGATCGCGCGATCGCTCACCGCGAGCGAGACGCCGGCCTGCTCGACGCCGCGGCGCTCGCGCAGCTTGTCGATCGCGAGCCTCGTCACGCGCTCGATCTCCTCGCGTTGGAGCGCGGCGAACGGGATCACGCGATCGATGCGGTTGACGAGCTCGGGCCGGAACGTCTCGGCCACGATCTCGGCGAAGCGCGCGTCGATCCCGCGCTCGCCCGCGCCGAACCCCACGCCCTGCTCCTTGGAGGTCGCGCCGAGGTTCGACGTCATGATCACGATCGCGTTCTGAAAGTGCGCGGTCTTGCCGCGCGCGTTCGTGAGCCTGCCCTCGCCCGTCACCTGGAGGAGCAGATCGAAGACCGACGGGTGGGCCTTCTCGATCTCGTCGAGGAGGACCACGCTGAAGGGCTGCTCGCGGATCTTCCGCGTGAGCAGGCCGTCCGCGCGCTCGGCGCCGCGGATGAGGCGGAACGAGGCGTCGGGCGTCGCGTATTCGCTCATGTCGAAGCGGATCAGGCGATCCTTCGATCCGAAGAGCAGCTCCGCGAGCGCGCGGGCGAGCTCGGTCTTGCCGACGCCCGTCGGGCCGACGAAGAGGAACGTCGCGAGCGGTTTGTTCTCGGGCTGGAGGCCCGCCTTCACGATCGCGATCGTCTCGGCGAGCGCGCGCACCGCGCGTTCCTGGCCGATCACGCGCTCGGAGAGGTACGTCGCGACGTCGTCCACGCGGAGCGGCGCGTCCTCGCGCAGGAGGAGCTCGGGCACGCCCGTGAGGCGCGAGAAGAGCTGGAAGAGCTCGCGCGCGGGGATGGGCTCGGGCGACGGCGATCCGCTGAAGGAGCGCGCCCCGCGCAGATCGTCGTAGAGCCGCACCGCCTTGCCGGGGAACGAGCCGTACGGGAGGTACCGGTGCGCGAGATCGATCAGCGCGGGCAGCGCCTCGCGCGCGACCGGCGGTGTGGAGGCGAGGGGCCCGTCGATCGCGGGCTTGTCCGTGTCGCTCCCCGCGTCGTGCGCCGCGATGCGCTCGATCACCGCGAGCGCCTGCGCGGGCGCCATCGCGCTCACGCGCACGCGGGCGAGCACCGCCGCGAACGCGTAGCTCCGTGACTCCAGCGCGTCGAGCGACTCGGGCCGGATCTCGCCGAGCACGCGCACGAGTCCCTGCTCGATCCAAGGGCGGATCGCGCTCGGCAGATCCGCGCCGCCCGACTCGACGCGCTCGGTGAGCAGGTCCTCGAAGCTGTCGAAATAGACGATCGCGTCGAGATCGCGCGCGGCCTCCATCACCTCGCGCACGCGCTCCTGCCACTCGCCGAGCCCGCTCATCCCCGCGAGGAGCTGCGCGCCCGAGGTCGCGAACACCGGCCGCTTCGATCGCGCCGCGAACGCGCGCACGAGCGCGCTCTTGCCGGCGTCCTCGGGCCCGACCAGCGCGACGCTCAAGCGCTCGCGACCCTCCAGGAGCACGCTGAGCGCGTCGAGCTCGTCGTCGCGCCCCGTGATGGGCGCGCCCTTTTTGTCCGGCAGGACGCGCGATCCGATCGACGCGAGCACCTCGGCCGCCTCGATCTGCTTGGCCTTCTCCGCGAGCTTCTTGCGCGCGGACTTTCCCCCTGCGATCGAGGCGCGATCGGGCAAGGTGATGGTCATCGGGATGATCGCGTGGGCGCGCGCCGGGAAGAGCGCGAGCTGCTCGATGGTCGAGAGCTCGTGCGCGACGACGAGCCGCCGCACCTCTCTCCGCACGACCTTGTCGATGTCCTCGCCCGCCGCGACGTACGCCGTGTGATCGAGCGCGGGGATCATGACCCACGCGCCGCGCTCCTTGCCGCCCTCGTCCGGCGACGCGTCCTCGATCACCGCGCACGGGATGGTGACCGTCACCTCGCGCGCGAGGCGCCTCGGGAGCTCGTCGGGCGGCAGCGTGACGGCCACCTCGTGGAGCCTCGTGCCTTCGGGGAAGACGAGGCGCGCGATGGCGTCTGGAGCGGCGTGCTCGACGTGCTCGTGGAGGAAGAGCGAGAGCTCTTCGAGGACCTCCGAAGGCGGGCCGTACGACGCGAGCTCGGGCGACGCGAGCGGGTGCGCGAGCGTGTTTTGATCGAAGAGATCCGCGACGAATAGGCTCGCGGTGAGCGTGCGCGGCCGGGGGTCTTGCATGCCGCGCAGAAGGGTAGAGGCGATCGGGCC
>CAYTJL010000189.1:0-19214 GCA_964437785.1 uncultured Polyangiaceae bacterium
GCTGCTGGACTCGAACCAGCGACCCGGCGGTTAACAGCCGCCTGCTCTACCGACTGAGCTAAGCTGGAAAATGCTGCGAGAGAGGCGGCAATATAGCCGCCTCGCTCGCCTCGTCAAGCCTCACGTCGCAGCACGGCCCACGACTACGCGAGCTCGACCGATCGCCGCGTGAACGAGCCGAACCAGAAGCCCTCGATGGGGAAGCTCACCGCCCCGCGGCTTTTGTCGCTCGCCCCCATCGCCACGAAGAGCGGCACGAAGTGCTCGTGCGTGGGCAGCGCCTCGCGCACACCCGGCGCCCGCGCCTTGTAGTCGAAGAGCGCATCGAGATCGCGCTTCGCGATCACGTCCTTGCACCACCCGTCGAGGTCGGTCGCCCACGCCGGCGTCCCGCGCGCGCCCATCCGAAACGTCCGAAGATTGTGCGTCAAAAACCCGCTGCCGACGATGAGCACACCCCGATCGCGGAGCGGCTCCATCACCTCGCCGATCGCATAGAGCGCCTTGGGATCCTGCGTCGGGATCGACACGCCGAGCACCGGCACGTCGGCCTTGGGATACATGCACAAAAGCGGGACGTACGAGCCGTGATCGAGCCCGCGATCCGGCGACTCGATGAACGACTGCCCCGCGCCCTTGAGCAAGTCACGCAGCTCCGCCGCCACCTCGGGCGCCCCCGGCGACGGGTACTGAATCTGATAAAAACGCTCGGGAAAACCGTAAAAATCGTAGATGAGCGGCGCCGGCCTGGTCGCGCCGATCGCGAACGGCTTCTCCTCCCAGTGCGCCGAGATCATCACGATCGCACGCGGCTTCGGCAGCGCCTCCGCCCACGCGCCGAGCTCGCGCACCCAGCCCGCGTCGTCGAGCAACGGCGGCGCGCCATGCGCGAGGAACAACGAAGGCATCCGCTTCGAGAGCCCATCCAATGTGGTCATTTCGCCTTGTCTCTCCGACGACGAGCCCGCGCGAGCGCACGACGCCGCTGCCATCGCCATGACCCCGAGCGCCTCTCGCCGCCTCATCGCGACCGAATCTAGGCCCACCCCGCCACGCACGCTCTTCTCATCAGGATTTTGCAACCGACCCTTGACAGAAACGAATGGGCAACTTAAGAAAGTGAGCGCTCACTCACTAATTATCCGCAGCGGAGCTTTTTTCATGGCGAGGCCCGCCCTCATCAAAGACGAGACCATCCTCGAAGCGGCGCGCGACGTGTTTTTGGAGCGCGGGTTTTTGGCGACCACCGCCGAGGTCGCCGACCGCGCCAAGGTGTCGGAGGGCACCGTCTTCAAGCGCTTCAAGAGCAAAGAGGACCTGTTTCGCGCGGCCATGGCCGACAAAATCGCGGCCCCCGCGTGGATCGACAAAATCGCGGGCCGCGTGGGGACAGGCGACGTGCACGAGCACCTCATCGCGATGGGGCTCGAGATGATCGCGTTCTTCCGCACGATCATGCCGCTCATGATGATGTCTTGGTCCAACCCGAGCTCCAACGGGCTGCCCAACATCATGACCTCTCCAAACCCCCCTCCCATCCGCGCGCTCAAACAGCTCTCCGCGTACTTCGCGGCCGAAATGAAGCTCGGGAGGATCCATAAACGAGATCCCGAGATCGCCGCCCGCATGTTCCTGGGCTCCATCAATCACTACGTGTTCATCGAGGTCCTCCACCGAGCCAACGACGAATTGCCGCTCCCCGAAGAGACCTATATCCGCGGCCTCGTCAGCATCTTTTGGGGCGGCGTCGCGCCCGCCTCCCACGACTACAAAACCAACCCTAGGTGACTAATGAGTAACCGCTCACTCAACAATACCAGGACGGTGATCACCGCGGGCGCTACGCTCCTCGCCGCGCTCCTCGCCCCTTCGCCCGCGCTCGCGCTCCAGTCGCTCGACGCGTTCATCACGTCGGCCAAAGGCAAGAACCCCGATCAGCTCGAGGCGCGCGCCGTGGCCGATCAGCGCAGCGAAGAGGCGAAGCAAGCGTGGGCGAGGCTCGGGCCTTCGCTCATCGCCAAGGCCTCGTACACGCGCAACCAGCGCGAGGTCGTCGTCACCACGCCGAACGGCTCCGCCACCATCACGCCGATCGATCAGCTCGACGCGACCTTCACGCTCAACGTGCCGCTCATCGACGTCGGCAACTTCCACCGGATCAGCGCCGCCGACGCGACCGCCGACGCCGCCAAGCTCCGCGCGTCCGCCACCGGCCAAGACGTCGAGAAGGTCGTCACGCGCGGCTACTACCAAGTCGTCGCCGCCGAGGCCACGCTCGCCGCCGCCGAGCGCGCGCTCGCCACCGCGGAAGAGACGCGCGTGCTCACGCAGAACCGCAAGGACGCGGGCGCCGCGTCGGACCTCGACGTCGAGCGCGCGCGCGCCGCCGTCGAGCGCGCGAAGCAGGTCGTCGCGTCCGCCGAGCAAGCCAAGAACGTCGCGCGCCGATCGCTCGCGTCGCTCACCGGCCTCGCGCCGAGCGAAGGCACCGTGCCGCTGCCCGAGGACGATCTCACCGCCGAGCCCGACATCGCGTCGCTCGAACCAGGCGCGCTCGCGCAACCCTTGGTGAAGGCCGCCGCGTTCGAGCGCAAGGCCGCGGACAAAAACGCGGGCGCCGCGTGGACGAGCGCGCTCGTGCCCGTGATCGCCGGCAACCTCAACGAGCGGCTCACCAACGCGACCGGCTTCGCGGGCTACGTCTCGACGTGGTCGCTCGGCGTGTCCGCGACGTGGACCTTCGACATGTCGACCATCTTCGCGGCCAAGGCCATGAGCGCGCAGCGCGCCGCGGCCGAGGCCCGCGAGCTCAAGGTGCAACAAGCCGCGCGCGACGAGCTGTTCAACGCGTGGCAAGAGGTCAAGGCGCAGATCGCGAAGTGTAGAGCCGCGCGCGCGGAGCTCGCCGCTTCGTCGCGCGCCGCGCGGCTCGCGCGCGACAGGTACGCGACCGGCGCGGCCACGCAGCTCGACGTCACGCAGGCCGAGCGCGACGCGTTCGCGAGCGAGGTGAACAAGATCCAAGCGTTCGCGGACCTCGCGTACGCGCGCGCCCTCGTGCGGATCACGAGCGGCAAAGGAAAGGACGGCGCGCGATGACCAGCTCCACCGCGACCGCCGATCGCGCGGCCATCTCGGCCTCGTCGGCCAAGCCCGTCGTGCGCAGAGGATCGAGCTTCCGCTTCCGCGCGATGGCCCTCGTGGGCCTGCGCATGATGGTCCACGACAAGCTCAAGATGATGGGCACGCTGCTCGGCGTGGTGTTCGCCGTGCTGCTCTCGAACCAGCAGGCCGGCACCTTCATGGGCCTCCTCAAGAAGAACACCATGTTCATCGACAACGCAGGCGCGGACCTGTGGATCGTGCCTCCGCACACGCCCGCGCTTCAACCCTCGAAGCCCATCGCGATCGGCATCGCCACGCAGGTGCGCGGCACGCCGGGCGTCGCGTGGGCCGAGCCGCTGCTCTACGGCGCGGCGTCGATCGCGCTGCCGGGCGGCGGCACCGAGGCCGTCACCGTCGTCGGCACGCGCCTGCCCGCGATGCGCGGCGGGCCTTGGAACATCGTCGCCGGCGACAAGAACGCGCTCGCCAACCCCGACACGATGATCTTCGAAGACGGATCGCGCGAGCTGCTCGGCGGCCTCAACATCGGCTCCGTCCGCGAGATCGGCGGTCGCAACGTGCAGGTCGGCGGCTTCACGTGGGGCCTCATCCCGTTCGGGCCGCCGTACGCGTTCGCCGAGTTCGACTACGCGCGCATGCTCCTCAAGGTCGACTCGGATCGCGCGCACTTCATCCTCGTTGGCCTCGAACCCGGGCAAGACCCGATCAAGGCGCGCGACGCGCTCGCGAAGCGCTTCCCCGAGGTGAAGGTCATGACGCAGAAGGAGTTCAGTAGCTCGACGCTGAGCTACATCCTCACGCGCACCGCGATCGGCGTCACGCTCGGCACCTCGACCGTCTTCGGCTTGATCATCGGCTTCGTGATCGTCGCGCTCACCACGTTCTCGGCCGTCGTCGACAACATCCGCGAGTTCGGCACGCTGAAGGCGATCGGCGCGACCACGTGGGACCTCGCGAAGCTGCTCTTCGCGCAGTCGGTCGCGTACGCGCTCCTCGGCTGCCTCGTCGGCTTCACGCTCGTCACCCAGATCGCGGGCGCGATCCGCTCGCCCAAGCTCGTCGTGCTCATCACGCCGCAGCTCATGGGCATCACCACCGTGATGATGATCGGGCTCTGCATCGCGGCCTCGTCGTTCGCGCTGCTCCGCCTCCGCAAGCTCGAGCCCGCCATGGTGTTCCGATGAGAGCCGAGCACTTCCACGCGCCGCCGCGCTCGAACCGCGCGCCCGGGCTCCAGAAGGATTGGGCCATCGACGCGCGCGGCGTCACCAAGGTCTACGGCAAAGGCGCGCTCGCGTTCCAGGCGCTCAAGGGCGTCGATTTCCCGGTCGCGCGGGGCGAATTCGTGATGCTCGCGGGCCCGTCGGGCAGCGGCAAGACCACGCTGCTCTCGATCCTCGGCTGCGTGCTCAAGCAGACCGAGGGCACGGTCACGCTCTTCGGCGAGGACGTGGCCAAGCTCAAGGAGTCGCAGCTCCCGCGCATCCGCACGCAGTACATCGGCTTCATCTTCCAAGGGCACAACCTCATCGCGTCGCACTCCGCCGAGCAGAACATCGTGCTCCAGCTGGAGCTGCGCGGCGTGCCGACCGACGAGGCGCGGCGAGAGGCGCGGGCGCTCCTCGATCGCGTCGGGCTCGGGAGCAAGTTCGCGAGCAAACCAGGCGATCTCTCGGGCGGGCAGCGCCAGCGCGTCGCCATCGCGCGCGCCCTCGCGGGCAGCCCTCCGCTCATCCTCGCCGACGAGCCCACCGCCGCGCTCGACGCCGAGAACGGCAAGCTCGTCACCGAGATCCTCCGCGAGCTCGCGCGCGAGCGCGGCCACACGGTCGTCGTGGTCACGCACGACAACCGCATCTTTCACCTCGCCGATCGCATCGTCCACATCGAAGACGGTCTCATTCAGGAGCCTTGATCATGCGCAAGAACCTCACGCCCATCCTGTTCGCGATCGCGGTCGTCGCGATGATCCTGCTCGTGGGCCGCTCCATCAAGGCCGGCGCGAGCTACACCCCGCGCGACAAAGACGTCGCCGGCGCCAAGCGCGAAGCCCCGGCGCCGCCCGGCGCCAAAGACGAGCGCGCGGCCATGCCCGAGGGAGGGCTCGTCGGCGGCATGGGCATCGTCGAGCCCGCGCAGCGCGAGAGTCGCCTCGCGTTCGCGTCGGCCGGCGTCGTGGGCGCGATCCGCGTCAAAGACGGCGATCGCGTCAAGGAGGGCGACGTGCTCGCGGAGCTGGAGAGCCTCGTCGAAGAGGCCGCGCTGAAGAGCGCCGAGGCCGATCTCGCGAACGCGCGCGCCCAGCTCTCGCGCACGTTGAACGGCCTGCGCGCCGAAGATCGCGTCGCCGCCGTGGCCGAAGCGAACGCGGCAAAGGCCCGCGCCGAGCTGTCCGCGAGCGCGCTCACCCGCGCCGAAGAGCTGATGAAGAAGGGCGCGCTCACGCAGGAGGAGCTCGATCGCGCGCGCCAAAACGCGGCCGCGGATCAAGCGACGGCGCGCGCTGCGGCGGCGCGCGCGCAGGCCGCCGAAGGTGGATCGCGCGGCGAGGACATCGCGGCGGCGCGCGCGGCGCTCGTCGCGGCCGAGGCGCGCGTCGAGCAGGCCAAGGCCACGCTCGCGCGCCGCAAGCTCGTCGCGCCGTTCGCGGGCGAGATCCTCCAAGTGAAGGCGCGCTCCGGCGAATACTACACGCCGGGCCAGAGCGAGCCGCCCGTGGTGCTCGGCGACACGAGCCGCCTGCGCGCGCGCATCGACGTGGACGAGCGCGACGTCGATCGCGTGAAGATCGGCAAGGCCGCGTTCGTGACCGGCGACGCGTTCCCGGGCGTCAAATTCCAGGGCAAAGTGGCCGAGATCGGCAGGCGCATGGGCCGCAAGAACGTGCGCACCGACGACCCGACCGAGCGCCTCGACACCAAGATCCTGGAGGTGGTCGTGGACCTCGATCCGAGCGCGAACAAACTCGTGCCCGGCCTCCGTATCACCGGCTTCATCGAGCCTTGATCCCGCGGTTTTGCGGGCGTAGAGACGCACGATGATCGCGCGCGTCCTCGATCTCGCCCGCTCCTTCGTCGAAGGCGCGTACCAACCTCTCGAGCCGACGAGCTCCGACAAAACGAGCGTCACCGAGGAGACCGACTACCCGTCGTTCTGCGCGTCCGCCGTCCGCGACGACGCGATCTTCGCCTCGTTCCGGCGCATGAGCCCCTACGTCAACATCGTCGATTGCTGCGACGAGGAGTCAGGGCTCGCGTGCCTCAAGAGCGTGCTCCGATCGCCCGAGGTCGCGGGGCGCCTCGACGTCATCCGCGAGAGCGATCGCGTCGGCGACCCCATCACGCACGACTACGGCGCGCACGGGACCTTCTCGCCGACCACGCTCCGCTACGCCAAAATCGCGCGCGACATCGGCGCGCTCTTCGGCGATCGCCGCGCGATGGACGTCATCGAGATCGGCGTCGGCTACGGCGGCCAATGCAGGATCCTCGAAGCGCTGAGCCCCTCGCGATCGTACGCGCTCGTCGATCTGCCGCCCGCGCTCGACCTCGCGCGCAAGTACCTCACCACGATGGGCGTCGCCTGCGCGGCGCCGGGTGAAGACAGCGCCTCGGGCGTGCGGTGCGTGCGCCCGGACGCGCTGCCCGAGCGGTCGTCGTACGATCTCGTGATCTCGAACTTCGCGTTCTCCGAGCTCTCGCGCTCCGTGCAAGACCACTACCTCGACACGATCATCACGCGCGCGCGCCGCGGCTTCATGATCTTGAACCACTTCCGCTACGGGGGTTCGTACGCGCACGACGATCTCGTGCGGATGATCCCGGGGTCGATGCTCGCGACCGAGCACCCGTTCTCGCCGCTCCGAACGCGCGTGATGGTGTGGGACAAGACCGCCGAGAGCCCTTGGTTTCGCCTCGCGGTGGCCAAGTTCAGCGTCGAGGGCAAGGTGCTCAACATGCCGCGGAGGGTGCGGCACGAGGTGGGCAGGGCGCTGCGATCGATCCGCGCGATCGCGAAGGCGTGAGCGGATCGAGCCGCGTCAGTGCGCTTCCATCGGCGCGTGCTCGGTGCCGTCGCCGGGCTCGCTGTACACGACCGCAGGCTCCAAGATGGAGAGCTGGTCGCGCTTGATGCCCACGCCCTTGTCCGCGAAGAAGAGGTCGTTCTCGGCGAGCGAGGCGCGCACCCGCGCGATGAACAGGATCGGGTCGGCCTGCTTCGTGTAGCCGAGCTGCACGATGGCGCCTTTGGGCCACGAGCCGCCTTCGAACGTGAGCTCGCGGCGGAGCGTGTAAAAGCCCTCGGTCGGGACCTTCTCGAGCGCCTCGACCCAGCTCGGCGCGCGGAGCGACTCGATGGCCGGCCCGTGGAAGTGCCATCGGTTGTGGATGTTGTGGTCCGGGGGGATGACGCTGGGGAGCGCGGGCTGACCCTCGGAGTGGTTGTGGAAGTAAATGATCGACCCCGCGGGCACGCGTTCTTCGTGGCCGGGGAGCGCGCGCGGGGTGCGGTACAAGCCGCAGTCGCGGACCTGATTTTTGGGGGCTGCCATGGGCGGCTCTCGTAATCACGCCCGGGTTCCGCGTAAACCCCCTCCCCCTCGGGGGAGACCGTGCTATGTGCGGCCCGGAGCGCCGTGAACAACAAGCTGACAAGCATCTTGGGCGGGGCCGCGGTCATCGCCATCGTGGTCGTCTTCGTCCTCCAGTTCAGGCCGGCGAGCCAAGCTGGCAACGTCGACACCGGCCCCACCTGCGCCGCCGAGATCCGCGGCAACTGCATCTCGTCCGCGTCGTTTTGGGCCTCGTATCGCCTCATCGGGTCCAACATCGAGGAGAAGCAGCTCAAGGGCATGGGCATGCGGCGCACCGTGATCGACGGCCTCGTCGAGCAGTGGCTCCTCAACCAGGACGCGAAGCGCCTCGGCATCACCGTCTCGGAGGAGGAGCTGTCGCGCGAGCTCATCACGGGCCGCGTGCACGTCTCGCTGCCCGTCGACAAGGTGCAGCTCTCGTATCAACTCTTCCGCAACACCGACAACATCCGCTTCATCCCGGTCAAGAACCCCAAGACCAAGAAGTTCGACGAGAAGCTCTACGCCAAGAACGTCCGTCAGTTCACGCGCATGAGCCCCGAGCAGTTCCGTGAGTTCCAGCGCGCCGAGCTCGTCGCCGCGCGCATGCGCGACATCGTCCGCGCGCGCGTCCACGTGAGCGACGCCGAGGCGTTCGACCAATATTCGCGCGAGAAATCCACGGCCACGTTCGAGTTCGCGCGGTTCGAGCGCCGCTTCTACGCCGACGTCGCGGTCGACGCGTCGGACAAAGCCGTCGAGGCGTGGGCCGATGGCAACAAGGAAGAGCTCTCGAAGGTGTTCGAAGGGCGCAAGGCGCAGGTGCTGCCCGAGTGCCGCGTCGCGCGCACCATCACCATCAAGACCGACGAGATGGCGAGCGAGGACGAGAAGGCCGCGGCCAAGAAGAAGGCCGAAAAGGCGCTCGATCAGCTCAAGAACGGCGACGACTTCGCCGAGGTCGCGCGCGCGTCGAGCGACGGCGAGGTCGACGGCATGGGCGGCGCCTCCGAGGAGGGCGGCTTCATCGGCTGCATCCCCAAGGGCAAGCTCCCGAAGCCCGTCGACGAGGCCGCGCAGAAGCTCGCCGCCGGCAAGGTGAGCGATCTCGTGAAGACCGATCACGCGTATTGGATCATCAAGGTCGAGCAGATCGCCAAAGACGCCGACGCCGAGAAGCTCGCGCGCGGGTTCGTGGCCAAAGAGCTCTTCATCAAGCACGAGGCGTCGCGCCTCGCGACCGAAGCGGCGAAGCAGGTCCACGCCGCGGTCAAAGGCGGCAAATCGCTCAAGGACGCGATCCAAACGCACCTCGACGAGCTCAACGCCAAGTTCGAAGGGCGCACCAAGAAGGACGACAAAGACAAGAAGGACAAGGGCGACAAGGCCAAAGACGACAAGGCCAAAGACAAAGACAAGAAGGACGAGGCCAAAGAGAAGAAGGCCGCCGTCACGCCCTTGAACCACCCGCACAGGCCCACGCTCGAGACCACGCTGCCCGCCAAGGTCACCGATGATCCGATCCCCGGCATCCGCGATCTGATGCGCGACGCGGCCAAGCTCGAAAAGCCCGGCGCGACGTTCGACGACATCTTCGCGACCGAAGAGGGCTTCATCGCCGTGGTGCTCAAGGAGCGCGCGGGGGCGTCCAAAGAGGCGTGGGAGAAGGACCAAAAAGAGCGCGAGTTCTACATCTCGACGATGCGCGCGGCGAAGCAGCAAGACGCGCTCCTCGCGTACGTGAAGCGCCTCAACGCGCAGCTCGGCACCGAGCTCAAGCTCAACAAGGCCGTCATCGAAGAGAAGGCGCCCTCGCAAGACGAGGGGCAAGCTCCCCCGTCCCCCGAAGACCTCGGCGGCGACTGAGTGTCTTGAGCATCGATCACACGCTTTCGAACGGCCTCCCGGTGGTGCTCGTCCCGGACGAGCGTGTTCATCGCGCGGTCGCGTCGCTCTACCTGCGCACGGGCTCGCGCTTCGAGTCGCGCGAGGACAACGGCATCTCGCATTTCTTGGAGCACATGGTCTTTCGGGGGACGCGATCGCTCGCGACCTCGCACGATCAAGCGCTCGCGTTCGAGCGGCTCGGAGGCACGCTCTACGCGGCGACGCACGTCGATCACGGCGTGATGTCGGTCGCGGTCCCGCCCAAGAACCTCGCGCCGATCCTCGCGCTGCTCGGCGAGGTGGTGACGGGGCCGAGGCTCTCGGAGATCGAGGTCGAGCGCGGGATCGTGCGCGAAGAGATCTTGGAGGACCTCGACGACGACGGCCGCGAGGTCGATCCCGACAACCTCTCGCGCGCGCTCATGTTCGACAAGCACCCGCTCGGCTTCCCCATCACGGGCACGCTCGACACGCTCGCGCGCTTCGATGAGACGCTGCTCCGCGCGCACCACGCGGAGCACTACACCGCCGCGAACGCGGTGCTCTGCGTCGCAGGGAACATCGGGCCCGTCGAGGCGTGCCTCGCGACGTTGGAGCGGTGCTTCGGCGCGATGCCGCGCGGCGCGCGGATCGCGGTCACCCCGCCGCCCGAGGATCAAAAGCGCCAAAAGCGCGCGCGGTTTCGCTTCGTCGAGAACACGTCGAGCCAGACCGATCTGCGCGTCGCGTTCCGCGCGGTGAGCGAGCGATCGCCGCGCGAGCCCGCGGTGGAGATGCTCCTTCGCGTGCTCGACGACGGCATGTCGACGCGGCTCTACGAGCGGCTCTGCGATCGGTTGGGCCTCTGCTACGACGTGTCGGCGATGTTCGAAGCGTACGAGGACGACGGCGTCGTCGACCTCGCGGCGGGCACGCAGCACGAGCGATCGGCGCAGGTCCTCAAGGAGATCTTCTCGCTGCTCACCGACCTCGCCGAGCATGGACCTCGGCAGGACGAGCTCGACAAGGCGCGCGATCGTCACCTGTGGTCGGTCGAGGCCATGGCCGATGATCCCGAGTCGGCGGCGGCGTTTTATGGCCTCGCCGCGCTCGCGGACATCGCGCGGACACCGATGGATCGGCACGCCGAGCTCGCCGCGGTGACGGCGGATGACGTGCGATCGGTCGCGGCCGAGGTCTTCCGGCCCGAGCGCCTCTCGGTGGTGGCCGTGGGCCTCTTGAGCGAGGCCGAGGAGCGCAAGATCGACCGGCTCGTGCGGGCGTTCGGCTAATTCGATAGCTCCGTCAATAAAGACTTGGATCCCGATCGCGATGCCGTCTCGGCTCGACACCCCCTTTGCCATGGCCAGGTAATCACACGAGCCCTGTCCGCGACGTCGCCGAGCGCTGTTGTGAAGAGGTGGTGACGAGGGCAAAACGGGCCTTGGAGCGCGAGAAATAGATTGTTATTATAGTCCGCGCGCTCGCGCTTTTTTTCGAGCGTGAATAGGAATTTGAGAGGCGCGCGCCGCGGCGGGCCGCTACCATCGCTGCGTGATCAAAGAAAGACGCCCTCACGATCTCACGAGCGCGCTCGTCGAGGCAGGCGGCCGCTGCCTCGCCGCGATTGGCCCGCTCGTCGACGCCGCGGATCCAAACGAGCTCGTCGAGCCGAGGAGCCGAATGCTCTGCGCCGCGCTCGGCGCGCTCTCCCGAGCGACCTATCGTGATCTCGGCGGGAGCGACGGGAACGGCCTCGGTGAGCGGGTGGAGCGCGCGGGGGCGCTGCTCTCGCTGCTCACCAAGATCGATGATCAGATCATCGACGCACGGCCGTTCCACGGGCTCGGCGATCGAGGCGATTTGAGGGACCGCACGCGCGCTTACCTCGCGCCCACGCTCGCGTCGCTCCGCGCCGCGCGCCCCGTGAACGACGAGCCTCGCTGCGCGCTCGCCGCCGAGCTCGGCGCCTCGCTCCGGGCGCTCGCGTCGAGCGCGGCGAGGCTCGATCACGTGATCGCGCTCATCGCCGAAGGGTGGGAGGTGCAGGTCGAGGCGGTGAGCGTGCTGACGAGCCACCCGGCGCTCGTGAGCTGGGCCGAGGTGGCCTCGATCACGCGGCGCATCAGCGGGATGTGGCTGCTCATGATCGCGGCGATTGGCTCCTTGCCAGAGGGGGTGAGGGCGCTCACGCCCGAGGAGGAGCGGGCGTTCGGCGATTTCGGGTGGGCCATCCAGCGCGCGGACGCGTTCGCGGATCTGGGGAAAGATCTGGCCGACGGTCACCTGTCGAGCTGGCCTGGCAAGATGCTTTATGAGCGCGCGGGGAGCGCGTACCTCCGCGCCGCCGATGAGGGGGACATCGCGGGCGTGTATCGTTTGGCGCGCGAGCACGGCGTCGACCGCGACGGGCTCCCGGGCGACGAGGATCTCGACGCGCTCTCTCGGCTCCTGCCCGACCTCGGCGAGACGCGCGGGTTGCTCCTTTGGATCTTTCACCACCTTGCGGGTCGTTACATGGTCGACCCGCGGGCGCAGAGCGCCGAGGAGCAGCCGTGTTTGGCACCCTGAAGCCCAACACGTGTGGTCTCGGGTGCTCCGGGCGCCGCGAGTACAACACCCTTTATTGCGGGCTCTGCCAGAGCTTGGGAGAGCACTTTGGCACGTTGAGCCGAGCGCTCCTCTCGTACGACGCTGTCTTCTTGGCGCTGGTCGCCGATGGGCTCATGACCGAGGCGGCGCCGCCCGACAAGTGCCGTTGCCCGATGTTGCCCATCGTCCACCGACCGACGGTGTCGCCGTCGAGCCCTGCGATGCGCTACGCCGCGGCGATGCAGCTCCTCCTCGCGGATCAATGGCTCGCGGACCGGGCCATGGATGGCAAGCGATCCGCGCGCGCGGCGCGCCCGCTCGTGTCGCCCAAGGTGGCGCACGCGCGTGAGATCCTGGCCGATCTGGAGGTGCCGCTCGACGAGCTCATCGGCTTTGAGCTGACGCAAGCCAACAAAGAGCGTATCGGCGTGACAGGGCCGCTCGCGGCGGCCGAGCCCACGGCCGAGGCGCTGGCCATGATCTTCGCGAAGATGCCTCTCTTGCCCGGCGTCGCCGCCGAGGCGAAGAGCGATGAGGTCGAAGAGGCGTTGGGGGACTTTGGCCGGCGCTTGGGCCGCGTCATTTACCTGGTCGACGCGCTCGACGATCTCGAGAAGGATCACCGGCAAGGGGCCTTCAACCCCTGTATCGTCAAGAAGCGCGATGGGAGCCTCATGGCGAGCTGGCCCCGAATCGAGCTGTCGTGGGGCCAAATCCACGACGATTTGGCGGCGCTCGCCGGTCATTGCCAATCGCTGCCGCTCATGCGCCACCGCCCGCTCGTCGAGGGCGTGGTGAAGGAGCTTTATCGAAGCGCCAAGGCTGCCGCCGAACGGGCGCACGCCTTTGCGCGCGACGAAGAGGCGCGCGCGCGCGCAACGTCGGGCGTGGCGCGCCGCTTGGCCGCGGCGCTCGTAACCGCCTTTGTGTTCGTGTGGGTGTGGCTGTTCTCACGGCCCGCGCAGGCGCAAAGCCACAACGACGCAGGCGCGGACGCGGGGGCTCCGGCGCCGGACGCGGGCGCGAAGACGCCCTCGGGGTGGTCACCCTCGCTCCCGTCGTGGCCCACGCCCGCGCCCGCGGGCAGCGGCGGCGACAACCGCGGTGATCAAAACAAAGGCGACAAATCCAACTTGCCCGGGACCAAGTCCCCGAGCGAGCCCGGCGGCGGCAAGGGCTCGACGCCGAGCACGCCTTCGTCCGGCGGGACGTGCGGTGACGCCTGCGATCGATGTGGCAAGTCGTGTGAAGGGTGCTGCAAAGACTGCGGCAAGTCGTTCGACGGCTGCGGCAGCTGTTGCAAGGACTGCGGCAAAGGCACGGACGGCTGCGGCAAGTGCTGCGGCGATTGCGGCAAATGTGGTGACCCGTGCAAGGACTGTGGCAAGTGCGGCGACTGCTGCAAAGGTGGCGACTGCTGCAAAGGGGGTGACTGCTGCAAAGGGTGTGATTGCTGCAAAGGCGGCGACCCGTGCGGCGGCTGCTGCAAAGGCGGCGATTGCTGCGGCGGCGGAGGAGGGAAGTGCTGCTGAGCGCACGTCCGCGCCAATCCACTACCGGACGGCAAAGCCCCAACCCTCTCTCCCTCTCTCCCTCTCTCCCTCTCTTTGCGTCTTTGCGTTGATTCTGGACTCTCACGTCACCACAAAGGGCTCTCGGGCAGGGCCAACGTCAGGTACCGATCGTCGAGCGCGAGCACGATCTTCTGCGCGACGAGCGCGTCGAGCGCGCCTTGCACCTCGGGGCCGTCTTCGCCGAGCGCCTCGTGAATGTCCTTCAATTTACGGGCATCCGCGCACGCCTCGACGATCTTGGCCGCGCGGCCCACACACGTGACGGTGGTGAGCGCGCCGCTCCTCGTGTCCTCGACCGCCACGTGATCCAAGCCCTTCTTATACCGGAGCGAGGGCCGCTTGCCCTCGGCCCAACGCGCCTTCCACGCGGCGGCCCGGGCGAAGAACGATTCATACGCTTCGGGCGGCGGCAATCCGCGCGTCTCGTGCTCGAAGAAATACGACACGCGTTCGAGCCGGAACCGATCGCGCGGATAAAGGTGCTCGTAACACGAGGCCGGACGGAGCTTGATGATCGAGAGCCGCTCGGGGTCGGTGAACATCGGTGAGCCCCGGTCGGGCCTGGCCCGCGCGACGGCGTACGGCGGCTGAAAGTGGGTGATGAGCGGGATGACGCTCGCTTGCAGCGCGTAGTCCTCGGCCGTCTCGCCCGCGAAGCCCCAGAGCAGGTTATAGAGGTTGTTGATCCTGTAATACGTACACCACTTGAGGAGCTCCACGTTGCGCACGCCGGTCGTGTGCTTCTTCATCAACGTGAGGACGCGGGTCGAGAAGCTCTCGACGCCGGGCTGCACCGAATAGAGCCCGCCCGCGCGCATCTTCTTGAGGACGGCGCGGCCCACGCTGGGCCTGATCTCGTAGTGGATTTGGACGTCGGATTTCGCCTCGGCGAGCTTGCCGAAGAGGCCCTCGGCGTACGAGGGATCGACGATGTTGTCGATGGCGTTGAAGTGAAAGCGCTGGTATTTGCGGCTCAGCTCGCCGAGCATGGCGATCACGCCGTCCGCGCTCTTGGCGCGGAACTCCATCCCTGCGCGGTTGAGGCCGCAGAAGGTGCAATGGTGCTTCATCCCCCACCAGCAGCCGCGCGCCGTCTCGATGGGCAAGAGCACCTCGTTCGTGCCCATGTGCGCGTCATACCCGCTCTCCCGGCGCGCATAAAAATACTCGTCGAAGTCGGGCACAGGGGTCTTGTCGAGGTCGGCCAGGTTGTCGGCGCGGCCCTCGTAACGGATGCTCGCGCCCTCGCGCCACATGGGCCCTTTGAGCCCGGTGAGCGGCTCGCCGCGGCCGATCCGCTTGACCATCTCGGGGAAGCTCTCGTCGCCGTCGCCGCAATGGACGTAGTCGACCTCGGGGCAGCCGCGGAGGATCTCCTCGGCGATGTCGTCTTCGAACGTGGCGCCGCCGAACACGATGGGGATGGATGGATAACGGCGCTTGAGCGCGCGGGCGAGCGCCACGCTCGCGAGCATCTGCTGGAACACCACGGTGAAGCCGATGAGCGCAAAGCGGCTATAGTCCACGCTCGACACGCAAAAATCGAGGAAGCTCGGCACCGCCTCGCGCCGGATTCGCTCGATCCGAGCCACGGGCACGCCCGCCTCCTCGGCGATGGCGTCGAGGGTGCTCTTGTATTTGCGCACGTACTCTTTGCTCTCCGCGAAGGCGCCGAACGCGGCCTCGGCCCACATCCACTCTCCGACGAGGCAAGGCCACACCTTGGCGAGCGCCTCGTTGAGATCCCAACCCACGTGGCGGGCGAAATAGAGGAACATCGAGAAGGTCTGCGCCTTCACGCCCGCCCGCTCCAGCGTGGGTTTGAGGAGCGCGAGCTGAAACGAGGGCACGTCCGCCGAGAGCGTCGGCATGCTGATGAGCGCGATCGAGCGACCCGCGAACGCGGCGTCGCGACCAACGTTGATCGCCTTTTGCTCCTTGTTCATCCCCTCACCCCCCGGCCCCCTCTCGCGTAGAACGGGAGAAGGGGAGCCTGCGCCTCGACGAGCGCAGAGAGCATGTGGCCCGCGAAATCGAGCCGGACCTCGCTCGCGCGCTCGCTCGCCCGGACACCCCCCTTGGCCCGTTCGAGGTTTGGCAACAGGACGCCGTCGCGGTCTTGGTAGACGAGCCTGTCGAGGAAGCGAAACCCCGCTTCGAGCGAAGCCTCGTACGCCCTCACCCGCGCAGGCTCGTCGCCCGATCGCCGGGCGAGCGCTCGCGCCGCGCCGATGCCCTCCAGATAAAGGGCCGTCGTGAACCCCGGCGTGTCGGGCTGCTGATCGGTCCAAAACCCGCCGTGGCCCTCGGATTGATAACGAATCGTGAAATCGGCGACCTCGAAGACAAAGGCCGTGAGATCGGCGCTGGCCGTGATCGCGGCCCACGCCGCGTACGCCTGCGCCCACCACGACACTTGCCCAAAGCTCCGCACCCACCGAAAGCGCCTGCGATAATAGGCGAGCGCGCGCGCCACCGCGCCCTCCAAAGGCACCTCGGCGACGCCTGCGAGGCGCGCTTTGCCGAGCGCCAAGAGCGCCTCGCCTGGGGCATAATCTTGGTACGCGTCGCTCTCGTGCTCCTCGTCGCGGAAGACCCGAAAGCGCCCGTGATCGTCGATGGAGCGGAGGAGCCTTTGCGCGAGGGCCTCGGCGAGCTTGGCCCGCTTGGCGCTCTTTTTGGGCTGCTCGATCAGCGCGAGCAGCGTAAAGGCGACCTCAGCGATCGTAGGCGGGTCGCGCCCGTCATCGATCCACGGCAAACCATCATCACCTCGCGCGACCAGCCCTTCGAGATACGGAATCACCTTGGCCGCGGCGCGGCCGGCGCCCTTGTGATCGAACGCGGCGGAGGCGCGGCCGAGCACCCACGCAGCGTGCGCGAGCCGCGCCGTCGCGAGGCCCTCGTACCGCTGATCCGAGAAGGGAGAATACGCGCCGTAGAACGAGCCGTCGCTCTTCTGCTGGCGAGTCATGTAGTCACAAACCAGCGGCGCAAAGCGCGCGATCGCGTCGCCGAGGTGCATTGGGGGCTCCCCCGGGACGAGCGCGCCTTCCATCTTGGCGACGCCCTTTGCCGTGGCGAGCCACGTCGCGCACTCGAACCTGCACCACCGATACGGCGGCCTCGTGATCCCCGCTTTGTCGATGACCTCGGCCGCGAACTCCTTGGGCCCGAGGCTCGATCGCACGGCCACGAAGGGCAAGAGCATCCCCACGCGATCTCCCTGATGGACGAGCAACGCCTGCTCGCCGACCCGCACGCGCGCCATCACCTCGTCGGGCGAGAAGGCGCCGAGCTCCAACGCGTCGTACAAGATCGAGACGGAGATCGCGAGATCCCCAGTCTTGTCCGTGAACCTCGTGTCGTCGAGCGCGCGCGCGACGAGCGTTTGGAGGTCCTCCTCCAAGGCACGAATTTTAGACCCCATACAGCCCCGGAATCGGCCCCCGACGTACGCCGTCACATAGATGGAGTCGGCGCCCGCGGGGAGCAAGTCGTCCGGCAGAGGATCGGTGGTAATCTCCCCGATCTCCTTAATTTTACGGGCGAGATCGAGCGCGCGCGAGGCGAGCCGCGCGCCGATGGCCGCGTCGTCGAAGGGCGACGGCGCGCGCGGAACACCGCTCTTGGGCCACACCGCACCTTCCTCGACGACCTTCTCGACGTCGTGGCGGTAGATCACGTAAGGCTCGAACGAGATGAGCCTCGCGTTCTTGCGGCGAGCGTGCTCGAGCTGCGCCCATGAGGTGGTGATCCCGGGCATCCTGGGGAGCGCGCCGCCCATCCATCCTGGGCGTTCGAGGCTCCGAACGACGATGCCATACCGATCGTTGTCGAGCTGGCCCACCGTGCACTCTTCGAGCTCCGAGAAGAACGTGACCGCGAGATGGGCTTTCTTCAGGAGCGTGAGCCCCGCGCGGCCTTTGGGCAACGACGCGGCCGTGCGGAGCGAGGCGAGCGCGAGGTCGTGCGGCGCCCCGAGCGACGCTGTCGTGTCGCCCGGAAGGTGCCATACGCCGTCCCTCGCCGAACGATCGTAGACGTTGTCCTTTTGCCGGACGCTCACCCACGCTCCGCCGCGAGCGTCGTAGTCGCGGTCGAGCCTCCGAGGGGGCGTGAGCAGCTCGCCTGTCTTCAAATAGCGCTCGATCGCGAGGCGCGCGTACGCACAAGGATGGATGCGCGCGTCACGATCGAACGCCGCGTCGTCGCTGCCGCTCATGACGTGAGGCGGGAGCACCTTGGTCAAATTGGGGGTGGGGCGCTCCTCATCGGGCATGTGATAGATGAAGTCTTGCCAGATGTCATAGAGCGCCTCCATGTGGAGCCCTTGCTCCATCATCCGCGCAAACCCCCCGTACCAACCGAAGCGTACGAGGCACACCCCCCCTTCGACCAAGAGCCCAGCCTCGGTGAGCTTCTCGGTGCCCTCTTGCATCGAGAGCCCGGAGCTCACCGAGTCATCGAGCAGGATGACGGGCTCGCCCTTGTCGACGGGCCCTTCGAGGAGCTTCATCGATCCGTGCTTCTTGCGCTCTTTACGGACGACGATGCCGCGGTATTTGCCCCCCGACGCGCCGATGCACGCGGAGAGCAGCGGGATGCCCGTGACTCCATAGGTCGCGATCTGCCTGCCTTCAAAGCGATCGAGCAGCGCTAGGAGGCACCTGCCCGCGAGCTCGTTGCCGCGAGGCGTGAGCGAGACCTTGAGCGAGTCGAGCATCCAACGGGCCTTCGTCCCGTCGCGCGACACCACCGGCTGCGTCTCGGAGGCATAGAGGATACCGTCGCTCCGCAGCAAACGGAGCAGCTCGGCGCGCTCTTCTTCGAAGGACGCATGGGTGGAGGACCCGCCCCCACGGATGGATACGGGGACCCGCATCGCCGCTCAGCGGTTCTTCTTGCCTCTCCTGGAGGCCGGCTTTTCGGGGGCGACCTCGGTGATCACCTCGGGTTTGAGCTCGGGCCTCACCTCGACGATGATCTCGGGTTTGAGCTCGGGCCGCACCTCGACGATGATCTCGGGTCTGAGCTCGGGGCGCACTTCGACGATGATCTCGGGTTTGAGCTCGGGCCGGACTTCGACGATGATCTCGGGTTTGAGCTCGGGAGCGACCTCGGTAATCACCTCGGGCTTCAGCTCGGGCCGCACCTCCACCATGACCTCCGTCCGAATTTCAGGCGCGACCTCCGTCATGGTACCGGGCTTGGGCTTCTTGGGTTTGCTCGGCTTGGTGCTGCGCTCGGGGGCGACCTCGGTGATCACCTCGGGGCGAAGCTCGGGCCTCACCTCGACGATGATCGGAGGACGCTTGCCACCGGCCGCTTTTTCGGTCTTGGCCGCGCCGGAGGGCTTGGTCGAAGGTTTGCCGGCGTCCGCGGCGGTCCTGAGGACGCCTTTGGTCGCTTTGGCAGCGGGCTTTGCGGGCTTCTTCGCGGCGGGCTTTGCGGGCTTCTTCGCGGCGGGCTTTGCGGGCTTC
>CAYTJL010000190.1:0-19165 GCA_964437785.1 uncultured Polyangiaceae bacterium
TGCCCTTGTAGGCAATGCCAATCGCATGGCCGCCGCGGCCACCGCCGCCTTTGCCCCCTTTGCCTCCATCGCCGCCGTTGCCACCTTGGCACGCGTTGATGAGACCTTGGCCCGTGTTGTTGCCAAAACCACCCAACCCGCCAAATCCTCCAACCCCGCCACCCAAACCATCGGACCCATCTCCGCCCGTGCCACCCGCGCCGAGGTTGATGGTCACCGCATCGAAGGTGAGCTTGCCTGAAATGCTCAGGATCGCGATGCTGGAGCCGCCGCTCTGGCCACCTTTGCCGCCGGGACCGCCGCACCCGCCGGCTCCACCACTTCCGCCGGTGGCGCCTGCGCAGTTGGCCTTGCCTTTGGCGCCGCCGCCGCCCCCGCCACCCTGACCAGGTTTGCCTGCGAGACCATCTTTGCCGGGATCGCCGGTGAACCCAGCGGGGCTGAGGGTGCCAATCCCAATGCCACCTTCGCCGGGATTGCCATCTCCGCCGTTGGCGCCGAAGTCCCCTCCTCCGTTAGGCTCTGCGCCGCCACACGACCATGCCCCGGAGTTGGGTTGGCCTGTTCCACCTGCAGCTGATTGCATATTAGCAGTTGATGGCTGGCCGCTATTCCCCTTTACCGTATCTGCACCACCACCTTCGTCTCCGATAGGGCCACTCATTGCGATTGGACACATGACATTTTCCTTGAGCGGTGCGCCCATCTGAGAGGTCATGCTCACACACGCATCCGTGCCGATATTACCCACCAACGCCGGATCGGTCGCCATGGTCGGATACCCAGGGTCCATCGGCATGTCCCCATTGTCGCCGGGCATCCCATCATTGGCGGTGATCGCAACCCTGGCGAAATTAACGCTCGCGGAGTCCACCAGCACAGCGATGGACGACCCGCCCGGCGTCAGCGCAGCGCTCGCTTCGATGGTGAAGTCCTCGACACCCACGTTGGTCGCCGCGCCCGTGATCGTCAGCGCCACTGTGTCGGCGAGGCCGAGCAGCAACGGCCGCCTCATCGCGTCGTAGGCCCAACCCTTGTCGCAGTCCACACCGCCATAAATGACGACATCTTTGGTGATCGTGACGTTCTCGGTGTACGTGCCTTCACACACGTAAATGGCCGTGGCGCCCTTCTTGAGCGCCGCCCCGATGGTCTGAAGCGGCTTGTTCTTCTCCCCCGTTGCAGTGTCATCCCCCGTCGGCCGCACGAACACACCGCACGTGTCGGCTACCGCGGTGTTCGGAGAACCTGCTTTCGAGGGCACACATTCATCGGGCAGACCTGAGTCCCCACCACCCGTTCCGCTGCTCGAGCTGCTCGTGGAGCTGGTGCCGCTCGAACCGCTGGCGCCGGAGATTTGGGCGTCATCGATTCCACCAAAGAAAATCTCACAACCAGCAACCGCGCCGCCGGTAACGAGAAGGACCAGAGCCGTCGAGACCTTGCGCATTGAGGAACCCTCAGAACTGATACGTAAGACCGTTGGGACCGAGCATCTGGCCGGCCTTCTTCATCGTGGGATTGCCAGTCGCAAACAGGATGATCCCAACGGCCGCGCTCGCGAGACCGACGCTGAGCGCGGCGGTCGAAACGTGGCTTATCGTCCGACCCGTATCCAAGTCATTTTGCACCGTGACCCGCGTCGCCTCATTGGGGCAGCTCTGGAGATCCTCCCCACACCCACCGCCTTTGGCGGCACCAAGCTTTTGCAGCGCCAAGCCCCCCATCACCGCGCCGAGCGCCACCCCGAGCCCGCCGACCCCAAACAGCACGTACGCCGGCACTCGATTAGGCATCTCGCCGGAGGAGGAGAGCTCTTTGAACGGGAGCTCCCGGGCGGAGATCCGGTTGGCGCCGGCCTCCAAGGTGATCTCGAGCTCGGTGATGCGCCCTTCGGAGAGATCCAAGACCCGCGCATACTCCGAGAACCCGTCGGCCGCGATGCGGAGCGCGTGTTTGCCAGGATCGAGCGATAGCCCTTTGGGCTCCAACACCGCCGAAGCAAGGGATCCGTCCACCCAAACGCGCACGGACTTGGCGTTCGCCACCGTGATGCGAAGGGAGGGAATGCGCTTGTCGAGGAGCGTAACCTGCTTGGCCGCATCCGCGACGGCCTCGCGAAAGGCCGCCGGCGCGTCGGCGTCCAGCTTGAACGCCGCGAGCCTCGCGTAGATTAGCCGCGCTTCGACGAGCTTCTCGGCTTCGCGCAGGCAGTGCGCCCGATAGATGGTGATCGAAGGCGCCCCATAGAGCACCTCGGCCTGGGTAAAGGCCTCATAGCAAGCCTCCCACTGCTTTTGTTGATACAGCTTGAGCGCCTCGTCGGCCTTGGCCCGCGCTTTGGTCTTGTTGTCCTCTGCGTGCGCCGCGACGGGCAACAGGCCAAACGACGCTGCGAGGAGGAGCGGAAAAAGCGCGCGTCTCACGGGAAGCTCAACGTGTCTTGCTGCTCGCCGAGCGCACCGTTGCCGGGATTGCCATTGGCCGTGTCGCCGAGCCCGCCCATGCCCGCAGTGCCCTTGTTGGCGAACGTCACGTTGGTGATGTCGATGGTCATACCCTTGTAGGCAATGCCAATCGCATGGCCGCCGCGGCCACCGCCGCCTTTGCCACCGATACCGCCTTTGCCCCCATCTCCACCCTTGCAAGCATCAGCAAGATTTTGGCCCATGTTGTTGCCAAAACCACCCAACCCGCCAAAGCCTCCAACCCCACCGCTCAGACCATCCGATCCATCCCCGCCGGCGCCAGCGGCGCCGAGGTTGATGGTCACCTCATTGAACGTGAGCTTGCCTGAAACGCTCAGGATCGCGATGCTGGAGCCGCCGCTCTGGCCACCTTTGCCGCCGGGACCGCCGCACCCGCCGGCTCCCCCGCTTCCGCCGGTGGCGCCAGCGCAATTGGCCTTGCCTTTGGCACCGCCGCCGCCACCACCACCTTGGCCGGGTTTGCCCGCCAAACCATCTTTGCCAGGATCCCCTGTGAAACCATTCGCGCTAATGGCGCCAATCGCCGCGCCGCCCGCGCCGGGATTGCCATCTTCACCGTTGGCACCGAAGTCTCCCGTTCCATTGGGCTCAGCACCGCCGCACGACCATGCCCCAGAGTTGGGTTGGCCGGTTCCGCCTTTCGCAGTTTGGGAATTTTCTACCACTAAGTCACCTCCGCTTCCTCCGAGGGTATCTGCAGGGCCGCCTTTACCACCAATTGGGCCGCCCATCGCGATAGGGCACATGGCGTTTTCTTTGGCGCCCCCTCCAAGCTGCGAGCTCATGCTCACACACGCATCCGTGCCGTTGTTGCCCACCAGCGCCGGATCGGTCGCCATGGTCGGATACCCAGGGTCCACCGGCGCATCCCCATTCGCCCCAGCCTTCCCATCATTGGCCGTGATCGCAACTCTTGCGAAATTGACGCTGGCGGAGTCCACCAGCACAGCGATGGACGACCCGCCCGGCGCCAGCGCAGCGCTCGCTTCGATGGTGAAGTCCTCGACACCCACGTTGGTCGCCGCGCCCGTGATCGTCAACGCCACCGTGTCGGCAGGGCTGAGCAAGAGCGGCCGCTTCATCGCGTCGTAGGCCCACCCCTTGTCGCAGTCCACACCGCCATAAATAACAACGTCTTGGGTGATCGTGACGTTCTCGGTGTACGTGCCTTCACACACGTAAATGGCCGCGGCGCCCTTCTTGACCGCTGCTCCGATGGTCTGAAGCGGCTTTTCTTTGGTCCCCGTGGCCGTGTCATCCCCCGTCGGCCGCACGAACACACCACAGGTGTCGGCCAGCATGGTGTTCAGAGAACCAGCTTTCGAAGGCACGCACTCATCGGGCGGCCCCGAGTCCCCACCACCCATACCGCTGCTGCTCGTCGAGCTGGTGCCGCTCGATCCGCTGGCGCCGGAGATTTGGGCATCTCCCTCGAACGTAACGAAAAGCTCACATCCGACAGCCGCACCGCCGGCAGCGAGGAGGACCAGAGCCGTCGAGACCTTGCGCATGAGACCCTCAGAACTGATAAGTAAGACCGTTGGGACCGAGCATCTGCCCGGCCTTCTTCATCTTGGGATTGCCGCTCGCATACAAGATGATGCCCACCACCGCGCCCGCGACACCCACGCTGAGCGCCGCTGTAGAGACATGGCTGAACATCACAGCGGCATCTTTGTCACCTTGCACCGCCACCCGCGTCGCCTCATTGGGGCAGCTCTGGAGATCCTCCCCGCACCCACCCCCCTTGGCCGCGCCCGCCTTCTGCAAGGCAACACCCCCCATCACCGCGCCGAGCACCACCCCGAGCCCGCCGACCCCAAACAGCACGTATGCAGGCCGCCTGTCGGGCACGGGCTTGGGAGGCGGCGGGGGCGGCGGAGGCGCCGTGGCCGTGACCGTGGGCTTAGGCGGAGGATCCTTGTCGAGCCCGAGCTGCTTGCGCAAAATGGGCACCTTGGCCTCGGCCACCTTGATGCGGTCAGGCGTCTTCTCTTTATCCTTGTGATCGAGGATGTATTGATACATCCCGAGCGCCTTGTCGTATTGGGCTGTCTTCTCGTAGCAGTCCGCGGCGTTGATCGCCGTCCCGCCCGTCGAGTTGATGTCGTGCGCCGCCTGGAACAACGGACACGCCTCGTTGAGCCTGCCCTCGACAACAGCCTTCTGCGCCTTCTCGAAGAGCGCGCGAGATTGTGCCTCGGCCTTGTCCTTGTCGACCGCCCCCGCGGGCCCCCCGAGCGTGAGCGAGGCCGCGATCACGAGGGCCGCAAAGACCCCTCTTCGATCAGTCATATTGCCAAGCATTAGGCTTGCCCGACTTATTGCCCTTCCCGGTGGAGGGCGGTTTGGGTTGTTTGTTCACCGAGGGCGCCGATGGCCCCTGAGTCCCCGTCGCCGACGCGCTCGGCAAAGGCGCTTGCGCCGAAGCGGTTTGCGCCGCCGTCGCGACCGGCGCCTCAACCGCAGAAGGGCCGGGCCCAGCCGCCGCAACGCCCGACCCCTTGGCCTCGGGCGCCGCCGTCGCCGTGGGCCCGCCGCGCGTGAGCATCACCACCCCTCCGATGACGCCCGCGATCACCACCGCGCCGAGCCCGGCCATCACCACACCGAGCCTCTGTGGACCCTGCGGCCTTTGCCGGCTCGCGTCCGAGATCAACGCCGACGACGTGACCACCCCGGCGCGAGGCACCTTGGGATCGCCCGAGCCCTTCCACAAGGCCGGATCCGACACCTTGCAGAGCCGCTTGTACCCCATCGACTCGAGCGCATCCTCGACACGATCGGCGAAGTCATCGGCCGTCGGGATGCGCTGCTCACGATCCTTGATGAGCGCGTCGTGAACGAGATCGACCACGATCTTGGGCAACCCCTGCACACGCTCCGTGATGAGCGGCACGTCCTTCGTCGCCACCTCGATCAAGAGCGCGTTGTAGTTCTGCGAGAGGAACGGCGGCTCGCCCGAGAGCGCCTCGTACAAGATGACCCCGAGGCTGTAGATGTCCGCGCGCGTGTCGAGCTCGACCTGCCCCGCGGCTTGCTCCGGGCTCATGTACGCGGGCGATCCCACGAGCACGTCGGCGCGCGTCATCTTCACCGAGCGGCCGTTCTCGGTCATCTTCGAGACGCCGAAGTCGAGCACCTTGGCCACCACGTCGCCCGTGGGCAGCCTGTGCAAGAAGAGGTTCGCGGGCTTCAAATCGCGATGGATCACGCCCTTGTCGTGCGCGAGCGCCAAGGCCCGCGCGATGTCGCGCAGGATGGGCAGGATCTCCTCGGGCCGCAGCGTCTTCACGCGATCGAGCACCGTCGAGAGCGCTTCGCCGTGGAGCAGCTCCATCACGATGAACGGCGATCCGTCGTCGGCCTTGCCGAAGTCGACCACGTCCACGATGCCCGGATGCCGGATCGAGCCGCAGATCTTCGCCTCGTTCAAGAACCTGTCGACCGCGGTCGGCTCGGCCGCCGCCACGTTCGGGTGCAGCACCTTGATCGCGACCTCACGACCAATGGTCGTGTGCGTCGCCGACCAAACGGCTCCCATGCCACCCTCGCCGAGCGGCCGCGCGAGCTTGTAGCGACCACCAAAAATGATTCCCGGAGCGAGCATGACGAGGTCCTTACCCATAAAAACCTCGTTCCGCAAAGACGTCAACCGGCGCGCACACGCCCTCCTCTCCACGTCGCCCCCGCATCGCCGCGCCGATCCGTCTTGGATGTTCAGCGCCTCGCACGATTGTCCCTTTCCGGGGCGCGATCGTTCGAGCATGCTCGGCACCCGATGCACGTTCATTTCATCGCGGTCGCGGGCACGGGCATGGGCGCGCTCGCAGGCCTCTTCAACGCGCTCGGCCACGACGTGAGCGGCTCCGACACCGCGTTCTTCCCCCCCATGGGCCCCGCGCTCGAACGTTGGGGCATCCGCACGATGACGGGCTTCGAGCCGAAGAACCTCGATCCCGCGCCCGATCTCGTCGTCGTCGGCAACGTGTGCAAACCCGGGAACGTCGAGGCGCGCGCCGCGATCGATCGCGGGCTCCGCGTCACCACGATGGCCCATGCGCTCGCCGATCACGTGCTCGCCGGAGCCTCACCGCTCGTCGTCGCGGGCACGCACGGCAAGACCACCACGAGCGCGATGAGCGCGTTCATCCTCCACGAAGCAGGCCGCGAGCCGGGCTTCTTGATCGGCGGGCTCCCCAAGAATTTCGACACGAGCTTTCGCCTCGCGCGCACCAAAAAAGAAGGCCATTTGCCGCTCGTCACGAGCGAGGGCACCGCGCTCCGCAAGCCTCCCTTCGTCGTCGAAGGCGACGAATACGACACGGCCTTCTTCGAGAAGACACCCAAGTTCTGGCACTACCAACCCGAGGTCGCGATCATCACCTCGATCGAGCACGACCACGTCGACATCTACCCGAGCGAGGACGCGTACCGGGCCGCGTTTCGAGGCTTCGTCGAGCGCGTGCCCGAGCACGGGCTCATCGTCGCTTCGGCCGCCGATCGGGAGGTCGTCGCGATCGTCGAGGCGCACGCGCGCGCGCCCGTCGCGTGGTTCGCCCTCGAAGGCGACGACACGCATAACAAACCTCCGCACTGGCTCGCGGCGCCCGCCGGCGCCGATGCGTCGGGCGTCGCGTTCGATCTGTTCGCGGGCGGCGTCGCCGCGGGCCGCGCCGCGATCCGCGTGCCCGGCCTCCACAACGTGCGCAACGCGATCGCCGCAATCGCCGCGGCGGCGCAGGGCTTCGGCGTCCCGCTCGCGACCGCGGTGAGCGCGATGAGCCGCTTCGAAGGCGTGCGCCGCCGCCAAGACTTGCTCTACGAGCGCCGCGGCGTGCGCGTCTACGACGACTTCGCGCACCACCCGACCGCCGTCGACGAGACGCTCCGCGCCCTGCGCGCGCGCCACCCCGAAGGCGCGCTCTGGGCCGTGTTCGAGCCGCGCAGCGCGACCGCGTGCCGCAACCTTCATCAGGAGATGTACACCCGCGCGTTCGGCGCCGCCGACCGCGTGATCTTCGCGCCGCTCGGCCGATCCGACATCGCCGAGGCCGAGCGGCTCGACCTCGAAGCGATCGTGCGCGCCCTCGAAGCATCGGGAAAACAAGCCTTCGCCGCGCCTTCGGTCGACGCCATCATCGCGCTCGCCGCGCGCGAGGCGAAGCCCGGCGACACGCTCGCGCTGCTCTCGAACGGCGCGTTCGGCGGCATCTACGACAAGCTCGAGAGGGCGCTCTCGTGACGCGCGACGAGACCCTCACGGACCTCCTCTCCATCGCGGCCGCGGCGGCCGAAGAGGCCGCGTCGCTCGTCCTCGCGTCGTACCGCACGCGGCCGAGCTTCGATCAAAAGGGCCCCCACGATCTCGTCACCGAGGTCGATCGCGCGAGCGAGCGCGTCCTCACCATGAGGCTCTCCAAGCTCGCGCCCAACATCCCCATCATCGGGGAAGAGACCTCGGGCGAGACCGCGCCTCGCCGCGGCCTCGCGTGGTACGTCGACCCCATCGACGGGACCACCAACTTCGTCCACGGCCACCCCTTCTTCTGCGTCGCCGTGGGCTTGATGAGCGATGATGAGCCGGTCGCCGGCGCCGTGGTCGCGCCCGCGCTCGGCCTTCATTGGGCGGGGCGCAGGTCCAATCACGAGCGCGTCGCGCTCCGCAACGGCGAGCCCTGCGCCGTGAGCGAAGCCCCCACGCTCGATCGCTCCCTCCTCGCCACCGGCTTTCCCCCGCAGCGCGACAACGCACCTGAGAACAACTTCGACGCGTTCATGGCGGTCAAACGATCGTGCCAAGCGGTGAGGCGCTGCGGCAGCGCCGCCATCGATCTTTGCTTCGTGGCGGACGGCACCTACGACGGCTATTGGGAGCGGCGCCTCCACGCGTGGGACACGGCCGCCGGCAGCGCCATCGTGCTCGCGGCCGGAGGCACGATTACCTCGCTCGCGGGCGGGACACCCGATTATCACAAAGGCAACATCGCCGTCACCAACGGGCACATCCACCGCGCGCTGCTCGACGTGATCACGAGCGCTTCATCGTGAGCACAGCGCGGCTGTCGCTCGGGCGATGGGCGCGCTCTACCCGCAGAGCCCGTTCGAGCAAACCCCGCTCGAACAGTCGGTGTCCGCGAAGCACGCTTTGCCGTCGCCGCACGGGCCGCAGTGAAGGCCACAGTCGATGTCCGTCTCGCCGGGGCCCTTTTTGCCGTCGCCGCACGCGTCGGCCCAGGGCTCACACACGTTGTCCACGCACGCGAGCTTCTTGGCCTTGTTGTCGCAATTGCGATCTTCGAAGCAGTGGAATCCCTGCGTGCAGCCGAGGCACGTAGCGTCGGCGAAGTCGCCGCAGTCGACGTCGGACTCGAGGCCGTTGAAGATGTTGTCAGTGCACGAGGGCGGGATGCACGTGCCGGATTGGCACCTTCCGCTCCAACACTCGTCGTCCCCCTCGCAGCGGTCGCCCTCGCACTTGCCGCACGAGCCATCCGGCAGACACCCGAGCTTGCACTCGTCGCCTTTGGGCTTTTGGACGCCGAGGATCTGCGCGCAGCCTACGAACACCGAGAGGAGCGCGATCGACACGAGAGCGAGCGCGCGCCGCATCAAAACGCCCCTTCCACCACGACCCCGCCGGCCCCGAGCGCGGTGAGCGGAGCGGCCCTGAGCTTCGTGCCATTGGCCTTGAGCCAAACTTTGTCGGCTTCGAGCACCATCTTCTCGGACGTCGCCTTGTCGTTCGTGGCGATGAGCAGGATGACCCCCGTCAAAAACAACGCTCCTCCCGCCGAGAGCGCGCCCGTGGCCACGTTGCCGAGCGTCGCCGCGAGCGCGCGTTGATCTTCGCCCTCGGGCCAACACCAACCGCTCGTCTTGCACGTGAGCTTCGAGTCGTTGTTCTTGGTCATGGCCACGACGCCCACGATGCCGCCCACCGCGACCCCCGCGACGCCGAGCCCCGTCGCGATGAACCCAAACGTGCGAGGGCCGCTCGGCGTACCAGGGTTGGGGTCCACCCCCGATCTCCGCGGCGGGACGGGATCTTGGCTCGGTGGTTTGGGCGGCTCGGGCTTCGGCGGCTCGGGCTTCGGCGGCTCGACCTTGGGGGGTTCGGGCTTCGGCGGCTCTACTTTGGGAGCCTCCTTTTCGAGCGCAGGCACCTTGACGTTGACCGCGGCGCACTCCCCCGCTTTGACCGCCACGTACGTTTGCCAGGGCTTGTATCCCGTCGCGCTCGCCTCGAATTTGTGGTCGCCCGGGTCGACAGGCACCGTGGTGTCCCAAAGCGGTTTGGCCACCACCGTGCCATCCCGCTTGATCTCGACCCCTTGTGTCTGCGCCTCGATCGGGACTTGCATGGTGACGCGGCACAAATTGGGCTCGAGCGCGGCGGCGCGCTGGCGCGCCTTGGTCTCGCGATCGGCTTGGCCGGAAGCCTTGGCGGCCGCCGCTGCTTCCAAGAACTGAGCCCACGCGCTCGCCGTCTTGCCGCTCTTCTCGTAGCAATCGGCGAGGTAGAGCATGGTGCCCACGCCCGGATCGAGCCTTTGGCTCTCGGCGAATTTGGGGCACGCCTCGGAGAATTTACCCTCTTTGGTGAGCTGCTTGGCGTGGTTGAACAACGCCTCTGCAGCGGCCTTGTCCGCCGCGTTGTCGGCGCGCGCGGGCGCGTTGGCCACGGCGAGCGCGGCGGCGAGGAGGATGGACGGGAGTCGTTTATTTCCTCTCACCGAACCCCTCCGGGTCGTCGGGTGAAGGTTTGGGCGCAGGGGCAGGCGCGGGAGCCGGCGCAGGCGCGGGCGGCTGCTCGGGCGCGGCAGGAGGCTTTACGTCGGGGCCGGGCTTGGGAGCGTGCTTGGCAGCGGGCTTTGCGGCCGGCCCGACGCTCACGACAGGCGCGCTCGCAGCGGCCTTTGCGGCCGAGGCGCTCGTCGCGGCGGAGGCGCTCGTCGCGGCCGATACGACGACGGGGGGCGGCGCAGCCACGCTCGCCGTGAGCGGGGGGGGAGCCGGAGAGGGCGAGGGCGCCGGAGGTGTGGTGTCGCGAACCGTGGTCTGCGCGGGGGCCGGAGGTGCCTTGAGCCCAAGGGCCGTTGCATACCGCGTAAACCCGACGTACCCGCCGACGAGGAGCGCTGCCGTCAACACCGCTGCGCCGACGGTCACTTTGTTGGAGCGCGCTTTGGGGGCGCTCTCGCCTTCACCCCATGAGGTGCGGGTCGACGCGCCGGGCGAAGACGGAGAGGCTTGTGTCTTGGCCGCGACCGGCGATGAGCCGGGGCGCGAGGTCGTCGGGTCATCGATGTTGGGAATCGAGGTCGGCCCGAGGCTCAACGGCGCGAGATCGCTCCCCGCGGGGGGCGGCACCGACGCCACGGTGACTCCGGCTCTCCGAAGCACCCTCGCGGCGCGCTGCGCATAACGCTCCGCGCCCGTGGAGGCATGAGGCAAGAGCGCTTTGGCCAGGTCACCGACGTTGGCATAACGGGCCTTGGGGTCTTTTTCGAGGCAGCGCGCGACGACCGACGCGAGCCCCGCCGGGAGGTCTTTGCCGCTCGACAAAAGATCGGGCGCCGACTCGTGCAAAATGGCGCCGAAGATCTCAGCCACCGTCCCGCGGTCGAACGGCGCTTTGGTGGTCAAGAGCTCGAACAGAATGACGCCGAGCGCCCAAATGTCGGCCCGGGCGTCCACGTCGCGCGACGAGCGGAGCTGCTCGGGCGACATGTACATGGGAGATCCGAAGACGTCCGTCGTTTTGGTGAGCGACGCCTCGCTCTTGACGCTGCCCGGCCCGCCCGGACCGAGCGATTTGGAGATGCCGAAATCGAGGACCTTGATGATCTCGCCGCCGTCGGCCTGCTTGGCGAGGAAGAGGTTCGCGGGCTTGAGATCGCGGTGGACGATCTGCGCCGCGTGCGCCTCGGCGAGCGCCTCACACGCTTGCAGGATGTAGTCGGCGGCCACGTTCGGAGGGAGCGCGCCGCGCTGCTCGACGTAGTCGGCGAGGTCGATCCCCTCCAAAAACTCCATCACGATGTACGGAGTGCCCGTGTCCAACGTGCCGACGTCGGACACACGCACCACGTGCTCACTCTTGATTTTGGCTGCGGCGCGCGCCTCGCGCGAGAAGCGCTCGACCACCTCTTTGTTCTTGGCCGCGTCGGGCAACAGGAACTTCAGCGCGACGCGCTGATCGAGCTCGGTGTGCGTGGCCGCGACGACGACACCCATCCCGCCGACGCCGAGCACCTTCTCGACCCGGTATTTGCCGGCAAGGATATCTCCCTCTCGGACAGGTGATTCGGGCTCGGTCATGCGCGGTCTCCCCCCCATCGGGGAGAAGAAAAGAGGGTTACTTCGTCAAGGTCTCATCTTTCGCGCTCGTCCGCAACTCCCCGGCGGGGCGCCTCCGGGACGATCTTGGTGATCGCGACGGCGAGGCCGATCGCGCACGCCGCGGCGAGCCACGCGGGCGCGCCGAACGCGCTTGGTCCCAAGGACAAGCGGCCCTTGTGCCAGTCGCCGTCGAAGAGACCGCCGTTCAACGCGGACCCCGAGAGAAGGCCAAATCCGGCCGCCAAACCGACCGCGCTGAACGCGCCCCTCTCGCGTTGCCACAGCGTCGCCGTGACGAGGCCGAGCCCGAACGCGAGGGCGATCGACGCGGCGGACGCGGCCGGGTGGAGGGCGATCGATGCGGCCCCCGCGCACGCCGCGTACACGCGCGCGGCGACGGGGCGCACACCCGCCGCGCTCGCCGTCGCGAGCGGGATACCTCGATACAAAAGCTCGTCGCGCACGGCGGTCGCGATCGCGCGCACGAGCGCGATGAAGAACGCAGTGTTTGGCGTCGCGCCCTCGACGTGGAGCCACCCGAGCGCGAGCGCGATCAGCGCCGTCACGACGACGATCCCTGCGGCGAAGGCCGCGCCGAGCCCCGCGCGCCGCGCGGCGTCCTTCGCCTCGATCTTGCCTGCTTCGGCCCACTTCACGCCGGCGCGCGAGGCCGCGAGATCGACGATCACCGCCGACGCGATCACGGTCGCGAGCGGCGCTTGCCCCATCACGCGATCGATCAACGCGATGCCCGCCGCGGTGCCGACGAGCCACGCGACCCCGAGGCCGACGCGCGCCGTGGAGATGCGCTGAGGTTTGCCTGGGGGGTTTGGGGGGAGGTCCCCCCGAACGTGACGTTCGCTCATCCGTGGTAGCTCCGCGTGAGGCACGCACCCGCGATCGGCTTGTTTCCGGCCTTGTCCGCGACCATCGCCGCCGCGCGCCACGCCGCGCCCCGCTCTTCGCTCGCGCCGCGCGGCACCGCGCGGAGCCTCGCCTCGACCGATCGCTCGAACGCCTCCATCGCGCGCGCCTCGTCGCCGCGCGCCGCGTAGAGGCCTCCGAGCGCGAGCGACGCGTGCGCGAGATCGCGATCCGAGCCCGGATAAAAGCCCTCCTCGATCGCCGCCGCGAGCGCCTCGGCGTCGCCTCGTTCGATCGCGATCTTCGCCGCGCGCTCGGGCGCAGGCGGCTCACCGCCCTCGACGCCGAGGCGCGCTTCGAGGTACCCGAGCGGCGATCGCGCCGCGCGGCGCAGCACCGACAGGCCGTCGGTCGCGCTCTCCAGCACGCCCCCGGACGCGCGCGGATCGAGCACGAGCACGAGATCGTCGCGCTCGCCGATCACCGCGAGCGCGCTGTCCCACGAGAGCGATCGCTCCTCGACGAGCCACGCCGTCGCGCGGGCGATCGCGTCGCGGCCGAGGATGCGCGTTCCATCCGAGAATTCGAGCCCGTTCGCGATCGCGTAGATCGCCGACAGCGCGGCGGGCTCGCCCGCGGGCCTCGGCCCGGGGTGCGGCGGATCGGCGCGCGTCGCGCGGGCCTTCACCGCGCGGGCGCGATCGAGATGCGCGGCGACGTCGGGGTCTTCGATCATCACGGCGGGGGGACGCGACCTTTGGGATCGTCCGCGAGGTTGCGGAGGAAGTTGGCGGCCTGGAACTTCGCCGCCTTCACGTCGAAGACCACGAAGTGCCCGTCCGAGTCGGGCGGCACGGCCCACTGCGCGAGCACGCCGGACGCGTTGCCGTTCGCGAGGTTGCCCGTGAGCCCCTCGGCCGGGATGACGACCGTGCCCAAGCCTCCCCACGCGGCCTCCACGATCGCGCGCTGGAACGGCTCCATGAGCGGCAGGCCGAGCGCGACCCCGTGGGCCTCGATGCCGTGCGGCGGCGCGTAGCTGTCGCCGACGCCGTCGGGGTTGATGCCCTCGGTCATGTAGATGCTCTTCGACGCGAAGCCCATGCGCGGCTCGCGGATGATGTTCCGCGCGTAGTGGATGGGATCGACCGCGTCCACGATGGTCTGCGCGAGCGACAGCGTGGGGTGAAGCTCGTCGAGCTCCTCCTCCTCTTCGGGCTTGAGCTGCAAGAAGATGGTCTTTACGAGGCCCGCGACGCTCGGTTGGGGCTCCGTCTTTTCGAGCAGCGCGATGATGAGCAGCGCGCCCGATCCCGAGAGCACGCCGCCGCGCGCGGAGTCGTCCGCCGCGAGGTAGAGCGGCCCGTTGAGCCCGCCCTGCGAGTGGCCGAAGAACATCACCTTCGAAGGATCGAAGCGCACCTCGACCTGATCCGGCGTCACCGTCGACGGCACCGTGATCATGCGCTCGGTGAAGAGCCGCGCCCGCTGGACCTCGTCGATCGCGCTCTGCCGGCCGTTGGTGCGCGCGGCGATCGGGTTCTGGAAGTTGAAGAAAAGGAGCTGGATCTTGCCCTCGTCGCCGTCGGGCGGCGCGCCCGGGCGCGTGCCGTGGAAGATCTGATCGACGCCCATCATCGCGAAGCAGCGCTTGACCGCCTCGTACGCCGTGCCGTCGTTGAGGTAGCTCTCGAAGTCGCCGCCCGTGCCGTGCGCGTAGAGCACCATCGGGTAGCCCGCCGCGGGCATCGGGCACTTGGTGCGGTTCGGGACGACCATCGAGTAGCGCAGATAAAACTGATCCACGACCGCGGGGTGGCCGCCCTGGAAGTTGAACGCGCCGCCGTCGCCGTACGCCTCGAACGGGATCTGCCCCGCCTGGTAGTTGGGCGAAGGGCCGTAGAGCCCGGTGTATTGATCGAGCAGCGAGTTGGTCGCCTCGAGCTTCCACTGGCCCACGTCCGGGACCTCGACGTTCGCGTGGACGTCGTCGGCCACCGCGTAGAGCTCGCCCGTCGGATCGTTGGTGGTGAAGACCGCGAGGTGCGCGATGGTGTCGGCCGGGATGCCTTTGTTCTCGATCTCGGCGACGGCGGTCGCGAGCGCGTCGTGCGCGGTCCTCGTGGCGCCCTCGGCCTGGTCGAGCCCGAGCACCTTGCGCAGATCGTCCGAGGGTCCGATCGGCGAGCCGCCCTTGGATTTGACCGCGTTCGTGACGACGAACGCGTAGCGCGTCTTGGGCCGCAGCGGGTAGCCGATGGAGGGCATGAACGCGAGCGTGTTGGGCTGGTAATAGACGCCGCTCTGCTCGCGCCACTGGAGCGTGACGAGCTTCTTTTGGCCGCGCTCGGGCGACACGGGATCGATGTCGAGCAGCACCACGCTCGCGCCGTCCTGCATGGCCGCGACCGGATCCGCGGGCAAGCTCGCCGGATCGATCGGCCCGGTGAAGCGCACGTACCCCGCTGCCGCGGGCGAGAAGCCGTCGAAGAGCCCCTCGGTGGACTCGATGTATTCGTTGATGACCGCGTTCGCGCGCGGGTTCGGGTACCCCGTCACGCGGATGAAGCCGTTCTCCATCCGCAGATCGCTCGGCCACGGGTGATCGAAGAACTTGTCGCCCGACAGCTCGCTGAGCGACGAGGGCACGACGTAGATCGATGTCGCGTCGGCGGATTCGCCGCAGCCGGCGAGGGCGAGGGCAGAGAGGGCGAGGGCGGGGACTGCGGCGCGGGGAAGGCGGGACATCACGAGGATTGGAACAGGAAGCGAGCCCCACGGGAAGCGCGCTCTCACAACTTCGCCCGCGTGGGGCTTTCGGCGACGCCGTTGTGCTTTAGGTCTCAATCATTTATGAGTCACGTATGTCGCTCGCGGGCAAGATCGCGCTCGTCACAGGCGGCGGCCGCGGGATCGGCCGCGCCGTCGCGGAGCGCCTCGCCGGTGATGGCGCGCGCGTCGTGGTCACCGGCCGCACCCAAGCCGAGATCGACGAGGTCGCGACCGCGACGGGCGGCGTCGCGATCCGCGCGGACATGGCCGATCGCGCGTCGATCGAGGGGCTCCTCGCGTCGCTCCGCGAGGTCGGTCACGTCGACGTCCTCGTGAACAACGCGGGCGCCGCCGAGAGCGCGCCGCTCGCGGGCACGAGCGACGCGCTGTGGGACGCGATGATGGCCGTCAACGCGACGGGCCCGTTCCTGCTCTGCCGCGCGCTGATCCCGAAGATGATCGAGCGCGGCGCGGGCCGCGTCGTCAACATCGCCTCCAACGCGGGGCTCACGGGCTACGCCTATACCGTCGCGTATTGCGCGTCCAAACACGCGATCGTCGGGATGACGCGCGCGATCGCGGTCGAGATCGCGAAGACCGGCGTCACCATCAACGCTGTGTGCCCGGGCTGGGTGCGCACGCGCCTCACGGACGAGGCCGCGGCGCGCATCGCCAAGAAGACGGGCCGCACCGAGGACGAGGCGCGCGGCTCGCTCGTCGCGATGACGCCGCAGCGCAGGATGGTCGAGCCCATCGAGGTGGCGCACGTGGTCGCGACGCTCTGCGCGGACGAGGCGCGGAGCATCCACGGGCAGGCGATCGTGATCGACGGCGGGCAGGTGATGACGTGACGAGCGAAGCGAAGATCCAAATCATCGACGTGCCCGGGTGGCAGAAGCCCAAGGGCTATGTGAACGGCGTCGTCGTCCACGGGCCCACGCTGTTCATCGCAGGTCAGGTGGGGTGGAACGAGCGGCACGAATTCGAGAGCGACGACCTCGCCGCGCAGTTCGCGCAGACGCTCGACAACGTGCTCGCGGTGGTGCGCGCGGCGGGCCTCGGGCCCGAGAGCGTCGCGAAGATGACGGTGTACGTGACGGATCTCCCGGCCTACCGGCGCTCGCTCCGCTCCATCGGCGAGGCGTGGCGCGCGCGTTTTGGCCGGCATTTCCCGGTGATGGCGCTCGTGGGCGTGGCGGGGCTCGTCGAGGAGCGCGCGCTCGTCGAGATCGAGACCACCTGCGCGATCGACGCGGGTCGCTCGAACGCGCAGGAGGGCGCGTGAGGCGCGGCGCGCCCGCGCGAAGGCCCGTGACGACGCCGCCCGACGCGCCGCCCGACGAGGCCGCCGAGTCCGCGGTCCGCGCGTGGGTGCGCATCCTCGCGGTGCAGAAGCGCGGCCTCTCCGCGATCCGCGACGATCTCGAGCGTGAGATGACGCTGCCTCGCTTCGATCTCTTGTCGAACTTGGTGCGGACCGACGGGCAAACGCTCGCGTCGCTCTCGCGCAGCATGCTCGTCACCGCGGGCAACCTCACGGGCCTCGTCGATCGCGCGGCGCGCGACGGGCTCGTCGAGCGTCGCGCCGATCCTGCGGATCGCCGCGCGTGGCGCGTGCACCTCACGCCGCGCGGGCTCCGCGCGTTCCGCGACGCCGAGCGGCGCCACGCGAGCCGCGTCGCCAAGCTGTTCTCGTCGCTCGGGCAGGCCGAGGTCGCGTCGCTGATCCGCCTGCTCGACAAGCTTCGCGCCGCCTTGCACAGCGAAGAGAGCGCCCCCAAGCGGCGCGCGGCGCGGCAGAGCGCGCCTCGGCCTGCGCGCGCGCGGCAGCGCTAAACGACACGGAGCCACCGATGACCCTCTCCCCACGTTCGTTCGATCTCACCGTCGACAAGGGCGTCGCCCTCATCACGCTGAACCGGCCCGATCGGCTCAACGCGCTCACCTTCGAGGTGTACGGCGAGCTCGCGACCACCTTCCGATCGCTCGAAAAAAAGGCCGAAGCGCGCGCCGTCGTGATCACGGGCGCGGGCCGCGGGTTCTGCTCCGGCGGCGACGTCGAGGGCATCATCGCCGAGCTGTTCGCCAAGGACGCGCGCGGCCTGCTCGAATTCACGCGCGTGACGGGCGCGCTCATCCAGTCCATCTGCGAGCTGCGGAGGCCGGTGATCGCGGCGGTGAACGGCGTCGCGGTGGGCGCGGGCGCGGTCATCGCGTCGGCGTGCGATCTGCGCCTCTTCTCCTCCAGCGCGCGCATCGGCTTCATCTTCCCCAAGGTCGGCCTCTCGGGCGCGGACATGGGCGCGTCGTTCCTCTTGCCGCGCATCGTGGGCCGCGGGCGCGCGGCCGAGCTGCTCTTCTTCGGCGACCTCATCGACGCGAACGAGGCCGAGCGGATCGGGCTCGCGAACCGCGTGGTGCCCGCGGGCGAGCTCATGCCGCTCGCGATGCGCTGGGCCGACAGGCTCGCGCGCGGCCCCGCCTTCGCGCACACGATGACCAAGCAGATGTTGGAGAGCGAGCATGAGATGTCGCTCGCCGCGGCGATCGAGGCCGAGGCGCAGGCCCAGGCCATCTGCATGGCGCACCCGGATTTCCGCGCGGCGTACGACGCCAACAAAGAGAAGCGCCCGCCGCGCTACGAGGGCGCGGAGATCTGCGGCGATCCTCCGCTCGTGGGCGACGAAGGGAAGCGCGCGTGATCGCCTTCAGCACGCGCGTCGTGCCCGCGCTCTTCGACGCCTCGCACGAGGCCCTCGCCGCGTCGCTCGGGGGCGGGCTGCTCGCGCCGCTGCTCGTCGAGCCGCGCGATCACGACGGCGCGCGCGTCGCCTCGACCCTCGGCGAGATCGGGCTCTACCGCCATCTCGTGCCCGGCGCGTCCAATCGGATCGACGCGCGCGCGCTCGTGCTCGTGCGCGAGGCGCTCGGCCAGGTCTCTCCGCTCGCGGACGCGATCTTCGCGGTGCAGGGGCTCGGCACGTACCCGATCGTGATCGCGGGGAGCGAGGAGCAGCGGCGCGAGCGCCTGCCGGATCTCGTCGCGGGCCGTAAAATCGCGGCGTTCGGGCTCACCGAGCCCGAGGCCGGGAGCGACGTCGGATCGATCCGCACCACGGCCGTGCGCGACGGCGACGGGTGGATCCTCGACGGCGAGAAGACGCTCATCTCGAACGTGCCCATCGCCCATCAGCACGTGGTGTTCGCGAACGCCGATCCGTCGCGCGGCAAGAAGGGCATCACCGCGTTCCTCGTCGATCGCGGCACGCCGGGGCTCACGGCGACGCCCATCGCGATGAGCATCCCGCACCCGATCGGCAGGCTGCGCTTCGATCGCTGCCGCGTGAGCGACGCGCAGCGGCTCGGCGAGGTGGGCGCGGGCCTCCGCGTCGCGCTCGCCACGCTCGACACGTTCCGCATCTCGGTCGGCGCCGCGGCGAACGGCATGGCCGCGCGCGCGATGGACCTCGCGATCCATCATGTACAGAATCGCGTACAGTTCGGCGTTCCCCTCGCCGAGCAGCAGATCGTGCGCGCCTACCTCGCCGAGATGGCGACCGACCTCGACGCCGCGCGCCTGCTCGTCGCGCGCGCCGCGCAGATGAAGGACGCCGGGAGCGATCGCGTGCCGGTCGAGGCGGCGATGGCGAAGATGTTCGCGACCGAGGCCGCGCAGCGCATCATCGATCGCGCGG
>CAYTJL010000191.1:0-18949 GCA_964437785.1 uncultured Polyangiaceae bacterium
CGAGGGGTAGCGGTCGGCGAAGTCGCGCATGTGCACTTGGTCGAGGCGGCGGCTCGCCTCCGAGAGCGCATCCTTCATCTTCATCGCCTTGTGCTTGCGGAGCGGGAGCGCCACGTTCTCGGCGCACGTCATCGAGTCGAAGAGCGTCGAGTGCTGGAAGACCATCGCGCACTTCATCCGCACGGGGTACATCTGCTCTTCGTCGAAGCGGCTGATCTCCTCGCCGTCGAGCCAAATCTCCCCTGCGTCCGGGTAGAGCAGGCCCACGAGGTGCTTGATGAGCACGCTCTTGCCCACGCCCGAGCCGCCGATGATGAAGAAGACCTCGCCGTCTTGGATGTCGAACGAGACGCCCTTCAGCACTTCCTTGTCGCCGAAGGACTTCCGAATGTTCTTGAAAGCGATCACAATGCGCCCATGGCGAGCCAGCGCTCCATCGAGGTCAAGGTCGGCGTCCTCATCTTAACGGCGGTCGGCCTCCTCGCCGCGTTCATCCTCATCATGGGCGGCATCAACTTCCAAGCCACCTACCCGATCTTCGTCACGTTCGACAACCCGGGCGGCCTGCAGAACGGCGCGCCGTGCAAGATCGCGGGCATCAAGGTGGGGAAGATCTCGGCCATCACGTTCCAAGGCGGGAGCAAGGCCACGCCCGGCAAGCGCGAGCCGCTCGTCAAGCTCAAGGTCGACATCGAGAAGCGCTACCAAGACTCCATCCGCGACAACGCCGTCTTCTACGTGACCACGCAGGGCGTGCTCGGCGAGCAGTTCCTCGCGATCGAGCCCGGGTCGAGCGACAGGCCGGTGCTCGCCGAGGGCTCGGTCGTGCGCGCGCTCGATCCGCCGCGCCTCGACATGCTGCTCGCCGAGAGCTACGAGCTCTTGCACACCGCGATCTCGACCGTGCGGCAGAACCGCTCCGAGATCAGCGAGACGTTCGACGGCCTGCGCAAGACGCTCAAGGGCTCGGGCGAGTTCTTCGACAAGAACGGCGGGCGCCTCGATCGCGTCGCCGAGAACGTCGAGAAGATCACGGTCGACACCGACGATCTCGTCAAGTCGGCCAAGGGCAAGTACGTCGAGAACCCGCAGATCGATCGCATCTTGGCGAACGTGGACAAGGTCTCGAGCGACGCCTCGCGCGACTTGCCTCCCATCCTCGCCGACACGCGCGACACCATGGCCAACACGAAGCGCATCGCGCAGACCTTCGGCGACCCCAAGGAGCAGGCCAAGATCAAGAAGGCGCTCGACGACGTCGTCGAGGTGACGGGCAAGGCCAAGGTCATGACCAACGACGTCGAGGCCATCTTGAAGCACGTGAAGCGCGGCAAGGGCACCGTCGGCGCCGTCATGATGGACGAGCAGCTCTACGACGACCTCCAAGAGATGGTGCGCGACCTCAAGCACAACCCGTGGAAGTTCTTCTGGAAGGAATGATCAGATCGGCAAGAACGGCAGCCGGATGATCTTGAGCCACGCGAGCGCGGCCACGGTCCCGCCCGCGAGGAGCAGCACGACCACGATCCACGGCCACACGCTGCGCTTCTTCGGCGTGTCCTCTTCGCCGGTCTTGGTCGCTGCGCGGCGCGACTCCTCGTCGGCCCGCTTCTTCTCGGCGAGCTCTTCGGGTGACGGCAACGTCGGCGCGAGCGAGCGCGGCGGCGCCTCGGCATCGTCCACGAACTTCGCGATGACCTTGTCGACCGCCTGCGCGAGATCGTCACACGTCTGGTAGCGCTGATCGCGGTTCTTGGCGCACGCCTTTTGGATGAGCTCGTCGATCGCCGCGGGCGCGTCGGGCCGCTCCGCCGCGACCTTGGGCATGGGCGCCTCCGCGTGGAGCTTCATGATCTCGTAGTCGCTCTTCGCGTCGAACGGCACGCGCCCCACGAGGATTTGATAGAGCAAGATGCCGAGCGCATAGATGTCGACGCGCTGATCGAGGTCGCGCCGACCCGTGACCTGCTCGGGCGACATGTACCAGAGCGAGCCGATGATCCCGCGCGTCTGCACGCGGCTCGTGTCGTTCTGCACCTTGGCGATGCCGAAGTCGGTGACCTTCGCGACCTTGTCCTTCGTGCGGATGAGCACGTTGGCGGGCTTCAGATCGCGATGGATCACGCCCTCGGCGTGCGCCGCGCCGATGCCCGCGACGACCTGCCGGAAGATGGCGAGCGCGGCGCCGAGCGGGATCTTCTCGTTCTTCTTGGTGTGCCGGAAGATCGTGCGATCGAGGCTCTCTCCCTCGATGTATTGCATCACAAGGAAGAGGTTATTGTCCTCGACCACCACCGCGTTGAGCCGCACCACGTTCGGGTGATCGATGCGCGCGAGCGCGCGCCCCTCGGAGAGCGTGCGTTGGCGGACGTCGGCGCGGTGCGAGAGCTCGGTGCGGATCGCCTTGATGACCACGTCGAGCCCGGTGTGCACGTCCCGCGCGAGGTAGACGACGCCCATCCCGCCCTCGCCGAGCACACGCACGACGCTGTACTTCTGATCGACGATCGTCCCCGCGGCCAAGTGCTGCTTTACAGGGACCTTGGGCGCCTCCTGCGCAGCCGGCGCGGGAGGCGCGGCGGCCGCTACAGGCTTCATCGCGGCCGAGATCGGCGCCGCGGGCACGGTGCGCGGCGCGGGCACGGCGCCCGCAGGCGCGGCCGGCACGAGCAAGATGGGCGCTTCGGCCGACTGTTCTGCGCTCGGCGAGGCTTCGACCGGAGGCGCGCTCGACTCGGTGTCGTGCGGCGCATCGAGCACGCTCTCGTGGATCGGCGTCGGGTTGCGACGCGCGGATTCGAGGGGCGAGAGGTCGACGTCCACGACCTCGAGCGGCGCCATCATCGTGCCCTTGGCAGGCGCCGCGCCCGCGGCGGGCGCCTCGGCGACGACGGGCGCACCACAGCTCCCGCAGAAGGCGGCGTCGGCAGCGACCTCGGCTCGACACTTCGTGCAGGTCGTCATGATGGTGAGGTCAAGAGCGTGAAGAGAGTGGCCCCTACGTCCAGTGCCCCGCGCGGAGCGCCGCAGCGTCGATGGTCTTGATTTTAGGCGCGAGCGCCTCGCGGAAGATGGCCTCGTCGTCGTCGTCGAGCGCAGCCTCGCCGAAGCCCGACGCGACCTCCATCGACGTCGCCAAGATGCGGAGAAACTGCTGGAAGCTCGACGCGCAGAGCTCGGGCTTGAGCGTGTCGGTGCCGAGCATCGACGTGTACACCGGGCAGTCGCCTTCGGCGTCGAGCTTGGAGATGTCGAGGAAGTACGGGTCGCCCAAGAGCGCGCTCCTGCCGATCAAAATCCAGCTCTTGCGCCACCCGTTCTTGGCCGCGCCGTCGACGCCCGAGGTCTGCTCCGCGATGATCTTGTGGGAAGGGATGAGCCGCACGCGCTCGACCGGCGTCACGGTCTCGACGTCGACGGGATCGGCCGCCTGCAAGAAGGCGCGGTACCGGGCGGGTACACGGAGCGTCTTTCGAAGCTCCTCGACCACGGCCGGATCGGCCTTGTTGAAGGTTGCCGGGATGCCTCGTCGCGAGAAGATTTCTTTTAAGGCCGCCACCGACTCGGCGAGGTCGCTGTCCACGAAACGTTTCCCTTCTGGAGAGATCGCAAGCCCCGAGCGCGTAAGCGTAGGACGCCGGGGATCACAACGAGCGCTGCGGCGAGCCGCTCATTCCGTTTGTCGAGAGAAGGCATACCCCGTAGGGGGGGTGGTAGTGTAACAGAAAACGATGGTCGACGTCGCGTACGCTGAGAGCAGGTTCAGGGCCCCGGAGATTGCGCACCACTACGGCCCGCAGGTCCACCTTTTGGACGACCCCCTCGCGTGGACGCTCCTCGCCCGGGTCTGCTCGCCCGAGACCGGGCAGCCTGACGTGGGCAGGCTCGTCCGCACCTTGTACGAGATGCTCGCGCGCACGGTCCTCTCGGCCGAGCTCCCGCGCGCGCGCGTCGACGTGCCCACGCGCATGGTCTCGCTCCACCCCGAGGCCGTCTACCGCGGGCTCGCGCTCGCGCGCACCACCAAGGCCGTCACCGTCGGCATCGCGCGCGCGGGCACGATGCCCTCGCAGGTCGTGTTCGAGCTGATGAACGAGGTGCTCGATCCCGCGCTCGTGCGCCAAGATCACCTCTTCATGAGCCGGCAGACCAACGAGCACGGCGAGGTCGTCGGCGCGACGTGGCACGACGCGAAGATCGGCCGCGACGTGGGCGATCGGTGGGTGCTCTTCCCCGATCCGATGGGCGCGACGGGCTCGTCGATGGTGAGCGCGATCAAGTACTACAAAACCGCGCTCGAAGGCTCGCCCGCCAAGTGCATCGCGCTCCACCTCGTGGTCACGCCCGAATACATCCGCAACGTGCTCGCGGCGCACCCGGACCTCATCATCTACGCGATCCGCGTCGATCGCGGGCTCTCGCAGCAAGCCGCGCTGCGCGCAGAGCCGGGCGCGCGCTGGGACGAGGAGCGCGGCCTCAACGCCACGCAGTACATCGTGCCGGGCGCGGGCGGGGTCGGCGAGATCCTCAACAACGCGTGGGTCTAGCGAGCAAGCAAGCGAGCACGCGATGAACGACGCCCCGCCCCTCCGCCCGAGCATGGCGCCGCCGCCGTCACGCGTCGCCGGCGGCGCGAGCTACATCGCGCGGTGGGACCTCGACAAAACCTATCTGCGCACGGACTTCGACACGCTCCGCGATCTGTTCCGCACCGCGATCGAGCGGCCCGATCAGAAGCGCACCGTGCCCGGCGCGGCGGCGCTCCTGCGTGAGCTCGGGCGCGCGGGCGTCGAGATCCACATCCTCTCCGGCAGCCCCGAGCAGCTCCGATCGCGCCTCGAACAAAAGCTCCGGCTCGACGGCGCGCGCTGGGCGTCGCTGACGCTCAAGCCCAACCTCGAGAACATGCTGCGCCTGCGCTTCCGCGCGCTGCGCGGCCAGCTCGGCTACAAGCTCCCCGCGCTGCTCCGACGCCGCGCCGAGCTCGCGAGCCCGCGCGACGTGACCGGCTCGCTCGTGCGCGAGGTGCTGCTCGGCGACGACGCCGAGGCCGACGCGTTCGTCTATTCGCTCTACGCGGACGCGTGCACGGGCGCGGTCGACGGCGTGACGCTCGCCGACGTGATGCGCAGGGGCGGCGCGTACGAGGACACCATCACGGACGCCCTCCGCTTCTTGAGCTACGTCGAGAAGGGCGCGGTGGTCGAGCGCATCCTGATCCACCTCGACAGGCAGAGCTCCCCCGCGGATTTTCGCCTCTACGGCGACCGCGTGGTGCCGTTCTACAACTACCTGCAGGCCGCGTTCGTGCTGCACGAGGACGGCCGCATCCCGCCGCGCGCGGTGCTCAAGGTGGCCGAAGACCTCGCGTTCTCGCACAACTTCGACGGCGGCGCGCTCGCGCGGAGCTACCTCGATCTCGCGCGGCGAGGGCACGTCTCGGGCGCGGGCATCCCCGCGATCGACGCCGCGTACAGCGACCTCGTTCGAGGCAGATCGGTCCACAGCGGGGGCTCGGGTCCCGCACGCGGTCCCTCCACCCCCGCACCGCCGGCGGCCGCGGGCGAGCTCGGCGCGCTCGTGCGCGAGCTCGTTCGCATGGCGCCGGAGCTCGCGCCCAAGCCGAGCGCGACCGCGCCCGCGATCGACTACGCCGCGCTCGCGGCCGGGCACAACAAGCGGATCAAGCGCTAATAGGTGCAGGTCGACGTGGCGAGCAGCGCGGCGATGCGCGACCGCACGAGCTCGAACTCGCGCACCACGAGCGTCAGCTCGGCCTCGCGCTGCTTGCGCGCGGTGTCGACGAGATCGAAGCTCGTGCCCGTGCCGTGGCTGTACGCCTTCTTGGCGAGCTCGGAGGCCTCCTTGGCGAGATCGCGCGCCTGCTCGGCGACGACCTTCGACTGATCGGCCACGGTCACGCCGCGGAGCGCCTGCTTCGCGTCGAGCGACGCGTTGCGCATGATCGATTCGAGCTGGATCTTGGCCTGCTCCTCCTGCGCCTTGGCGATGCGCGTCGCGCCGTAGCGCGCGCCGCCCTCCCAGAGCGGGATCGTGAGCGTGCCCTGGATGGTCCACGCGTACTTCTTGTCTTGCGTGATGAGCTGGTTCGAGACGTTGAGCGTGGTCGAGAGCTGCGCGGTGGGCGAGAACGCGAGGTACGTGTCGACGACGCCGCGCTTCGTGACCTCGAGGTTGGTCTTCGCGGCGAGCACGTCGGGGCGCTTCTCGATGGGGCCCGCCGGGCACGCGGCCTTGAGGCTCTGCTCCAGATCATTGAGCGTGATCGAAGGCGGCACGCCGTACGCCTCGTTCGCGCCGAGCGCGAGCCCCAAGGCCTCGCGCGATTTGCGGAGCGACTCATCGCCGCTCACGATCGCGCCGCGCGCGGCGGCGACGTCCTGCTCCGCGCGGAGCACGTCGAAGCGCGTCCCCGCGCCGAGCTTGAGCTGCCGCTGCGTGAGGTCGAGCCGTTCGAGCGCGTTGCGCAGGCCTGCGCGGTTGATCTCGGCGGTGCGCTCCGCCGTGTACACCGCGACGATCGTCCCCGCGACGCTCGCGAGGATCGTGCGGCGCTGATCTTCGACCGTGAGCTTGGCCGCTTTGACCTGGAGCTCGGCGGTGCGGATGCCGTACCACGCGCGCGGCGCGAAGATGGGCTGCGACGCGGTCAGCGTCCCGTTCAAGACGACGCGCTTGGCGCGATCGGGATCGACGCCGGGGATCAAGAACGGCGCTTCGAGCAGGTTGGAGTTGAACGAGCCCGTCGCGGTGATCGTGGGCAGCGCGAGCGCGAGCGCTTGGCGCCACGTGCCCTCGGCGCGCTCGACGTCCTGCTTGGCGAGCGCGAGGCTCACGGCGCCGCGCGCGTTGATCATCGTGACGGCCTCTTTCCAGCCGCTCAGGTTCTTCTGCGGCGCGGGGACCGGGGCGAGCGCCGCGTCGTTGACCATGATCGGCGGCGGGAGCTCGTCCTTCGGTGTGCTCGGCGGAGCAGCGGGACCAGCGGGCGGCGCGCCGGGGGCCTGCGGAGGAGGGAGCTTACCGCGCTTCTGCGCAGCGGCGATGCCGGTGGTCGTGATGATCGAGAGAGCGAACGACGCCGTGAGGACCCCCGAGAGCAGAACACGCATGCGCCTTTCGATGCGCTGAAGCGGCACCGATGACAAGGAGAAATCTCACGATTTCAACCGGAGGCGCCCTCGTCGAGCGGCCACACATCGGGCGCGCCCGCTTCGATCCAACGTGAAAGCTGCGCGTGATCCTTGCCGCCGCCGCGGCGCGCGGCCTTGGTGAGCGCGCGACGCGCCTCGGTCAGCTTGCCCGCGCGCGCGAGCGCGTGCGCGTAGCTCGCGACGACGTCGGGCTGATCGGGCTCGGCCGCCGAAGCGAACGCGAGCAGCGGCAGCGCGTCCCTCGGCCTGTCGAGCGCGGCGTCGTACAAGTGCCCGAGGTTGTGCGCGTAGCGCGGGTTGTGCGGCGCGAGATCGATCGCGCGCTCGTACGCGCTCGCCGCGTGTTTGTAGTGACCGAGCAGCGAGCTCGCGAGCCCGAGCGCGGCCCACGCCTCGTGGTCGTCGGGCCGCACGGCGATGACCCTCCGCGCGAGGATCGACGCGCGCCACGGATCACGCGGCGCGCCGAGCGTCGCGAGCGTGCGGTGCGCGAAGATCCACGCGTCGCTGCGCGGCTCCGCGTCCCGCGCGAGCTTGGCGAGCCTCGGCAGGATCACCTCGACGTCGTCGCCCTGCACGAGCAGCCGATCCACCTCGCGGCGGAGCAGCTCGACGTCCAAAGGTGACGGCGCGGTCATCGCTCTTTGATAGAGCGTGCGGGCGATCCCTGCAAAGGAGAACGCTCGCTCAAGCGCCGGCTTCGCCGCGTGGGCCCGACGGCGGGGGCGCCGCGGGCGCTTCGCCGTCGGGGGACGGCGCCGCGACGGCGTCGATCGAAGGCGCGGCGGCTTGCCCTTCGGAGGGCCGTTTGTCCGCCGCGGGCGCCTCGTCGCTTCGCTCGCGCGCGGGCTCGGCGCTCGCGCTCTTGCCGGCGATCATGGCGCCGGTGAGGAGCGCGACGGCCTTCTGCCCGACGCTCTTGTGGACGCTCACGAACGTGTTGCGCTCGCGCACGCGGATACGGCCGATTTGGCTCTTCTCGATGCCGTCGCGATCGCTCAGCGCGCGGACGAAATCCGACGCGCGCGCGCCCTCTCTCCGGCCCACGTTGACGAAGATCTCGGCCATCTCGTCGTCGCCCTGCGGCGCGGGTTGGGAGTGCGCGGGCGAAGCGTGAGGCGGCGGGCCTTGCGGCGAAGGCTCCTGCGCGATCACGGGCGCGCGCGAAGCGGAGCGCGGGGGCCCCAAGATCGGCTCGTCGTCGCCCTCTTCCTCCGGGGGCTGCCACGTCGCGAAGTCCGCGTGACGCTGGTGCCTCGGCCGCTCCTGCGGCGCGCCGTTGTTGGTTTGGGCAGGACCATGGCCCCCGTTGGCGCCTCGCTCCTCCGGCGCGCGCGCGGGCTGATCTCTGCCCGCGTCGTGCGTCGATCGGCTCCGCCGGACGGCGCGATCGTCGCGGCGCGCGCGAGGCTCGTGATCGCGGGAGCGGGGCTCCGGCGGCGCGGGGGCAGCGATCGCGACCACGGGCTCCTTCGCCGTCGGCTCGGGCGCGGACGCGACGGGCTCCTTCGCCGACGGCTCGGGCGCGGACGCGACGGGCTCCTTCGCCGGCGGCTCGGGCGCGAGCGCTTTGGCTTCGGGTGCCGCGGTCTTGAGGGGTTTTTCGGGTCCCCCCATCGTCGAAGCTTGCGGTTCCGGCGCAGGCGCGGCGGGCTCCTTCGCCTGCGGTTTGGGGGCGGGCGCGCGGGGAGCCTCGACACGCTTTTGCGCCGGCTTCGGCGCGCGGCGCGCCGAAGCTGCCTCTTCGCGCGCGGTGGGCCTCGCGCCGAGATGATCGCGCACGAGGCCGGCGATCACGTCCACGCACCGATCGTGCGTGAGCAGGCGGCGCGCGAGCGCGAGATCGTCGGCGTGCTGCGGCGCCTTGGTGAACGCCTCGACGAGCATGTTGACGAGGTCGGCCTCGGCCCGCGTCTTGAGCTCGCCCTCGGTCGGGATCTGCCGCTCGAGCGGCCTGATTTTGTACGTGAGCCGGAGGTAATAAAGGCCCCCCACGTCCTGCGGCGTGATGAGCGAGATCGCGGTGCCCGTGCGCCCGGCGCGGCCCGTGCGGCCCGTGCGATGGACGTACGCCTCGGCGTCCTGCGGGAAATCGTGATTGATGACGTGCGTGAGGTGCGAGATGTCGATCCCGCGCGCGGCCACGTCCGTCGCGACGAGGAAGCGCAGGCGGCCCTCGCGCGTGGCGGTCATCACCTGTTCGCGCTCGGACTGCGGGAGATCGCCGTTGAGCCAATCCGCGTCGTAGCCCTGGCGCTTGAGCGCCTGCGCCACGCGCTCGGTCTCGTCTTTGGTGTTGCAGAAGACGACCGCGCTCTCGGGATCTTCGACCTCGATCACGCGCACGAGCGCGCCGAGCTTGTCGCTCGTCACCAGGTAGACAAAGTGCTCGATTTCGAGCGCGCCGACGTGATCGCCCGAGAGCGTCAGGTATTCGGGGCTCTTCAGCTTTCCGCGCGCGAGCCGCTCGATGTCGGGCGGGAGCGTGGCCGAGAAGAGCAACGTCTGGCGCTCGGCGGGCAGCATCTCGAGGATGGCCGTGAGCTCGCGCTCGAAGCCCATCGAGAGCATCTCGTCGGCCTCGTCGAGCACGAGCATGCGCACGCGCCGCGGATCGAGCGTGCCGCGCCGGAGATGATCGAGCACACGGCCCGGCGTGCCCACGACCACCTGCGCGCCGCCCGCGAGCTCTTCGACCTGCCTCGGCATCGACGCGCCGCCGTAGATGGCGACGACCTTGATACCCTTCTTGGCGCCGAGCCGATCGACCTCTTTCGCGACTTGGAGCGCGAGCTCACGCGTCGGGCAGAGCGCGAGCACCTGCACCGCGGAGACCGACCGGCGCACGAGGTGATCGACGATCGGCAGGCCGAACGCCGCGGTCTTGCCCGTGCCGGTGCGCGCTTGCACGACCGCGTCTTTGCCGCGCGTCGCGGGCTCCCAAACAGCGAGCTGCACGGGCGTCGGGTTTACGTAGCCAATTTCGGCCAGCGTCTCGCGCAGCTCTTTGGAGAGGGGCAGGACCTCGAACGTCGGCGCGTGGGAGACGGGCTCGGCGGCGGGAGTGGCAGGAGGGTTGGGCTGGGTCGTCTCGGTCATGGGTGGGTCGAAGGCCCTCCGCGATCGTCGTTGCGCGGAGGTGGTTGAGGGGGGCGTCCCGGATCGGAGACGAAGATGTCTCGAACACGCCTGCGCAGGGGCGCAAGCTCTCCTGCCTCGTGACGGACGGCGTGCTCCTCCGCATAGCGGAGCCTTTCGATGGCGTCGAGGGCAGCTTCATCCTTTGGTGATTGCCGGCACAACGAGGCGACCCCGTCGCGATGGCGCCACACGGGCTCGACCGCGCTGCGGAAGCGCAGGAGCGCGGCGTCCTCACCCTCGGTGCCCGCCGCCCGGTCGCGCGCGTGCTCGACCGCGCCGTAGAGCGCCGCGAGGCCCTCACGGCAGGTGGCCCACGGGGGGCTCGGGGCTTTGGCGAACAGCACCGCGCGCGAGATCTGCGCCGCGCCGGCGACGCTGATGCCCACGACGATCGTGTAATACAAGGCCATCGCGACGCGGCGTCCGGTGCGTGCGGCGCTCGATGAATTCTTGGTCGCGGGCTCGCTCATGCTCGGGCGGGGGAGTGCTATCACCGACCTCGGGCCGCGACGACGACAAGGATGGTTTGGGCGAAGAAAAAAGCTGGGATGGGCGGCTGGCTCGCCTCCGTCGCGATGATCGCGACCGCGACCGCGTCCTCCCCTGCCCTCGCGCAGACGAAGCGCTTCAACCTGGATCTGTTTCAAGGTCCGCTCCTCGCGCCGAGCGACATCATGGGCATCGCGGGCGCGTACGCGGGCTACGCCGAGGGCATCGCGGGCATCGTGTCGAACGCGGCGGCGCCCGCGGTGCGGCCCGAATACAGCCTCTCGACGTTCGAGATCGACGGCTCGGCGTCGCTCAGCATCCCGATCAAGATCACCAAAGACAACAACGACTTCGACAACTCGGGCGCGCGCGACCTCGATTATTCGGACTTTTGGTACGCGACGTTCGGCGGCCTCATCCAGTACGACATCGTCGGCATCGGCGCGAGCGGCGAGCTGCAGCGCTACGCGCTCACGGTCAGCGACAAGACCACCAACGTGTTCATCGGCAAATACCACGTGCTCGGCGCGCTCCGGCTCGTGGGCGATCAGCTCATGATCGGCGCCGGCGCGAGGCTCGTCTCGTTCAGCCTCGATCGCGGCGACGTCGGGATGTTCGGCGCGGCGCCCGAGATCGGCGTCTTGGTGAGGCCGGATTTTCAGTCGTTTCGGTTGGGCCTCACGCTCCGTTATCCCGTGGAGGGCAAGCTCGTCGTCGGCAAGGCCGCGGAGTTTGGCGTCGTAGCGCCGGACACGGTCGTGATGCCGTGGGAGATCGAGGCGGGCGTCGCGGTGCAGGTGGGGCCGAGGCCGCTCAACCCGGTGTGGACCGATCCGCGCAACGAAGAAGCCGATCGCCGTCGCACGCTCGTGCGACGCCGTCGCGCGCGGGTCGAGGAGCTGCGGCGCGAGCTCGCCTCGGGCCTCGCCGTGCCCGGCGCGGGCGCCGCGCTCGGGGCCGCGATCGCCGAGCTCCACGCGGCGATCGACGAAGAGCGGCGCGTGAGCAAGGTCATCGAAGAAGAGCGGCGCGCGCGCTCCTCCAACTGGCCCCGCGAGCACCTGCTCCTCACGTTCTCGCTGCTCGTCACGGGGCCGGTCGACAACGGTCGGAGCGTCTCGCGCTTCTTGAGCCAGGAGCTCTCCACCGACGGCTCGCCGCTGCCTCCGCTCGTGAGCGGCGCGACCACCAACTTCTCCGCGCGCGTCGGCGTGCAGGCCGAGCCGATCCCGGGCCGCGTGCACACGCGCGTCGGCACGTATTACGAGCCGAGCCGCTACGGCGCGCGCGTGGGGCGGCAGCACTTCACGTTCGGCGCCGACGTCCGTCTCTTCACGACGACGTGGTTCGGCCTCGTGCCGCCGGTCACGTACAAAGCGCAGGCGTTCGCGGATCTCTCGCCGCGTTACCAGAGCGTGAGCCTCGGCCTCGGCGTCTGGCACTGACGCCGAAAGCGCCTCTAATTCAGCTCTTTTTCGGTGCGCTCGGCCTGCTCGGCTTCGAGGAACGTGGCGGTGATCTCGCGCTCGAGCGCGAGCATGATCTCGCGCTCCATCCCCTCGGCCCCGCCCGCGAGGCGCGCGACGTTGAGCGCGTAGATGAACATGCGCGACGAGAGGCGAGCGTCCTCGGGCGATCGCGACGCCTGCTCGCGCTCGTCGGAGATGAAGCCGTCGAGCAGCACGAGCGCGCGCGGGTCGACGCCCTCGGTGACGAGCTCGATCCCGGGGACGTCGCTCACGTAGATGTCCGCGTCGCGCACGTAGCGCCGGAGCACCGGGTTGAGCGCCTCGATGGCTTGGTGCGCGATCTTGGCGAGCTCGTCCTTCGAGGGGACCCACGGGGGCGGGCCCATCTCGGCCTCGATGTCGCGCGCGTGGACGAACGCGGACGTCGCGCCGCGCGTGTCGCCGAGCTCGTCGCGGATGAGGCCCGCGTAATACCAAGCCTCGGGGTGGCGCGGGTCCTTGCGGACGGCGTCCTCGACGAGATCGCGCGCGCGCTCGACGAGGCCGATCTCGTAGTACGCGCGGCCCACCAAGAAGGTGTGGTTGGGGTTGTCGTACGGGCCTTGCGGCATGCGCGCGACCACGCTCTTGGCCTCGTCCGCGTCGCCCTTGCCGAGCAGCGCGTCGAACTTGAGCAGGAGCGCGTCGATGATCTCCTCGTCGACCTCGGCGATCTCGAGCGCCTGATCGCACATCTCGATGGCTTGATCGAAGTCGCCGAGCGGGTGGATGTACACCTCGGCCGCGTTGAGCATCGCTTCGAGGTACGTGTCGTCGAGCGCGATCGCTTGGCGGTAGTTCTCGATCGCCTCCTCGCCGTCGCCCTCCATGGCCGCGACGAAGCCGAGGAGGTTGTGCGCTTCGGGGGAGTTGGGATCGAGCTCGAGCGCGCGCCTCGCAGACGCCTCAGCGCCGCGGGTGTCGCCGCGCTGGGCGAGATCCCAGCCCCTGTCGAGGTGGGCAGAGAACTGGTCCATGGGCGGTCTAGTGAGGGATACGCCGCGCGCTGTCAAGCGACGCAGCGGAGCGCGCGACGATCAGAAACCGCACATCTTCATCATGCGGTCTTTGTTCAAGTAGCGCTTGGCCTTGCGCTTCGCGATGGTGTTGCTCATCCGCTGCTCGGGGAAGATGTCGCCCGCCTCGACGACCTCGGTGAGCGTCTTGACGTAGTTCTCTTTCTCGCCCTTCGCGCAGTAGTAGCGCGCCGCGAGCTGCACCTTGGGGAGCAGGGCCTTGCCGTCGGTCATCTTGATGGCCGTCTCGAATTCCTTCTTGGCCTCGTCGAGCTCGGCCATCGGCGTGCGCGCGTGATACGCGCCGAGCACCGTGTGCGCGCCGCCGTACATGTACTTGCCGTCGAGCGCGAGCGACCGCTCGACCATGGCGACGCCCACGTAGAGCTCGGCCACCATCTCGGGGTTCTCTTTGTTGACGTTGACGCGGCCGATCCACGCGTAGCCCGCCCAGAAGAGGTTCGGCGCGTCGTTCTCGGCGTCGTCGAAGCCCGCGAGCCACGCCTTCATGGTGTCGTCGTTCTTCTTGGCCGCCTCGAAGCCGCGGTTCTTCATTTCGAGCAGCTCGATGCCGTAGTGGACCGCGCGCTCGTACGCCGCTGTCGCGCGGGCCTTGTGGTACTTGTAGACCTCGGAGCTCTCGCCCTCGGCGTCCTCGGCCTGCTCCATGTCGTCCTCGATGAAGGCGAAGCCCGCGCTCGTCCACGTGCGCGTGAGGAGGAAGAGCGCGTCCTCGTTCTCGGGCGCGAGGTAGTGCATGCCCTCGAACTGCGCGAGGCCCGCGAAGGCGGCGCTCCTCGCGACCTCGAAGTCGCTCATGGTGTCGGCGGCGGCCGACCCCTTGCGCGTGGAGGCGATCTGGCCGTTCATGAGGATCTGCTTGAGGCAGCCGGTGGTCCCGAGCGCGAGCGCGGCGGCGAGGGTGAGCGACGCGAGCTTCGTCTTCATAGCTCCGAAGCTCTACACCAACTCCGGGATCGGTTTCCACGCCGGCTTTGCGGCGCGCGCCTAAGGCTTGAAAAGCCTAGGATCGAGGCTCGGTTGGGCTCAATTCAGGAGCTTGTTGTCGCTCGGCCGAGCGGGCGCGGGCGAGCTCTCGTCCTTGTTGGACAAAAACTCGAGCTTCACCTCGCCGTTCACGACGTCGACGATGACGTGCCCGCCCTTCTCCAGCTTGCCGAAGAGCAGCTCGTCGCCGAGGCCCTTTTTGACGTCGTTCTCGATGACGCGAGCGAGGGGGCGCGCGCCGTTCTGCGGGTCGTAGCCCTTCTCGGAGAGGTGCTCGCGCGCGCGCTCCGAGACCTCGATGGTGACGTTCCGATCGGCGAGCATGGCCGCGAGCTCGCGGATGAACTTGTCGACGATGTTGCCCATCACCGCGCGATCGAGCGGCTTGAACATGATGCGCGCGTCGAGCCGGTTGCGAAACTCCGGGCTGAAGAGGTTTTTGTAGGCGCGATCGTCCTCGCCGACCATGCCGCGCTCGCCGAAGCCGACCTTGGATTGTTGGAGATCACGCGCGCCGACGTTGCTCGTCATGATGAGCACCACGTGCCGAAAATCGCTCTTTTTGCCGTTGTTGTCGGTGAGCGTGCCGTGGTCCATCACCTGGAGGAGCACCTGGAAGATGTCCGGGTGGGCCTTCTCGATCTCGTCGAGGAGGAGCACCGTGTGCGGCGTCTTCGCGATGGCGTCGGTGAGGAGGCCGCCGCGATCGAAGCCGATGTAGCCGGGCGGCGCGCCGATCAAGCGCGAGACCGTGTGGCGCTCTTGGTATTCGCTCATGTCGATGCGCAGGAACGAGATGCCGAGCGCCTTGGCGAGCTGCTTCGCGAGCTCGGTCTTGCCGACGCCCGTCGGCCCGCTGAAGAGGAACGATCCGATGGGCTTCTCGGGCGCGCGGAGGCCCGCGCGCGCGAGCTTGATCGCGGTCGCGAGCTGCTCGACGGCCTCGTCTTGGCCGAAGAGCACGCCGCGCAGCGCGGCGCCGAGGTCCTTGAGCTGCGCCTTGTCCGAGGCCGACACCTGCCGCGGCGGGATCTGCGCCATGCGCGCGACCACGTGCTCGACGTCGCTGACCGTGACCGTGTAGCCGTCCTCGTGCTTGAGGTGCGCGGCGGCGCCGCTCTCGTCGACGACGTCGATCGCTTTGTCGGGCAGGCGCCGGTCTTGGAGGTGACGATCGGCGAGCTTGGCCGCGGCCTCGATCGCGTCCTCGGCGTAGCTCACCTTGTGGAACTCTTCGTAGCGCTTTTGCAGGCCTCGCAAGATCGCGATGGTCTCGGGGACCGTGGGCTCGTTCACCTCGATGCGCTGGAAGCGCCGCGCGAGCGCGCTGTCGCGCTCCATGTGGCCGCGGTACTCCTGGAACGTGGTCGCGCCGATGCAGCGCAGCCGCCCTGACGCGAGCGCGGGCTTCAGGAGGTTCGACGCGTCCATGGTGCCGCCGCTCGTCGCGCCGGCGCCGATGATGGTGTGCAGCTCGTCGATGAAGAGCACCGCGCCGGGCTGCTTTTCGAGCGCTTTGAGCACGGCCTTGATGCGGTTCTCGAAGTCGCCGCGGAACTTGGTGCCCGCGATGAGCGCGCCCATGTCGAGCGCGTACACGGTGGATCCCAAGAGCGGCTTCGGAACCTCGCCCTTGACGATCTTCTGCGCGAGGCCCTCGACGATGGCGGTCTTGCCGACGCCCGCGTCGCCGATGAGGAGCGGGTTGTTCTTGCGGCGCCGCGCGAGCACCTGGATCGCGCGTTCGACCTCTTTTTCGCGGCCCACGAGCGGATCGATGCGGCCCTCGGTCGCCTCTTGGTTGAGGTTCATCGTGTAGGCCGCGAGCGGATCTTTGACGGGGCCTTCGCCGTCCTCGCCGCCGCCTGGGCCGCCGCCGCCGTTCGCGCCTTCGCCTTCCTGCGGGCTCGACGCGCCGCCGGGCTCGGCCTTGTTCACGTCGTCTTGACCTGTCTTCGAGATGCCGTGCGAGATGTAGCTCACGACGTCGAAGCGCGTGACGTTCTGCTGCCCGAGGAGCGCGACCGCGTGACAGTCGCGCTCGGCGAACACCGACACGAGCACGTTGGCGCCGCGCAGCTCTTTTTTGCCGGACGTCTGCACGTGCATGGCGGCGCGGCCGACCACGCGCTGAAAGCCGAGCGAGAGCGTGGGGGTGACCTCGGCGTCCTCGGGGAGCGCGGGGACCTCGTCGTCGAGGAACGCGGCGAGCTTCTTCTTGAGCTCGTCGACGTTGCCCCCCGCGTGCCGCACGATGCGCGCCGTCTCTTCGTCGAAGAGGAGCGCATACAAGAGGTGCTCGACGGTCACGAACTCGTGGCGGCGGCGGGCCGCTTCTTGGGTCGCGAGCGAAAAGGCGATCTCGACTTCGGGGCTTACGCGCATGTGTTATTCGGGCTCCGCGGTGAGCCGAAGGGGCATGCCATGCTCCTTGGCGTAGTCCTGCACCTGGGCGACCTTGGTCTCGGCGATGTCTTTGGTGTAGACGCCCGCCACGCCATGGCCCTTGTGGTGGACGCTCAACATGATGTGCGTCGCCTCGGTCTCGGACTTGTGGAAGAACTTCATCAAGACGTGCACCACGAACTCCATGGTGGTGTAGTCGTCGTTGTGGAAGAGGACCATGTAGCGCTTGGCCTTCTCGACCTTCTCTTTGCGCTCGGTCGCTACGCCACCTTCGTTCTCGGGCTGTTCGTTCGGGTCGCTGGCCATTGTAGCAAAGCCATCCTATAGCAGCCGGCACGATGCTTACCACCCTCCGCACCGCGTGCACGCGTGACTGCCCGGACGCATGTCAGATCGTCGCGACCGTCTCGTTTGGGGGGACCTCCCCCCAAACCCCCCAGGCGAGAGACGACGGCGGCCGGATCACGGCGCTCAAGGGCGATCCCGCGCACCCGGTGACGCGAGGCTTTCTCTGTTACCGCACCGATCACTTCTTGGATCGGCAGTACGACCCGGACAGGCTCACGACACCGCTCATCCGGCGAGGGGGCAAGGGGTCTCCGCTCGCGCGTGCGAGCTGGGACGAGGCGCTCGACAAGGTCGCGGGCGCGTTGCGGGACGCGATGCGCGATCACGGGCCCGCGTCGATCTTGCACTATCAAAGTGGCGGGTCGCTCGGCCTCTTGAAGCTCGTCAATCGCCACTTCTTCGAGCTGTTGGGGCCGGTCACGCACAAGCGCGGCGACATCTGCTCGGGCGCGGGCGACGCGGCGCAGCTCGAGGACTTCGGCCGCGAGGACGCGCACGACCTCGCGGACCTCGCGCACGCCCAAACGATCGTGCTTTGGGGCAAGAACGTGGGTGAGACTGGGGTGCACTTGATTCCGCATCTCAAAGAGGCGCGCAAACGGGGGGCGAAGGTGATCGTCATCGACCCGATGGTGAACCCCAAGACAACGGCGCTCTGCGATCGTCATTATTCGGTGCGGCCCGGGGCGGACGGGTTCTTGGCGCTCGGCGTCGCGCGGGTGATCGTGGACGAGGGGTGGGCGCACCCGGACGCGGCCTCGTGGTGTGATGGATACGACGCCTTCATCGCGCTGGCGAAGCGCTACAGCGCCCGGGGGTGGGCCGCGCGCGCGGACGTGAGCGTGGAGGACGTGCGCGCCATCGCTGCGCTGTACGGCAAGAACAAGCCTGCTGCGCTCTTCGTGGGGTGGGGGCTCGGCCGGCGCTCGAACGGTTCGGCGACGATTCGGCTCCTCGACGCGCTCGGCGCGATCACGGGCAACCTGGGTGTCCCCGGCGGCGGCGTGAGCTATTACTTTCAGCGGCGCGGCGGGTTCGACACGTCGTTCATCAAGCGGCCCGAGAACCGGGGCGCGCGCACCTTGCTCGAAGCGTGTTTGGGCGAAGAGCTCTTGCGCGCCGATCCCAAGGTGATGGTCGCGGTCGTCGACAATGGCAATCCGGTGAGCCAGCTCCCGGACTCCAAGGCGGTCGCCAAAGGCCTCTCGTCGGTGCCTTGTCTGGTGGTCATCGACTCCTTCTTGACCGACACCGCCGAGCTCGCCGACGTGGTCCTGCCGTCGACGACCATGCTCGAAGAGCACGACGTGGTAGGCGCTTATGGTCACGCGTACGTGCAGCTCGCGAGGCCCGTGGCGCCGCCGCTCGGCGAGGCCAAGTGTGATCTCGAGATCTACCAGGCGCTCGCGGACAGGCTCGGGTTTGGAGAGGCCATGAGAGGCTCGCCCGAGGCGTGGATTGACCGCTTCCTCGCGCCGATGGCGGAGAAGGGTGTGACGCGGGAGGCGCTCGCGAAGGGTGGTTTGCGTAAGCCCGACGCGCCGGTGGTGCTCTTTGAAGGGCGGGTGTTCCCGACGCCGTCGGGGCGCGTCCAGCTCATCACGGACTTTCCGGCCGAGCCGCCCCAAACCGAGGAGGGATATCCGCTCTTCTTGATGTCGAATTCGTGGTATCGCTCGCAATCTTCGCAGATTTCGGCGCGGGCTCAAGAGGGTGTCCCCGAGGTGTGGGCGAGCTCCGCGGCGGCGGGAGGGAGGCCGGACGGCTCGCTCGCGAAGCTCGTCTCGCCGCTCGGCGAGGTGGTGGTGAAGGTCCGTATCGACGACCGGCAACGGCGCGACACGGTGCTTTATCCCAA
>CAYTJL010000192.1:0-18923 GCA_964437785.1 uncultured Polyangiaceae bacterium
CGCTGGATCCAGACGTTCGATCCGGTGTACCCTCCCCACCCCATGACACGACCCACGGGCTCCACGAGCTACTACATGAACGAAGCCATGTTCGAGCTGCCGGACATGGGCTTTGTCGATCACACGGTCACCTACCTCGAAGGCACCGCGCCGAGCGGCGCTTCGGTCGTGCTCCTCGTCGAGCGCCACCCGCTGCCCGAGGGCAAGAGCCTTCGCCAAGTCGTCGCAGGGCACATGAGCGACGCCGCCAAACGGCTCCGCGGCTACACCGTGATCGACAAACGCGATGTCGAGGTCGCGGATCTCCCCGCGATCGACGCCTCCGTGCGCTGGCGCGATGACGAGGGCTCACCCGTCTATACGCGCCAAACCCATCTCGTGCTCGGGTCTACCTGGCTCATCGTCGCGGGCGAAGCGCCGCTCAACGACCGCGAGCACTGCGACAGCTACGTCGATCACGCCCTCGCCTCGCTCCGCTTGCGAGAATAGAAGAGAAGAAAAGGCGCCGACTATCGCTCCCGGTCGGCTTGCAGGGCCAGCGCGTCCCAACGTGAAACGAGCATAGGAGCGTGCTCCATCAAGTAGCCTCGGACGCGATCGCGATCGATGAGCCCCGCCTTCACCATCTCCACGATATCGGCTTGATCGCGCATCACCAGCCGGAGCAGCTTGGTGCAGATCACGACCTCGGGGGGAGCGATGGGGATCCCGTCGCTCATCAGGGGAGCGTCGAGCGCCGCCTCCAAAAAGTCACCTGCGACGTCGGTAGAGAGCACGTCGATGCCAACTCCCTCGATCGACTCTGGGAGCTCGACGCGGAGAATCAGCTCACCGCCCGGCAGCCGATCCCACGCCTCTCGGCCCACCAACAAATCAACGTCGCGCGTCGCCCTCGGCCAGCCATACACCCCCACCGCGAGCGCGCCCACCACCGCGTGCCTCACCCCGGCGCTCGTCAGCCGTAAAGACACCTCACGGAGAGCTGAGATCACCTTGGGATCGAGGCCGGATCCCGTGAGGTTCGAAAGGCTCGGCTGTGGAAAGCGCGCTTTCGGTGGGCGTGTGCTCATGGTGACCGCGCGCACGATAGGCGGGCAGGGGACGGGGGTCAAAATCAACACTGCGCGCACACTATCATACGCGTGCTGCCTCGAAAACGGGGCGCGTCGCCAATTCGTCACATAAGACCCTCGCGAGCAGGGGAGACCTTCATACTTCTTTACGCACGTCGCGCACCGCGATGGCTACGCTCGCGCGCCGCGGGGGGGAGGAGCGGTCGAATGGCGAAGATGAAGGCAGTCCAGGTGTCCAAGGCGGGTGGCCCGTTCGAGGTCGTCGAGCGCGACATCCCCGAAGCCGGCGCGGGCCAAATCCTCATCAAGGTCGAGGCGTGCGGCATTTGTCACAGCGACGGGCTCACGAGGGGCGGGATGTTCCCCGGGCTCACGCTCCCTCGCATCCCCGGCCACGAGATCGCGGGCCGCGTGAGCGAGGTCGGCGCGGGCGTCACCGCGTTTGCAAAAGGTGATCGGGTGGGCGTCGGCTGGCACGGCGGTCACTGCTTTACGTGCGACGCGTGCCGGCGCGGCCAGTTCATCAACTGCAAGAACGAGAAGATCACCGGCATCACCCACGACGGTGGGTATGCCGAATACGTAGTCGTGCCCGCCGAGTCCGTGGCGCGCATCCCGGAAGAGCTCGGCGCCGCCGAGGCGGGACCCTTGCTCTGCGCAGGGATCACCACCTTCAACTCCCTTCGTAACAGCGGCGCTCGCCCCGGCGACACGGTGGCTGTCCAAGGCATCGGCGGCCTCGGCCACCTCGCGATTCAATATGCCTCCAGGATGGGCTTTCGCACCGTGGCCCTCTCCAGCGGCGGCGACAAAGAGCAGCTCGCGCGCGACCTCGGCGCGCACGTCTACATCGACACCGCCAAGCTCCCCGCGGCCGAAGGGCTCAACGCCATCGGCGGCGCCGATTTGGTGCTCGCGACCGCGCCCCACAGCGACGCCATCGCCTCGACCATCGGCGGCCTCAAGGCGCGCGGCAAGCTCCTCATCGTCGCCGCCGCGTTCCAACCCATGGCCGTTCACACCCTCGCTCTCTTGAGCGGCAAGACCATCGCGGGTTGGCCGAGCGGCAGCGCCATCGACTCCGAGGACACCATGCGCTTCAGCGCGCTCTTCGGCGTCCGGCCCAAGATCGAGGTCTTCAAGCTCGAACAGGCCGAAGAGGCGTTTGCCAAGGTCATGCAAAACAAGGTGCGCTTCCGCGCCGTCATCACGCCCTAATCGATCGCGCGACCGACCCTCACGGCTCCACGATGGTCGCCGGCGCCGAGACGAACGGGACGCCCGCGCCGAGCTGCGCCGCGTAGCTCGCGCCCCAACACGCGAGATGCCCGTCCCCCATGACACCACACATGTGCTCGCTCCCGAGCGACACGGAGAGCCACGGCCCGACCGAAGGCACCTTTTGCGGTGACGTGAACTGCGTCAAATTCCCGAGCCCGAGCTGGCCAAACGAGCCCACGCCCCAACAATACATGTCCCCGTTTTGCCGGAGCGCGCACGTGGAGAGCCCTTGTCCGAGCGCAGGCCGCGCCCAGTCCGAGGCGCTCCCCACCTGCGTGGGAGAGCTCACCGGGCTCATCGTATTCCCGAGCCCGAGCTCGCCGTTCGCGTTGCGCCCCCAACAATAGAGCTTGCCCGCCGAGACCGCGCACGCGTGCGTCGCGCCGATCTCGACCGCAGAGAAGACCATCCCCGGGCTCACCTGCACAGGCGCGTTCACCGGAGATACCGTATCTCCTTGGCCCACCTGTCCAGACGAGTTGAGCCCCCAACAGAACAAAGCCCCCGTCGTCCGCCGCGCACAGGTGAAATCCCCGCTCGCCGCGACCTCGACCCAATCCGCAGCGCCCGCGGGCAAGACCTGCTTCGGGTCCTGCCGCGCCGTGAGCGTGCCGTCGCCGAGCTGCCCGCTCGCGTTGCGCCCCCAACACCAGAGCGTGCCGTCCTGCCGAATCGCGCACGTGTGGTTGAGGCCCACGGCGAGCTCGACCCAAGGAGAGGTGTTGCCCGCCGTCGCCGCGATGGGAAGAGGTGTGGTTTGAGGCGTCACCCCCGCGCCGTTGCCGAGCTCACCGTTGTTGTCGAGGCCCCAACAATACAGCTCGTCGGGCGCCCCGCCGTCGCTCGCGATACCACAGGTGTGCGTGCGGCCGAGCGCGATTCGCTTCCACACCTTGCCCGCGCCGATCACCACAGGATCGATCTTCGTAACGCCCGTGCCGTCGCCGAGCTGGTTGAACGCGTTGCGACCCCAACACATCAAGTCGCCGCTTTGGCGGATCGCACAGCCGTCGTCGAGCTGCACACGAACGCGCGTAAAGTCCGTGATCGCGCCCGCGATCGCAGGGTCGGAGCGATCCGGCGTGTAGCCGAGCCCGGCCGCCGCGCGGCTCGCCGCGCCCCAACAACGGAGCCGGCCGTCGGCGCGGATCCCGCACATGAACCGGAGCCCGCCCGCGACGCGCGTCCAATCGGTGTCCGTCCCCACCTGCGCCGGAGCGAGGGTGAGCGCCTCGGCGCCGGGCTGCCCGGTTTGACCGGACGAGCCGTCGCCCCAGCACCACAACGCACCCGTCGTCTTGATCGCGCAGGCCGCAAAATCCCCTGCGCCGAGCGCGGCAAAGTCGGTGTCCGCGCCGATCTTGGTGGGCTGTACGATGCCCGTGAGCGTCCCGTCGCCGCCTTGACCAACACCGTTGGTCCCCCAACACCACCGCGTGCCATCCATCTTGACGCCGCACGCATACGCGTTCCCGCACTCGACCGAGGCCCAGTCCGTCGCGAGCGTCTTCTCTTGCACAGGCACCGAGCTGTTCGTGGTGGTGCCGTCGCCCAATTGCCGGCTCGTGTTGAGCCCCCAGCAAGAGAGGGTGTGATCGGCCTTCACCGCGCACGAGAACTCCGAGCCGCTCGACACCGAGAGCCACGGCCCCGCGCTCACCAGCGTGGGAGACGTCGCGTTGTTGAGCGTGCCGTCGCCGATTTGGCCGCGCGCGTTCGCCCCCCAACAATAGAGCTCGCCCCCCGCGCGGATCGCGCACGTGTGCGTGGCGCCCGCGTCGAGCGAGGCCCAGTCCGTAAAGCCCCCTGCGACGGGCGTGGGCACGAGCGCGGTCGTGGTGGTGCCGTCGCCGACTTGGCCCGACCCGTTGGTGCCAAAACACGCGATCTGATGAGCGTCGTTGAGCGCGCAGCTGAACGCGCCGCCCGCCGAGACCTTCTCCCAGTTGCTCGCGCTGCCGGCCGCCGCGGGCCGCAGGAACAAGACATCTCCCGTGCCCGTCCCGACTTGACCGCTGGTGTTGAGCCCCCAGCACCAAAGGGTCTTGTCCGACCGGACCGCGCAGGCATGGTATTGCCCCGCGCTCACCTCGGTGTACGTCGCGTGGCACGTCTTGCCGTCGCCCACGAAGCCCGCGCCGCACGCGCAGCCATAGCTGCCAGGCGTGTTCGTGCAAACGGCGTTGCCGTCACAGTCGTGGAGCAGCTCCGCGCACTCGTCGACGTCGGCGCACGCCTCGCCGTCGCCCTCGTAACCAGGCTTGCACGTGCACGTGTAATAGTCGGGGGTGTCGGCGCACGTCGCGTCCGGTGAGCAGGTGTCGAGGCCGAGCGCGCACTCGTCCACGCCCGGCGCCCCGCCGCTGCCACCTTGGCCGCCTCCGCTGCTCGACGTGCTCGACGAGCTCGAGCCTCCCGTGCCCGTCTCGCCGGACCCGCACGCGCTCGCCGTCGAGACCGTGATCACCGCGCTCGCCCACAACGCTGCTCGAACTTCGATCCTCATGATCACTGCGCCTCTGCGATCTGCGCCGGCACCACCGAGAGACCGGTGCCTGCCCCGTTTTGCCCGAGCTCGCCCGAGCCCCAACACCAGAGCGAGCCGTCGAGCCTCTTGCCGCACGCGTGCGCGTACCCGGCGTGGAGATCGGCCCACACGCCGCCCCCCGCGAGCGCGATAGGCACCTTGCGCGTGGTGAAGTCGCCGAGCCCGAGCTGGCCAGTCCCATTGGCGCCCCAACAGAGCGCCGTCCCATCGGTCTTGAGGCCGCACGTATAGGCGTTGCCCGCGGTGACCGTTGCCCAATCGGCGTCCGTACCCACTTGGAGCGGAACGGGGCTGTCGGCCGTGGTGTTGTCGCCGAGCTGCGAGGACGAGTTTCGCCCCCAACACCACAAGGTGCCGTTTTGCTTGCGCGCGCAGGTGTGGTTGACGCCCGCGGCGATCGCGCTCGAATAGCCCGAACCGACGTTGAACGGCGCGATCTTCCCGCTCGCCGGCATCCCATTGCCCACCTGGCCCTCGACGTTGCGACCCCAACACCACACCGAGCCGTCGGCGCGCGCGCCGCAGGTGTGGAATTGGCCGGCCGCGACGCTCACCCAATCTTTGGCCGTGGCCGGGAGCACCTGCACCAGATTGCCAATCGCCGGGTTCGCCGATTGGCCGAGCTGTCCCTCGGTGTTGCGCCCCCAACACCACAAGGAGCCGTCGGTCGCGATGGCGCACGAGTGCTCGTCGCCCGACGCGATCTCCTTCCACGAGAGGCCCGCCCAGGCCTTACCCATGCTCACGATGGCCGCGAACGTGAGCGAAGGCGTGTTGTTGCTCGTCCCGAGCTGCCCCGCGGTGTTGCGCCCGGCGCAGTGGATTTGGCTCGTCAGCGTGATTCCGCACGTGTGCTGCCGCCCCGAGGCCACGCGGCTGAAACCCTCGGCGGTCATCGCGTCTGCCGGCGCCGCGCGCGACATCGAATCTCCGGTGCCGAGCTGGCCGCTCTCGTTGTTGCCAAAGCACGAGAGCTTGCCCATCGGCCCGATCGCACACCCCACCTCGCCGAACGAGGCCGACGCCGCCCACGTGAGCGCCGTGCCCACCTGCGCGGGCGCGGGCGGCAGGCTCATCACGCCATCCCCCGTCTCGCCGTAGATGCGCGAGCCCCAACAATAGACCTTGCCATCGGGCTTGATGCCGCACGAGTGCGAGAGGCCGAGGGTGATGTCCGCCCAATCGGTGTCCGACCCGATCTGCGCGGGCGCGAGCAGCACACCGGGGCTGCCCGAGCCGATTTGAGAGGCTTGGTTACGACCCCAACAATAGAGCGTGCCTGTGCCCCGGAGCCCACACACGTGGAAGGTGCTCGCGCGCACGCGCGTCCACGGCTCGGGCGCGGTGACCTCGACGGGCGCGGCGCTCGCCGTGGTGCCGCCGTTGCCGAGCTCGCCCTCGGCGCCCCGGCCCCAACAATAGAGCTTGCCATCGGTCTTGAGCCCGCACGACGCGAGCCCCACCGAGGCCGAGGCCCAATCCATGTCCATGGCGCCCGCCGACGTCTCGACCAGATACGGTGTCTGCACCGTCCCGCCGCCCGGCTTGGAGGTCTGGAGATCGGAGTTTTGACCCCAGCAATAGAGCCTCCCGTCGAGCTTGGTCGCGCACGTGGCGTCGCGCCCGGCGAAGACCTCGCGCCAATCGCTCTCGGGCGAAGGCGCGGCCGGATCGACGCTCACGTACACCGGGGAGAGCTCGGTCGCGTTGGCCGATCCGGTGCCGAGCTGACCCGCGTTGTTGCGGCCCCAACACGAGAGCGTGCCGTCGTCCTCGACGGCGCAAGCGTGGTTGTCGCCCGCGGCGACGCTGGTCCAGGTGCGGGTGAGGCTCACCCACGAAGGGAGCGATTGCGCGTCGGTGTGGCCGAGCCCGAGCTGCCCAAAGCTGTTGCTGCCCCAACACCAGAGCGTGCCAGTCTGCTTGAGGCCGCAGGTGTGAGCGCTGCCCAGCGCGAGATGTTGCCAGTTGCTCGCGGCGCCGGCCTGGACGGGCGAAGGTTGATGGGCGGAGAGACCGTTGCCGAGCCTGCCGCTGCCGCCGTTGCCAAAGCACATGGCCGCGCCGTCGGTGCGCCGCGCGCAGGTGTGATAAAGCCCGGCCACGACCTCGGTATAACGGGCCTCACACCCGGTGTGCCCGTCCCCCACGGTCCCCGGCGGGCACGCGCACGAGAACGATCCTTCGGTGTTGGCGCACGCCGCGGTGGGGTGACAGTCGTCGAGCTCTTCGCTGCACTCGTCGACGTCCTCGCACGAGGCGCCGTCGCCGGTGAAGCCCGGGTTGCACATGCAGACCCCTTCGGCGACGCACGTCGCGTGAGGATCACAGGGGGTCGCGCACGCGCCGCCGCTGGAGCTCGACGAGCCCGAGCTCGACGACGACGCGCCTCCGCCCGCGCCGCCTCCCGAACCGCCCGCGCCGCCGGTGCTCGGCGTCTCGCCGCCGCCGCACGCGGCGAGAGAGGAGAGGAAGAGCGAGACCAACACCGACGATCGAAGAAGCAAGGAGCGCATCGGGCCGGAGACGATAGACCAAGAGGCGCCCGGGGAAAATGGCAACGATGCGCGTGACATGGGCTGCCGCGTTCGGTTATGCTCGCCGCCGCGTTCATGGCCATCAAAAAGTCCAGGCTGATCCTCTTCCTCATCCCGGTCGCGATCCTGCTCATCGCGTTCGTGTATTTCGGCGGGCGCTATTGGTGGTACCGCGGTCACTCGGTGGGCACGCGCACGGGCGTCATCCGCAAGGTGTCGCTCAAAGGGCCGCCTTATTGCAAATACATCTCGGCCGAGATGGCGCTCCAAGGCACCTTGCCCGGCCAGCAGGTCGAGATCTGGGAGTTCTCGGTCGACGACGACAGCGAGAAGAACCCGCTCGTGGTGCGGCTCCAAGAGGCCGAAAAGAAGGGCGATCGCATCACGGTCCGCTACCGCCAGGACCTCCACTCGCTCTATCGCTGCACGCCCTCCGAATACTTCGTCACCGCCATCGAGAAATGAGCGCCCGCGCGCGGATGGATCGCGGAGCACACGTCCGCGCAAATCCGTTACCCATTCGTCATTCAGAATTTTAACGCAAAGGCGCAAAGACGCAAAGAGAGGGGGAGGGTTGGGCTTTGCCGTACCGGTAGGGCAGCAGAGAGAAGTGCTGCCCGTGGGCACTCGCCGCGGAGAGCCCACCCCCTCTTTCTCTTAGCGTCTTAGCGTCTTTGCGCCTTTGCGTCCCTTTCTCCTTGCTATACACCTCTTGATTGGCGACTGCCCCGAGGGAGGCACAATGGACAACGGACATCTTGCGCGTTGCGCTCGCCCCAAGCCCCCGGCCAAGAAATACAAGAGAAATAACACCAAGGACTGATGACGTGCGATGGGGGGTTTGCTCGACTACGCAGAAGCTTGCGCGCAAGATTTTGCTTAGCGCCCTCACCCCCGGACGGCATCACCGCGGGCCGCAAGGTCCGAATCGTGCACAGGAGCGCAGGCGATGGCGATGAAGGTCTTGGTCTTGGGGGGAGGCCTCGCGGGGCTCTCTGCGGCGTGGACGCTGCTCGACCGCGCGGGGGATGCGGTCGAGGTCGAGGTGCTGGAGCGGGGGCATTTGTTCGGCGGCAAAGCCGGCTCGATGCCTCACCCCGGCCCCGACGGCAAAACATACGACGTGGATCACGGCTTACACGTCGTCTTCGACTATCCCAACATGCGGGCGCTCCTCCGCGACGCGGCGCCCTCGGCGCTCGACGGGCTCACGCCCAAGGCCGCTGCCTCGCACGTTTATTCGGAGCCTTCTTCGCTGCTCCGTCTCGAGCCGTTGTCGCTCCCGTCACCCTTTCATCTCGTGGGCGGGCTGCCGGCGCTCACCAAGCTCAAAGGCACGTTCGGATCACCGCTCGACGGGATCGCGCTCGCGCGCTTGTTCCTCGCGGCGATCATGCTCCGGCCCGAGCTGCTCACGCCGCGCGAGCGCCGCCGGCTCGACGCGATGACCTTTTATGATTTTGCGCGCGAGCTCGGCGCCTCGTCCACGCTGCTCGCGTCCGAGGTGCTCGCGGCCGGGCCTCGATCGACCTTCACCCACGTCGCGAACGGCGGCTCCGCGCTCGCCATGCTCCTCGCGTTCCGCCTCACGCAGCAAAACGCGGACGCGCAGCGCGTGTCGCTCCTCACGGGCCCGATGGGCAAGCTCCTCATCGATCCTCTCGTCGAGGCCGTCAAAGGCAAAGGCGGGTCGCTCACCAAGTTCTCTCCGGTGCTGGCGATCCACGCCTCGGGCTCGCGCGTCACGGGCGTGACGTTGGGGGAGCGCCCGCGCTCGCCGCACAAAGCCGAGCGGCAAGCGGGCCATTTGAGCTTCTTTCACAGCCAAGAGCCGGTCTATTCGCCGGGCGCGGAGCGCTCGGCCGACATGGTCGTGGCCGCGCTCCCGCCGCACGCGCTCGCGCGCACGCTCGACGACGAGCTCAAGAAGATCCCTTATTTTGCGCGCGTGGCCGACATCGCGAGCAGGCCCACCATCGGGTTTCAAATCTATTATGATGAGGTCGTCACCCCTCCCGACCTCACGGGCCTCGTCATCGCGACGCCGCCGCCTTTCTCCACGCTGCTCGATCGCGCGCGGGTGTGGCGCGACCCGGACGGGCCGGGGTCGGTGATCGAGCTCGTGGGCGAGGACAGCTTCGGTCCGCCCGAAGAGCAGATGGCGAACGCTGAGCGGGTCCTTCACGCGCTCTTCCCCAAGGCGCAAAAGGCCCGCGTGATCCAGCGGTATTATCACCGCTCGGGCCACGACGAGTATTTCCTCACCACCGCGGGGTCGGCGAGGCGCCGGCCGAGCGTGGCCTCTCCGCTCGATAATCTGGTGCTCGCCGGCGACTTCACGGACAACAGCTTTGGCGTCGTGGGGATGGAGGGCGCCATCGTGTCCGGGATCGAGGCGGCCAACGAGATCCTTCGGAAAATCGGCCGTCCTCGTCGTGAGGTCAAACCCATGTCCGAGCCGGGGACCATGGTCCGTGTCATGCGCGCCGCGCTCAAGGCGACGGGCATCATGAAGGTCGTGACGGGTTATACCGAGGCGTAGCCCTCACCCCCGGAGAGCCCGAAGAGGGGCTCGGGTGAGGGCCATGAGGCTTGGCTGATTCCTTATTTGCGCGAGGGGAGCCCACAGTAGTTGGGCGCCTCGCGCACCCAAAACTTGAGCATCTCGGTGAGGCCGCCGGGGGAGCTGCGGAAGAGCTGCGCGACGGCGCTCGACGCGTTCACGCGGACGCGCTTCGACACCTTCACCAAGCTCGTTTGATCAGGGCCGAGGTTCACCGCGAGGACCGTGATGCTGCCCTCATCCACGTCGAGGACGCCCTCTTCGTTGTGCACGAGCGAATACTCGACCCGGGCGTGGCTCTCCGGCACGTGCTCGTAGCGCACGTCGAGGATGTTGTGGATGCGCCCAATCTCGGCGCGGACAGGGACAAAGAGGTTGATGGTCTCACGGATACGCGCGGTCCAGCGCTCGCCGTTCGGGACTGGGCCTTCGAAGGTGATGGCCTCGATTTGGCCAATGCACTCATCCCAAAACCGCGGATGTGCGAGCCAGGCCACCTCGGAGAGCGGCGCCGGGAAGGGGATCTCGACGGTGGCCCATTGTTCGAGCGAAGGATCGACGGGCATAAAGGATCGTTGCGACGGGCTCGGTTCGATTTGCGTCATGGTGTCGAATCTCTCGTTAAGGAACGCCGGCTCGGGTGCCGCGCTTGCTCGGGAGGGCTCCCCAGCAAACGGCGCACCACGTAAAGCGCGCTCGAAATGACCGGGATCTCCGGGTCGATGATGTCGCTCACCGTGTCTTCGATACCATCGAGGATGGCGTCCTCGACCGCCAGCCTCCCGCGCGCGTCCGCCTTGCGGAGCCTCGTCGCGTTGTACCACGCGAGCGCGCGCAGCTCGCGGAGCCGCTGCGCGAAGAGCATCTCGTGACGGCGCGGCGTGAGCCGGCCGATGACGTCGAGCGCCGACTCGAAGCGATCGCCGATGGCGTCCTGCGCGGCGTGGATGTGCTTGACGAGCAGATCGCCGACGAGCTCGAAATCGCGCGCGACGTCGCTCGGATCGAGATCGGGATAACGATTCATCACGTCCAGGAGCGCGTGCGGGAGATCACCGGCGATATGGGCTGAAATACAGAGCGCGAGCGCGTCAATCTCGGTGAGCGACCGCGATCGCAGCGTCGCGAAGACCGCGCGCCACGCCTCGGGCTCATAACCACCTTGCTCGTACGCGTCGAGCGCGAGGAGGTACCGCGCCGCGAACGCCTCCGCCAGCGCGCCCACCCACGCCGGGCGCTGGAACGACAGCTCCCCGCGCGCGCCCGGGATGTGAACGCGGTTATCATCGAGCGCGCGTGAGAGCGCCACGGTGACGTCGGCGTAAAGCTCGGTGAAGACCGCCATGGGATCGCGCGCGCGGCGCAGCGCGTCCGCGCGCTCGGCGAGGCGCTTGGCCGTGTCGATGGCGATCTGCGCGCCCATCGAGGGCGGCGCGAACGAAGGCGGCCGTTGAACGCGCTTGTCCGAAGAATAGGTGAGCTTGCCCCACGCCGACCGATACTCCACGTCGACGTGATCGAGCCCCGACGCGATGTCGTACACGCCGACCCACGGGCTGCCGAACATCTCGAAGTGGTACTCGGCCCTTCGCCCGTCTCGTGTGATGACCGCGTCGCCCTTGATCTCACGCTGAAAGAGGAAGGGGATGGGGCCGTACTCCTCGTGCATCAGCACGCGCACGTCGCGCCCGTTCGGATCGAGCGTGTAATACCCGCGCAGCGAATAGATCTTGAGCGGCGAGAGGCGCAGGAGCGGGCTCGTCACCACGACCACCGTGGCCCGGCCCTTGGCCCGCAGCGTCCCGCGCGGCGCCTCGATGGCCGAGCTGATGGTGGCTTTGCCGAGCGCCTTGAGCGTGGCGTGGAGGAGGAGCGCGCTCATCCGCTCCGGCAGCTTCGCGTCAGGCGTAAGGAAGGCCCAAGGATCGGTGATCTCGAAGGCAAAGCTGCCTGTCCAGGCGCCGTCGCCCGCTTGGTAATAGGCTTCGTTGTCCATCATGAGGGGCTATTGGCCTTGCACGCTCCGTGCCTTTGGCGAGGAGGCTAACGCTTGTTCTCGCGGCGGGCGCGGCGATCGTCCTCGAGCATCGCCTCGATCTCGCGCTCCGCCTCGGCGAGCGTGTCGTTGCGGGGAGGCGCCGCGACCCGTTTGCCGCTCTGGGTGGGGGGCGAGATACGGACCTTGGGCGGCGTCGTCACCTCATTGAGGTTCTGCTTGACGCGATCGCGGATGGCCCTGCCCGTGCCGAGCACGAGCGACACGCCCTCTTCAATGGCCTTCTCGACGGCCTCGTGCTGCTTTTGGCGCTTGCGGCGGCGCAGCTCGCGGCGCAGGCGCTTGGCCTCCTCGCGGCGCCAATCATCCTCGTTCAGCGTGAAGAAGTGCATCGCGTTGAACGCGACGCCGAGGCCCCAGCCGAGCGCGGGCCAAATCCACCAACCGTGATAACCCGTGATCACGTCGATGGTGATGAGGAACGCGTTGACGAGCAGATAGCTCATGAAGTGCCGCAGAAAGCCCCTCTGGTGCTTGCGCTTCCAGAGGGCATAAGCCGCGTGCTCGTCCTCGACGAGGCGCAGCTCGTGGCTCACTTGACGGACCATGTCCGCGTCGACGCCGACCTCGCCCGCGGCCGCGACGATGTCTTGATAATAAAACCTGCCGTCGTCGCGGTTGGCCTCGCGCTCCACGGCGCGCGCGAGGATCTCGCGCACCTCCTCGGTGGAGTAGCGCTTTTGCATCGTGACGCTCGGGCCCGCGACGTTGGCGGAGGGCGTGGAAGGTGGTTTGGCGCGCGCCGCGTCCGGGGTCGGGGCGCCGCCCGAAGGAGCGCTGCCCTCGGTCGCCTCGACGGAGGCGAGGAGATCTTCCATCGACGCAAACCGCTGCTCCGGCTTCTTGGAGAGCGCGCGTAGGATCGCGTGGCGGAGCGGCCGCGGCGCGCCCGTCGATCGGAGGAGATCCGCGTCCGCCTCTTCGGTGAGGATGGAGGCCACGACGGCGAGCGAATCGCCCGGGCTCTTCCAAGGCACTCTGCCGGTGATGAGCTCATAGGCGACAACCCCCCACGCGAACTGATCGGCGCGACCGTCGATGGAGTCCCCTTTGATTTGCTCGGGAGACATGTAAAGCGGCGTGCCCACGTGAATGCCTTTTGCGGTGAGCGTGGGCAACGCGCCCGCCTCGGTGGGCGCGCTCGGATCAACCGCGCTCTTGGTGCGCCGCGCGATGCCGAAATCGAGCACCTTCACCATTCCATCGTCCCGCACCATCACGTTCTCGGGCTTGATGTCGCGGTGGACGATGCCCCGTTTATGCGCGGCCGAGAGGGCCTTGGCAGCGTCCGTGAGCCAACGCTTTCGCTCTTCGATTGGGACGGAGCTTGTGGGGGAGATGGCGTCACGGAGCGTCTTGCCCGAGACGAGCTCCATCACGATGTACGGTGTCGACTCGATCTCGCCGACGTCGAAGATGCTGACCGCGTTCGGGTGATCGAGCGCCGCGGCGGCGCGCGCCTCGCGGAGCAAGCGCGCGTTCGCGTCGGCCCGATCGGGCGTGCCCTCGTCGCCGGCGAGCACCACCTTGAGCGCGACACGACGATCGAGCCGGGTGTCCCGGGCCCGATACACGCAGCCCATTCCGCCTTGGCCGAGGACGGACTCGACCGTATACCGTTCGAACGTGTCGCCCGGGTTGAGCATTGGCCGCGCATCCCTAACCACGTGCGCGCCCCGGCGCAAACCACAATACGCGGTTTTTTACGAAGCACTTCGGATGAGCTGTTCGAGCGCGGCCTCGGCGAGCTTCGGGTCCACGTCGCCGACGGCGAGCGAAGGGCCTTGGCGCGGGACGACGACGACGCGGCAGCGGCCGGCGCGCGCGGGCCAAACGTTCTCCAAGACGTAGTCGAGGCTCACGCCCACGATCACGAAGAGCGCGCCGATGCCGACCATCTCGGGCGAGCCCGAACGCGCGCCGTCGATGAGGATCTTCATGCCGAGATAGCTGCCGAGCGCGAGCGAAAAGAGCCCTGCGTAGAGGCCGAGCCGCGGGTAGCGCACCTCGCGCGCCGCGCGGAGCAACGAACCCTTGGGGATGTGCGCTTCGCGCTCGCGGAGCTTCTTGCCGAGCAGCTCGATGGAGTACCGCAGCGTGACCCCGCGCGACGAGAACACCATCTCTGCGGGCTTTTTGTAGCGGAGCGCGGCCTTGCCGACCGCGCGCGCGATCCCGAGCGCCGCGAGGATGCCCGAGATCCCGAGCAGCACGAGCGCGATCGGGCCGCGCGGAGGAGACACGAGCTCGCCCGTGAGCGCCACGTCGCGATCGCTCGCGCCCGCAGAAGAAGCAGACGAAGGCGCGCCGCCCGGCGCGTTGTACGACGCGAGCGCGCGCAGGATCGGATCGCGGGCCTCGGCCGCGAGGACGCGCGCCTCGTCGCGCGCCGCGAACGACGTGCTCGACGAGAGCGCGACCGTCGCGATCACCGCGCCCGCGCGGCCCACGAGCGGAGCCGTGCCCGCGTCGGCCTTGCGCACGAGGGCGCCGATCGCGCGCCACATGCCGTCGGCGCGCTCGACGAGCGCAACGTCGAGGAACGAGAGCGCGTCGATCGACGTGTGGACCGCGAGCCAAACGAGCTTCTCGGCGACGCGCGCCTCAGCCGCCGCGCCTTCGGGCGGAGCGAGCGCGACGCCGCGCGCGCAGAGCCCCGCGAGGAGCGCGCGCGTGGCCGACCCCGCGGCCTCAGCGGTGCCGCGCTCCAGCGCGCGGAGCACGTTGCCATACGAGGTCTCCGCGTCCTCGGGCTTGATCCCCGCGCGCTCGGCGATCTCGTGGATCCCGTCGCCGAGCGAGGTCCGCCGCTCGTCCGCCGCGGCGAACGCAGCGGTGAGGACGAGGCGCGCGAGATCGGCGCCCCGGGGGTGGGACGTGATCTCGTCGAGCACGGAGGTGGTCGCCTCCGTGGGCTGGGTGGGGTCATCGGCCGACATCCGCGTCGCCCCGCGCTCTACTTGAGCGCCGGGGAATTTGCCAGATGAATCTTTTTGGCGATCACGGGCTCATCACCATCAACATCCCCATCATACCGAGCTCCGCGTGATCGAGGATATGGCAGTGGAACATCCACCCTCCCGGCCGATCGTCGGGGAGGAGCGCCAGCGAGAGCGTCTGTTTGGCAGGTACGTTGATGGTGTCTTTGTCCTCCACGAAGGGCGAAGAGACGCGCTGAAAGAAGAAGCCGTGGAGGTGAAACGCGTGGTCCGCCTTGGTGGTGTTCTCGACGCGGAGGACCCGCGGTGAGCCGGCCATCACCTCGATAGGCACCGTCTCCGAGAAGGGATGACCGTTGATGCTCAGCACCGCCATCCCGGTCTCGAACGACTCGGTGAGCTGAAGGAGGTCCTCGCCCGCGCCCGTGACATCGATACGGGGGAGGGCGCGGAGCGAGGCAGGGACGATGGGAGCGGGCCTGTCGGCGCGCCCTTCGAGCGCGACGCGGAGGAGCGTGCGCGGCTCTTGGAGCCCGGTGCCATAGCCGCGATCGTACGCGGTCCAGCCGAGATCGAGCGTCGTCCCGGGCTCGCCGTGCGGCGTGACGAGGGCGTCCGCGCGCTCGCCCGTCGCGAGCAGGATCGCGGGCTCCTGCAAAGGGTGCTCGACAAAGCCGCCGTCCCCGCCGAGGCGCGTGAACGTGTCGTCGCCGAGCTTCATTTGAAAATAACGCGCCGTCGCGGCGTTGATGAGCCGGAGGCGGAGCGGCACGCCGGGCACGGCGCGGATCGCGGGCGCCTCCCGGCCGTTGACGAGCAGGTGATTGCCCTCCCTGCCAAAATAAGCCTCCAAATTGGGCTCCTCTTCAGGGGGGTTGATGGAGCCGTCGTCGTTCAAGAGCACGTCGCTCAGCACCATGACGAGCTCGTGGCCGAGCGTGGGCTCGTCTTCGCCCTCGACCACGAGCGCGCCGTAGAGCCCGCGCGAGACCTGCGCCATCGACGCGACGTGGGGGTGATACCAATACGTCCCCGCGTCCGGCAGCGGAAAGGCATAATCGAACGATCCCCCCGGCGGGACGGGCGTTTGCGTCATCGAGGTGCCGTCCATCGCGTTGGGGACGCGGACGCCGTGCCAGTGAATCGTGCTCTCGACCGGGAGCTGGTTGATGAAGTGGACGACGAGCGTGTCCCCCACCTTGGCCCGGATCGTCGGCCCTGGCATCGATCCGTTGTACGCCCAAACCTCGGTGGAGACGCCCTCCACGATGTTCATCGTGTGAGGAGCTGCGGTGAGGGTCACCTCGACCACACCGGGGCTCGGGTCCTCGTCCCTCGCCTCGGGCAGCGCGACGGCGCTCGCCCAGCCGTCGGGCTCGGGCATCAAGCCGCCTTCGTCACACCCGATGAGGAGGAGCGAGAGCGCGATCAGGCCTCTACGGAGGGTGGACCTCATGCGCTCGTTGTAACAGCGAGAGCGCGGGTGTTGAAGGGGGGAAATCAGCGGCTATGGCAGAGCGCGCATTGGATGTCGGAGGCCCACGCCACCGCGGGATCGTCGCTCGGATCCGCGTTTTGATGGGCGGCGACGCGAGAATCGATCGTTGCGATACGGTCGTCGAGCAGGGCTTGGAAATCCCACGTCGCGTAGTCGGCGTCCTCTTTGGCGCGGTTGTAATAACGGAGGGCGTCCTCGCGGCGATCGCCCTTGGCGAAGACGTCGCCCATGAACACCATGGCTCCTTCGACGTTGTGGGCCGCGTGCGCGGAGTTGATGCACGCGGGGTCGAGCGGGGTCTTGGCGCACGCGTCCTCGTTGTCGAAGACGGCATCGAGCGCTTGTTGGAAGTTGGGATCGGTCGAGGGCTCGTTCGCGTAGATGAGGAGCTTGGAGAAGAGCACGAATGAGGGGTAATGATCGATCCCTTGTTGGAGGACCGCGAGCCCCTCGTCGACCATGCCTTGATTGCCGACCGCGCGCCCCGTGTTGACGAGCACGGGGCCGAGCCAGGCGGGGATGCGATGATCGGTGGGGCAGAGCTCGTACGCGCGCTCGAGCGCCTGCCGCGAGGCGAGGGCCGATTGGACCATGATCGCTTGATCCGTCGCCTCGCCCGGGAGGGGCTCCGCGAGCCTCCACAGGTGCGCGAGCCCGCGCAGCAGCGCGAGCTCCTCCTCGTCCGGGTGATCGCTCGCCGCCGCGTCGAGCCCTGCGATCGCGGCGGCGCGCGCGTCGTGGTCGTTCGCGCCGAGCGCGTCCCAGAACGCCTTGGTCGCCGGGTGGTTGTCGGCGAGCTCGGTGTAACAGAGGCTCACCCCCTCCGGGCGCGTGGGCGTGGGCTCGGGGGTGGGCTCCGGGGCAGAGCTGCAACCCATGGCGCCCAGGGTGACCGAGAGCAAGAAGGGGAGAGCGACGGAGATGCGGTCACGTGCGTTCATGGGCTTTATGTGTGCCTCGAACGCTCGGTTCACGTCAACCTAAATATTTCGTAAGCTAAATAATTGTAGGGGGCTTCGATTTTTCCTCAAGGGACATACCGTTCCTCCGATTGCACGAATTGTGTAGCCTTTGCACAACGGGCCGTCGCGCGCGCGCCGCTCCGGGGATTTGGGCCGAGATGTGGATTGGCCCGGGCGTTGCTCAAGCGGTCCGCGACGGCCGCACCAACCATCGCTGCCAAAAGGGGTTCGACCAATGACCATCACGACTTCCGCGCTCCGTCTCTCGCTCCGCGCGTTGCCGCTCGCCGTCGGGCTCGCCGCCCTGTCCGGCTGCGGGATGAGCAACCCGAGGCTCGTCCACATCAAGAGCCCCGAGGCCAACCTGTGCAAAGACGCCGACTGTCCGACGCTCGAGATCCCGGCGCCGAACCACAACGAGATGTTCAACCCGGCGGCCGAGGCCACGGTCACGTTCGATGATCAAAACGTGAAGATGCCCTTCGTCATGGCCGCGAAGGGCCGCCTCTGGTACGTGATGAAGATCAACCCGGGGGCGCACACGGTGAAGGTGCAGCCGAATTCCGGCACGAACCTCATCGGCGCCATCGCGACGGCGGCCAAAGACGCCATCAAGTTCGACGCGCAGAAGGGCAAGCGTTATTGGCTCTTCGCGCGCATCGGCGTGGGGGGTTATTCGTCCAAGACCTGGGTCGAGAACGCCGAGGGCGACAGGCCGGTCGTGGCGGGGGACCGCAACCTGGAGGCGCACAACATCGCTGCTTCGATCTTCCTCGGCGACGCCGAGAAGAAGGCGCAGGCCTCGATGGTCGAGATCTGGTGGGCCGGCGCGCCGACGCACGATAAGGCCTTCCACTCGGCCGGCGTCGAGAACGTCTATGCCGACGGGCTCGCGCCCGCGAACGCCGCCCCGCCCCCCGCGAAGTGACCCTTGATAAAGGGGCATAAGCTCTGATAAAAGGGGGGTTCGGAGGATTCAATGAGTTTTCGCAAGACGTGTGGGGCGTTGATTCTGGCGGCGGTGACGAGCGTGGTCGCGCTCGTCGGGGGCGCGGACAGCGCGATGGCAGGCTCGCGCGGGTCGGCCGTGATCAACGTCGGGGACAAGTCCACGGCGACGGTCGCCGACGGTCTCCTCCTGTTCGAGGCGAACGTGAAGTGGTCCGCGGTCTCGGCGGATTGGGCCAAGGCGAGGTCGGGCTGGGTCGCGCGGGTCAAGGCGTCAAAGACGCCGGGCGACGTGGCCAAAGAGGTGCTCGCGCTCGAGACCGCGATGGGGTGGGGCGCCGTCGAGGACGCGTGGAAGAAGCGTCGCGCAGGGTGGGTGGCCGAGCTCGGCGCGGCCAAGACCGATCGCGAGGTCGCGCTGCTCCTCATCGAGCTCGAGACCAACACCAAGTGGTCCGCTGTCGAGTCCACGTGGGCGCCGCTCCGCAACGGTTGGATCGCCAAGCTCAAGGCCGTTT
>CAYTJL010000193.1:0-18860 GCA_964437785.1 uncultured Polyangiaceae bacterium
CAGAAGGCGCTCGACGTGGGCAGCGCCGACGTGCCGCCGGGGCAGGACCCGGATCTGATCGGGCCTTGAACGGAAGGGCGGGACCAGGTAGCGTCGCCTCAGCCCATGTTGAAGCTCAGGCGGCTCAAGATCGAGAAATTTCGGAGCGTCGTCCCAGGGACGGAGATCCGGTTCTCGGACGGGTTCAATGTGCTCCTTGGGCAAAACGGGACGGGCAAGACCACGCTTTTGGAGCTGATTTCGAGCGTCGTGCGATCGGATTTCTGGGGGCTCCGCGAAGAAGCGTTTTCGATCGAATACGATATTGTCTTGGGTGATATCGCGATCACCGTCGCGCTCCACAACGAGCCTCAGGAGCAGCCACCACCGCTCCCAACAACGTGGCGCGCGACGATGGACGCGCGAGTCGTCGCGCGAGGCGAGGCGACCTCAATCCGTCGAGAGAACGGCCATCTGCGCGTCAATGGCGAGCTCGCCGAAGGAGGAGAGCATAGCCCTCTTCTGGGCTCTGGCGCTGTCTATTTCACTATCGTCTTTCGCGCGCTCCATCGGACGATTGACCAAGCCAACCAATTTTTTAGGGCTGGTAGAGCAGTTCGGTTTGACGAGTCCCTGGAGGTTTTTCGCACTCTGACGACCCACGGACACCCTACCGTGAAAGGGATTGTAACGACTTCACCCAGGGATTCGAAGCCGTACCTTGTTCCCGAATCTACCTCGATCCCGACCAGCATGTTCGATAAGCTCGAGTCGCTCTATCAAGCAGACCCCAGCACTTCACGCTTCGTCTTCTCGGATCGCGACCTCGCATTCCTGCGCTCGGCGTCCGAGACCATGGGGTTTGACTCGGCCCAAGCAGAGCTCGACGTACTCTCACGACGATCGATGAGCGAGCACCTGAGCCGCATCGAGCTTGGCAACCTCGCCTTCCGGTTCCAATTCAAAGACGGTGGCGACATGGTCTCGCACGAGCGCTTGAGCTACGGGCAAAAGCGCCTCCTCACCTTCTTTTGCTACCTCGATATGTGCCCGGACGTGATCATCGCGGACGAGCTGGTGAACGGACTCCACCACGCTTGGATCTCGGCCGCGGTCGAGGCCATCGGCGAGCGGCAATCGTTCCTCACGAGCCAAAACCCGCTCTTGCTCGACTACCTCCCTATCGTCTCGCCGGAGCAGGTCCGCGACAGCTTCATCTTCTGCCGGAGCGAGCGCCCCGACCGGCGGCCGCGATGGATCTGGGAGAACATGTCCGCCGAAGACGCCGCGGAGCTGTTCTCGGCGTACGGCGTGGGTATCGAACACGTGAGTGAGATCTTGCAGTCGCGGGGGCTCTGGTGAGCGAGGTCGATTTATCGCTGGTGATCCTCACGGAAGACGGCAGCAAAGACGCTCGCCCCACGATCGAAGCGTTGGTGCGAAAGATGTTGGCGCTCGTCGTCCCAGGCTGTCGCCTTCACGATCGTGTGACGATCCTCCCGCGCGAGCCGTACGAGGAAGAGGCCATGCGCGGCACGGGCTGGAAGGCCGAGAGCAAAGATCCGCGGGCGCACGAGAGGCGCGTGCGGCTCTTACGCTATATCGCGCGCCGGCTCTCTCAGCCCAATACGTTCGTGATCTTTCACATCGATGGTGACAGGCCGTGGAAGAAGCGACACGAGAGCGAGAACGTCGCCAAGTTCGACAAGCTCGTGGTGAATATGCTCCCTCATGTCGTGGAGCGAGGCCGCGCGAGCCGAGCGACGACCAGGCGAGCCAGTGGGTCCGAGACGACGCCGCCCGAGCCCACATTGAACATCGATCATCTGCTGCTCCTCTGTCCGTTTCGCAGCATCGAGGCGTGGCTCTACCAGAACATCTCGCGAGCCGTCGTCATCTGCCGCAGGCATCACGGCGGTCGCCACGAACGCGAGCTCGTTGCGTGGGAGAGCGCGCGCGCAGAGCTCGACGAGCTCGAGCGCCCCGAAGAGAAGCTCTGCTTGAAGAAGGACCATAACCTCGAGCTCGCGACGCAAGGCTTCCCCGCGGAGGTCGCATTTTCGGCTGGCAAATCGTTCGCCGAGAGCGCGCTGCGCATGCAGCGATGCGCGGGCCTTCGCTTCGCCCTCGAACGCACGATCGACGCTCCGTGGGCGTAAGCATCACGCACCTTCCCGAAGGCGCTGGTTTTCGTTAGCCTCGCTCCCGTGCCGAGCGACGACGAGAGCGAAGCCGCCTTCGTAGCGAGGCTCGTGGCCCGCGACGAGTCGGCGTTCAACGAGCTCGTCTCGGTCTACGAGCGCCGCGTGTTCGCGCTCGTGTTCCGCATGCTCGGCCGCCGCGACGAGGCCGAAGATCTCGCGCAGGAGGTCTTCGTCCAAGTCTTCAAGGCGATCGATCAGTTCCGCGGCGAGTCGAAGCTCTCGACGTGGATCTATCGGATCGCCGTAAACCTCTGCAAAAATAGGACGAAATACCTCTCGCGCAGACACGCGTCGCACCAGGAGGACGTCGACGCGATGCACGAGCGCGCGCCGCTCACCGCCGCGAAGGGCGTGAGCGTGGGCGACGTGAGCAGGCCCGACGAGCTCGTCGAGGGCATGCAGCTCGAGGTCGTGGTGAAGCGCGCCATCGCGATGATCGAGCCCGAGTTCCGCGAGGTGCTCGTGCTGCGCGACGTCGAGGATCTCTCCTACGAAGAGATCGCGGCGATCACCGGGCTGCCCGACGGCACCGTGAAGAGCCGCATCCACCGCGCGCGCGCGCAGCTCCGCGCGATCGTCGAGAAGATCATGGGCGAGAAGGTGAGGGGCCGATGAGCGACGAGCGCAACGAGCGCAACGAAGACGCCGAGCCGCTGTCCAAGCCCACGCCCATGAGCGAGTCGCCCTCCACCACGTCCGAACCGCCGCCGAGCAACGAAGACGACGGAGGCGCCTTCGACGAGGTCGACGTGCGCGATCTGCTCCGCAGCGCGCTCGCGCCCCCCAAAGGATCGGTCGCGCCGAGCCTCCTGCCCGGCGTGCAAAAGCGGTTGCGCGTTCGCTCACGCGGCAAGTTCTACGGCGATGGTTGGAGCACCGCGCAGGCGCCGCGCTCGACCTATCTCATCACGAGCATCGTTATGCTCGCCCTGCTCGCGCTCGTGTTCCTGGTGCTCATGCCCTGGGGCGGCGGCATCCTGCCGTAAGCGATCACGCCGCCTCGCCGTCGCGCTCCTCCTCCGGCGGCGACGATGAAGGCCTCTTGGCCAGCGTCGCGAGCGCGATGAGCCCGCCCGCGACGAGCAGCTCCACGCCGATGGGGCCGGCCAAAGGCACCTTGATCAGGGCGAGCACGATCGCTTCGATCACCATCACGGTCGCCGCCATGAACGCCGTTTGACGCGGCGAAAAACCGTGCAAGAGCGCGAGCCCCACGCCGAGGCAAACCGTGGTCACGCTCCCGTCGAGCCCAGCATAAAAGTTGAGCGCGAAGGGGCTCCGCCGCATCGCGATGAGGATGAGCGTGAGACCGGCCATGAACCCAAAGAGCCCAATCGCCGGATCGAGCCACGCCCGATCGTCGGGCGCCGTAGCCGCGCCGCCCTCGTCCTCCTCGTAGACCTCGTTGTCCTCCTCTTCGACGTCGCTCATCGCATCTCTCCCCGCCCCGCCGACGCCACCTTGGAGGGCCCCTCGAAGCTCCAGAGCTTGTTCTTTTGATATTGATACGACTCGGTCTGCCCCCACGGCGGGCTGAGATCCGTGACCCAATAGACGTCGCCGGAGACGATCGCGTCCTCGGGCCGGCCCGTGCGCTCGGGCAACCTCAACATATAGGCCTTGGCCGCGTCCCGATAAGGCAGGTTGCCAGGCAGCCGGATACGGTTGAAGTAATCGCCCCAGATCTGATTGAGCCGGAGGCTCTTCGCGTGCGTCAAATCGAAGTTCGGGGGCCGGCCGGTGAAGGGGTCGACGTGCCGCCCGTCCGTCGTGACAGCGTCGACGACGATGGTGCCGTCGTCCATCACCGGGTTGGGCGAGAACATGAACCACCCTTGCAGAAACCGCATCTTGTGGCTGAGCGCCGCCATCACCGCGCCTTGCCGCGCGTGGAGCGGCCTCGCCACCCACAGCTCGACGAGCGCCTGATTCACCGCGGCCGCGATCATCAACGCGGCGAGCAGCTCGCGCGCCGAGACCGCCGCGAGCGACCACGCGCGCGGCAACGACCCCTCCTCGGGGGCGGACACCGGCCCGTCACGAGATGCCATGTCGGCCGGGACCGCCGGCGCGCCTTGGGCCTTTTGCGCGAGCGCCGCGACGAGCCGGAGCGGCAGCGCGAAGAGGGGGCCGAGCGGCAACGCAGATACGATGTCTGCATACGCCGCGGGGCCGCGCACGGGCTCCCCACCCTCCCCCGCGCCCGCGACCGCGAGCCCCGGGCCGTCATACGCTTGGAAGCGGAGGAGCCCAAAGCGATCCGCCCGCGCCAAGAGCTCACAGGCAAAGAGGGCGCGCTCGCTCGCTCGATCGAAGAGCACCGTCCGCGCCCGGTGGAGCCGCTTCATCGTACGTCCGACGACCTCCCAATCCTCACGACCGATGAACAACGTCGCGAACGTGCAGCACGACCACGCGAATGGCCCGAGCGTGAACGACATCCCAAACCCGATGTGGAGCGCGCACATCCCAAAGAAGACACCGCGCCTCGCCCACGGCCGCGCGAACGGCGAGAAGAGCAGCGCCACGATGCCCGCCTCGATGGCCAACGTGCCGCGCGTGAGCATCTGAATCACGACGTTCGGCAGGTAGTCGCGCACGTTCGCGAGGAGCGGCGTGATCATCCGATCGTTGTAAAGGACGTAATGAACCGCGGTGCCGTTGGTCCACGCCGATCCGGTCTTGTGAACCACGTTGAAGAAGTAGAGCGCCCCGATCTGGAGCACGAGCGCCGCGCCGATGATGGTGACGTGAGGCCCGGAGAGGCGCACGGGCAGCGCGCGCGCAGCCTCGATATCGGCCCCTCCGCGCGCGCGGCGCCGGCGGAGCGAGGCGAGGATCGCGTCCACCGAGAACCGATCGCCGAGCGGCAAGAACGCGGTCCACAAAAGGAGGAGGTTTTGGACGACGTAACCGCCGTTCTCGATGAAGAGCACACGCCCGTTCATGCTGGTGACGAACACCAGCGAGACCACCTGCGCGACCTTGGTCTTGTACCCGACGAGGAGGCACGCGTACGCCGCGAGCCCGACCGCCCAAAGGGCCCACAGCTCCCCCGCGGTGTTGAACGCGGTGAAGATGGTGAAGCCGTCGGACTGCGGCCTTTGAAGCAGGAATTGGCTCGGCAGGACGCCCTTGTCGCTGAACATCGCGAGCCAGTCGGGCGTCCTCCGAAACAAATCCAGGATGAGGAGCGAGCCGAGCGCGACGCGCGTGAGCGCGAGGGTGCGGCGGTCGAAGCTCAAATAAAGGTCGGCAAAAGCGCGGAAGCGAGGAGAGAGACTCGTTGCCATGAAGCACGCCCCGGGCGCAGATCAGCCCGATGGCTTGCCTGCAAGGCCGATACCCGCTCGAAACCACAGCTCCGGCGTAAGGCACCTTCACGCCGCCGCGCACGCGCCGCGCGACGCGTGCAGGGTTTGCGTCACGACGTTACGGAGCTGCTTTTTCGAGGGAGATGAGCGCCGCGGGATAAGGCTTCTTGGCCTTGGCCGCGCGCGCCTGCTCCCACGCGAGCTTGCCGCGGATCGAAGGATCGCCCGAGGCGCGGAGCAGGTTCACCGCGAACTCCAGCGCCTTGGGGTCGCCCGTCTCGGCCGCGAACCGCGCGAGCGGCGCCGTGAACGAAGGTGCCTTGTGAGCGTGGAGATAGAGCAAGACACCGTGCGTGCGCCACGCGGGCCACCCGCGCGCCTTGGCGAGCCGGAGCGCGAGGAGCCCTGTCACACGCTCCTTGAAGTGGAGCGTGAGATACGACTCGACGCCGCTCGGATCCGGCTCCCCCGCGGGCGTCTTGCCGAAATAACCTCCCACGCTGTCGAGGTAGTCGAGCGCGGCTTGGTTGTCTTTGGGGCTCGACTCGACCCAATGGACCAACACCTCGGCGAGATGCCTCCCCACGGGATCTTCGTGGCCCACGTTCGCGCGGAGCACCGCCGGATCGGCGCTGCGGAGCTTGACCTCACGATCGAGGTAGTCTTGCCCGACCGCCTCGACCGCCTCATCGAACAACGTCTGCATGGGAGATCCTCTCTTCGGGGGAGGCGCCGGGCTCGGCGCACGTGCTTTGGGAGCGGCGCTCTCGTTCGGAGCAGCGGTGGCAGAGGCGCGCGCCGCGACGACCGCGCTCGCGCTCGCCCGGGGCGCCGCCGCGTCCTCCGCGCTCTTCGCGCCTCGATCACAAGCGATGAGCGCGACGAGGGCGATGAGCGCCGCGCGCCTCACGGCGTGAACTCCCACCAAGGCACCTGCGTCGGCGCGCGGAGCGTGTTGGTGCCGCAATGAACCTCGCCGAGCGAGACGTGATACTCGTACCAATCGTCGAGGAAATTCAGGCCGAGCCCGAGCGCGGTGAGCTTGGCCTTGAGGTCCTCTTCGAAGAGGTCTTTGCCGGAGGCGACCGGGCCAAAGGGCTTGGGGATGACACAGTTCTTGTTGATGACGAGCATGTTGACCATGCCCGCGGTGAGCGCGTCCGCGAACGCAGGTGACCTCTCGTTCGGGAAGAAGATGGCGGGGACGCGGATGAGATCGGTCGAGGGATCGAGGCCGATCTCGGTCTCGAACTGGGTCTGTGTGGTCTTGATGTGGCCTTGGACCGCGGTGTTGAACGTGCGCAGCGCGGCGATGTCGAGCCCCATCGCGGGGATGCCTTTGGTGACGAATTCGGTGATGGTGACCTCGGCCTTCTTGCCGTCGAAGTCACGCCCGATGAGCATCCTCGCCGGCACCACGATGACCTCGCCGGCGTAAATGAGGTTGGGGTTGCCGCTCTTCAGGCGCTTCGAGTTGGGGACGCCCGTGTCACCCTCGTATTTCCAAAGCTCCATCGCCGTCATCCCATAACGCTTGGCGATCTTGTCGAGCCAATCACCGGAGACGACGGTGTACGTGTCGGTCATGTTCTTGGCGCCGTCCACGATGGAGAGGCCCAGATCGGCGTCCGCGAGCAACATGGTGAAGCCCTTGGGCCCGCCGGGCACGAAGCTGATGAATTCGTCGACATGGCCGACGGCGAGCCAGCTCGTGTCGACGACGATGGGCTCTTGCACCACCTGCTTCTTGAGGAAGAGCGCCACGTCGGCGTTGAACTGCTTGACGAGCGGCGCGACGCCGCGCCCGACCCCGCCGAAGTAGATGCGGCCAAAGGGGTAATCTTTGCCTGCCTTGGACTTGGCGGGCGGCGTGCACTCCAGGTTGCCGGTGGAGTCGAACGTGGATCGCTCGGGCGCCGACACCACAGGATCGTTGAAGCCGAGATCGGCGGTGAGCAGCGTCTTGGGGAAGCTCTCGAGCGGCCTCGGGCGAGCTGCCTTGGTGACCGCGCGGATGCCTTTTTTGGGCAGGTTCGAGAAGCCGAGCTCCATACAATCTTGCATCCAGACGTCGCCGCTCGCGTGCTGGACCAGCGAGCACCCCGCGCCTTTGACCATCACGTCGAGCTCGTTGCGGAAGCGAAGGTTGTCCGCCCCGGCGTCGACCACGAACACCTTCTCGGCCGCGTCGAGGTGATTGGGCATGATCCAAGGAGCCACGCGCACGACGGCCTTCTCCTCGTAGCTGCCGCGCGGCGTCTTGACCTTGAGCGTCAACGTGATCTCGCCCGACTCGAAGTCTGCGCCCGCGTAGCGCGTCGCCTCCATGCCGAATTCGAAGCTCGTGGGGCTCAAATTGGAGAAGGTGAAGGTGTCGCCCTTGGTGGGGCCGATGATCTCCTTCGCGCCCGCGGAGCGCCCGTCGAAGATACGAATCTTGTCTTTGTCGCTCACCTTCAAGGTCGCGCTCGATCCGGCGGGGGGCGGCGTCGGGCCGAATCGACGGAAGGTGAGCGGCGCGATCTCGCTGTCGTCGTTGCCTTTGTTGATGATCTCGTCTTGGTTGTCCTCGACGCCGAAGCCGGGATCGAGGCTCGTGTCGTCATCATCGTTGTTGCAAAGGATGATGGTGCCCTTCTTGGCCTTGCCCCACTCCCACTTGTCGAGCCCGCGGCGGCTCCAATCGACGGCGCCGTCGCGGTCCGCGTCGACGTACAGGTGCATGAGGATCAAGGTGGGAGATTTCACGCGAAACGTGTGCTCTTTGCCGGTCGCGAGCCCCTTCTTGTCCCATTTTTTAGGGATGTTGACGATGCCGGGATCATCGGAGTCGTCGAACACCATGTTGGCATTGTCGGCCGTGCGCTTGGTGCAGCCGACCTCGTCCTCGAGGCGCTCGTTGACGGCGTTCGGGCTCGACACACCCCAGTTGAAGACGGCGAGCTCCTGCCACGTGATGCCGGCGTCGGTCGCGAGCTTCTCCAGCGTCTCGCCCGTCTTGACCTTATGAGAGTCGATCTCGGCGACATAGAGCTTGTCGGAGCTGGCCGGCCCTGCAAACCGCACGTCCGGGCCCGACGTCAAGGCGTTCATGGTGTTGCCGACTTGACCGCTCTTGTACGGAGAGGTGACGTCGCACGTCCCCGGATCGAGGTTTTGGATCTCGACCACACCATCCTTGTTGGTGGTGCGTTGCGAGACGGAGCCGTCAGGCAACGTGACGTCGAGCACCACGTTGACGAGCGGAGAGGACGTCTCGTCGTCGAGGATCTTGATCTTGATCCACGTTTTGTTGGGCGGGGGAGGATCGGTCTTGGGCTCGGGCGGCTTGGGTAGAGGCGCACCGGAGAGCACCTCCGGCGCGCGAAACGCCATGAGCCGGCCGTCGCCCAGCGCTTGGGCCAAGCCCTCGGCGAGCGCCTCCGCCGAAGGGGCGTTGCGGCCGTGGAGCGCGGAGAAGATCTCGTGAAGGACGTCGGCGGGGGCGTCGGCGCCAAGGCCGCTCAAGAGCCACGCGCCGGCGTCGGCCGAGAGCGCGCTCGCGCGATCGGGGAGCGCCTCTCCGCGGAGCGCGAACCACGTGTCCTTTCCCGGCCCGGCGACTCTCCACTTCATGGGGGCGCGAGTATAAACCGCTTCGCGCGCGCGGCGATGATCAAGCGCGCGCGGAGGTGTCGCGATCGAGCGCTGCGACCGCCTCGGCGATCGCCTCTTCGTCGCCGGTCGCGGCGCGCTCCAGCACGATGCGGAGCTTGGGCTCCGCGGTCGCGCGCGCGGCCACGGCGAGGCTCGCGCGCCCCTCCTCTTCGCTGCTCAGCGCGACGGCCGCGGCGGCGCGATCCTCGTTCTCTGCGCCCGGATCGGTCGCGATGCGGAGGAGCGTGTCGCGCGCGATGGGCGCGGTGCGCGGGCCTGCGTTGGCGCCGCTGCCGATCGCGCGGAGCGATCGCACCCACTCGCGCACGCCGCGGCCCCTCCGCGCGAGCAACGCGGTGTCCGCTGCGCCGCCCGCGCGATAGGTCTCCATGGCCTCGCGGATGCGCTCGGCGATGAGCTCGGTGCGCCCGTCGCGCGACCACTTCTCTTGGTTCACCGGGATGCGGATCTGCTCGCCGCTCTGGAGGATGACGTCGATGCCGCGCGTGCGCGCTCGGCCCCAGCTCTGCTCGTAGATGTCGGCGCGCAGCACGTCCGCGTAGCGGACGAACCGCTTGCGAAAGAGCCACGTGAGCGCGATGCCGTCCGCGCCTACGTCGAGCTGCGTGGGCCAGAGCATCAGCATCATCACGCTGAAGAAGACGGTGAGCACGAAGACGAGGCCGAACGGCGCGGTCGCCGGGTTATGCCCCGAGAGCGCGCCGAACAAGATCCAGAGCGGCGCGATCCCGAGGCCCACCGCGAAGCCGTAGCGCCTGCGCGACATCACGCGCGACATGGTTCGGAACCGCGCGACCGTCTGCGACGCGTCGAGGCCGAGCGCGCGGAGAACCGCGCGGCCCTCGCCCACGTTCGCGACCTCGATCTCGATCGACGGCGCGAGGCCTCTCCGCTCGACGCGCACCATCACCGGCACGGGCCCCGTGTAGGGCACCACGTACGCGCCTTTGATTTGGCTGATGGGCGTGAGCTCCCCGCCGACGCGGATCCCTTCGGCGCTCGCCTCGATGGTCTCGTTCGACAGCCGCGCGTACGGGTTTCGCCGCCACACCAGGATCCCGAGCACCAGCGCCGCGATGAGCGTGTGCGGGACCATCGCGAAGAACGGCGGCGCGACCGTGATCCCGGCGGTGATGAGCGCGAGGGTCCCGAGGAGCGGCGAGAGCGCGAGCCCCATCATCCAGGGGTTTCGCCGGATGACGCGGAGGCTCTTCGAGAAGCGTTCGGCGCTCACCGTACGCTCGCGTCACGACCAGCGAATGAGCACCGCGGTGATGTTGTCGGGGCCGCCGTTCTCGTTCGCCGCGTCGATGAGGCGCGCGCTGCCCATCGCGAGATCGGCCTCGCGGTACATGCGGAGGATCTCTTCGATCTGCTCGTCTTTGACGGGCCCGCAGAGCCCGTCCGAGCAGAGCAGGTAGATGTCGCCCGCCTTGGGCGCTTCGAAGCGCGTGTCGACCTTGACCGTGTCCTTCATGCCGAGCGCGCGCACGATCACGTTTTTGTGCGGGAACGCCGCGATCTCCTCCGGCGTGAGGTGCTTCATCTTGATGTAGTCGTTGAGCAGCGAGTGATCTTCGGTGAGCGCTTCGAGCTTGCCGTCGCGGAAGCGATACACGCGGCTGTCGCCCACGTGCGCGACGTACACGCCGCCTTCGGACGCGAACACGCCGACGAACGTGGTGCCCATGCCGCGCTTCTTGGACTCGCGCTGCGCGAGCTCGTGGATGCGGAGGTTCGCGAGCTTGACGCCCGTGATGAGGCGGTTCTCGTCGTAGCCGCGCGAGCGATCCATCTTGTACGGCCAGTTGCGCTCGGGCTCGTCGAACGTCGCGGTGAAGAACTGGCGCATGGCATCGACGGCCATCTGCGACGCGACCTCGCCCGACGCGTGACCGCCCATTCCATCGGCCACCATGAAGAGCCCGTGCTCCTTCATGATGGCGAAGTTGTCCTCGTTGTGGCCGCGCTTGCGACCAATGTCGGTGAGCCCGGCCGACTCGATTCGAAGAGAGGTCACGTTGCGCTCGCGCGATAAAGGGGGTTTCCGAAAGCGTTATCGCTTCATGAGCCCATGTGTCCAGCGTGATTTCGGGAGGGGAGCTTACCGGCGCGGGGGCGCGGGAGGCGCAGGAGGAGCGGCGGGCTTCTTCGCGGGCGGAGGCGCGGAGGGCGGCGGAGGATCACCCGCGGGGGGCAGCTCGGCCGGGTGTTGTTGCGCGGGGGGCTTCGCCGGCGCGGGCGGCGCTGCGCGGAGCAGCACGGTCACCTCGCGGTACTTGCCTTTGCTGAGCAGCGTGAGCTGGATCTTCTCGCCGACGCCGTGCGCGCGGATCGCATCGGCGAGCGCCTCGGGCGTGGTCACGGGCGTGCCCGCGACCGCGAGGATCACGTCGGCCGCGTCGCGCTCGCCGCCCTTGAGATGCGCTTCGTCGGCGGGGCTCTCGGGGAACACGACGGTGACGCGGACCCCCTTGGCGACGCCGCTCACGTCGGACACTCCTTGGATGCCGAGCCACGCCGCGGGCGGCTGCGCGCTCGGCGGGACGGTACGGAGGAAGTTGCGGATCGCCGCGACGGGCGAGCCGAACGCGACCGGCGTGCACGGCCTGCCTTCGTTGGGCAAGCACCCGCGGCCGAGCACGGCGACCACGCGGCCGTCTTCGTCGACGACGGGCGATCCGAGATCCGTGGGGGACACGCGCGATCCGATTTCGAGCGCGTTTTCGAGCTGTTTGTCGTCGCCCCCGAGCAAGGTCTTGTGGCCGCGGAGCACGATGGCCGACGCCGCGACCTTGCCCTTGCTGAACGTGAAGGAGTGCATCGACGCGTCTTGCCGGATGGGCTCGCGCGACGACGCGATGAGCCCCTCGGACCAGCGCCCGCTCTGCGGCACGAGGAGCGCGAGATCCCACGTGCGATCGTGGTGGCCGAGCTTGACGCGCACGGTCTGGCCGTCGGGCATGCGCGCTTCGAGATCGTTGCCGGAGCCGAGCGGCGAGAGCGCGGTGAGGACGCGCGCGTCACCTCCGAGCACCGCGCCGAGCGCGATGGGCTGGCCCGCGCGCTCGATCACGACCACGCCGCGCGCGGCCTTCTCTTCGGCGGGAGCGTCTTTTTTGGCCTTGTCTTTGGCCTCTTTGTCTTTTGCGTCTTTGTCCTTGGCCGCGTCTTTGTCGTCGGCCTTGGGCTTGTCCTGCGGGGGCTTCTGCGGCTGCGCAGGCTTCTTGGCGGGCGGCGCTCCGGGCGGCGATTGCATCGGCACCGCGCGGCTCATCGGATCGTCCTCGTCGGCCGACGCGATCGCGGGGGCAGCGATGACCAACGCGGCGAGCGCCACACGTGACCAACGTGACCAGCGCTTCACGGGCGAAGCGTGAACGAGAGACGAAGCGCGCTCAATCGAGAGATCGAAGAAAGGCATGATGACGCGTCTCCTCTTCGTGGGGCCGTTCGCAGGTTGCAAATGCCGCACCGCCGTTTGATGAGCGTAGCGGCGTGGCGAAGAAGAGACCAGCGACTAAAGCTCGCTACCGATCGATCGGCCCGTAGGCTTGGGCGCGGGGCCGGGCGCCGGACCCGCCGCCGGTGCGCCGCTCGGCTTGCCTTTGGGGAGCGGGCCTCCGAGCTTGGGTTGAACGGCGACGGTCGGCGCGGTCGGGGCGACCGTCGCGTCTGCCGTGGGCTGCGCGGTGGGCTCCGACGAAGGTTGCGCCGCGGCGGTCGCGGTCGCGGTCGCGGTGGGCGCGGCGGTGACCGCGGTCGTCGGCGCGGCGGTGGACGCGACGGCGGGTTTGGCCGGCGAGGTCCCGAAGACGAAATACGCCGCGACGCCCCCGCCGCACAGCGCGAGGACACCGAGCAGCGCGACGAGCACGACCTTGCCTCCGTTGCGCGGCTGCGCGGGTGTCATCGCGAGGCCGCCTTGCGAGACGCCGAGCGGTGCGCCGGCGCCGCTTTGTCCGAGCACGCCGGGCCCGCTCTGTCCGAGCATGTTCGGCCCGCTTTGACCGAGCCCTTGACCGCTCTGTCCGAGCACGTTGGGGTTGCTCTTGGTGAGCGCGTTGGGATCCACGCGCCCCATGAGGTTGCCGCTCTGCGAGAAGCCCTGCGCGCCGGGGACCATGGCGTAGTTGCCGCTCACGCGGTCCATACCCGCGCCGTTGGCGACCATCCACTCGGCGATCGAGGCTTGGAACTCTTGGGCCGTTTGGTAGCGCGTGTTGGGATCGCGGCCCATGGCCTTGCGCACGAGCTCGGCGAAGATGGGATCGAGGCCGGGCGTGACGAGCTCGAGGGGCTCGGGGGATTCGAGCGCGATCTTGAAGACCAGCTCGTTGAAGGTCTCGGCGTTGAACGGCACGCGCCCCGTGAGCGCTTGGTACGCGACGACGCCGGCTGAGTAGAGGTCGCTGCGTTGATCGACCTTGGCGCCGCGCGCCTGCTCGGGCGACATGTAATAGGGCGTGCCCATGACCGCGCCGGTGCGGGTCATGCTCATCTCGCTGTCGAGCGCGTTGAACTTGGAGACGCCGAAGTCGAGCACCTTGACGAAGTCTTTTTGCGCGCCTTTGTTCGCGACGATGTAGACGTTGTCGGGCTTCAAATCGCGGTGAATGATGCCTGCCGCGTGCGCGGCGCCGAGCCCTTCGAGGAGCTGCACCAAGAGGGGCGCGACCTCGTGCGGGGGCAATCGGCCGCGGCGCTTGATGCGATCGCCGAGGCTCTCGCCCTCCAAGAACTCCATCACCATGAAGCGCTCGCCGTCGGGGAGGTTGCCGAGGTCGAGGACCTCGACGATGTGCTCGGATCCGATGCGCCCTGCGGCCTGCGCCTCGCGCTCGAAGCGCTGCACCACGTCGGCCTTGGCGGCGACCGCGGCGTGGAGGACCTTGATGGCGACGCGGCGGTGGATGCGGACGTTTTCGCCTTCGTAGACCGCGCCCATGCCTCCTTCGCCAAGAAGCCTGACGATGCGGTATTTCCCTTCGATCGTGTCACCGGGCTGAAGGCTCATGAGCGTCTCGTGGAGGTGAAGCGGCGATCCCCTGACTAGCGCCCCATCATAGAGGGGCGAAGCTTCGCGGTCCACGAAAGTGGAGGGAGAGCACGGGCAGGGACGGGAGCAGGGGACGAGAGCGGGATGACTAAACGGGCTTAGGCTCGGCGGGGGTCGCGGGCTCAGTCTTTTCCGGCTCGGTCTTCTCGGGCTCGTCCCCTTTTTTGCCGCCGCGCGCGTCGCGCATGGCTTCGAGGGTGTCGAAGTAACCGAAGATGCGTTGCTCCAGGTCCTTGGGGAGCGAGGCGCTCTTCTTGAGCTCGCGTCCAATGTCGCTCCGCAGGCGGCCCAAGATGCCGACGGTCACCGAGCGGAGGACGGTCGCCTCTTTGCGCGCGCCTTTGGGCATGTCCGCGCGCTTGCTGAGCTCGACCGCAAACGGCGTTCCGCCGGTGAGCGCGGGAGGGAGCGCGTCAATCGCCGTGAGCTGCTCGGCGAGCATGGGCTCGTGATAGGCGCCCGACTTGGAGAGGAGGAGATCGGCGCGACGTTTGTCCAAGAGGTCGCGCAGGCCCAATCGCAGATCCGGGAGGGTCAACATCAACGGATCACCGTAGCAGCGGCGACGAGGCCGGTAGACCCGGAAATACCGCAGGAGCCGGTGGGCCTCCCGGAGAAGATCGGGCCCGCCCCGCGTGAAAGCAAGCCCGCGAGACCATGCCGCGTTGAGGTTGGCCAAGGCAACGTAGGAGGGCAAACGACGAGGCTTGCAGGTTGGTCCGAGACCCTGGGAAGAGCAAACGACGGAGCTTGCAGGTTGGTCCGAGACGCTCGGGAGTAGGAACGACGGGGCATCGAGGTTTCCCCTGAAGGCTCGGGAGCGCCGCCGAGGGGGCTTGGGGGTTGGTCGAGGATGCCCACCCGCGCCAACGGCGGGGTTTGGTGGTTACGCGGCTCAACGCAAGAGGGCAAACGGCGGGGCTCGCGGGTTGGTCCGGGACGCCCCCGCGCCTATCAGGCGCTCCTCAATCATCGTCTTCTTGGGGAGGGGGGAGCTTGTACGTCCGGAGATCGACCGGAAAGTCGAAGCGCTCCCCGTCGTGGAAGCGGCCGAGGACGTTGCTGAGCTTGCCAAGAGAGGAGTTGTAGCTGCTCAAGTAACTGTCGAAGTTTCTGTCCTCGAATCCAATCGAGTCCTCAAAAACACGGAAGAGGAGCGTGCGCTCCACTCCCCCGACCAACAGGTCGGTGTAATAATAGGCGGGTTGCGGGCCGGGGCGGATGTTCACCACGACCACGGGTTGAACCACCCATTTTGGATCGATCTTCATGGCCATGACGCGCTCCTTACTTCAACACGACACGCACGTGTTGATACCACCACCTGTGAAAGTCTTTCAGCGTCATCCCATACGACGCCGCCTTGCCCGGGTCGCGGATAATAACCAAGCCGGTCCCCGCGTCAATCCCATCGACGACCACGAAGTGGCTATTGTAGGAGATATCGTGCCCGGCAGCCCAGAGCGCCTCGAATTCTTCGGCGCCGTAAAAAACGCCGTCGAGCTCGCCCCATTGGAGGGACGCGACAAACGACTCCTTTCCGGAGCGCGTGAGCTCTTGAATTTTGGCGGCGAGCTTCCGCAAAGGAGCTGCGTCCTTGTTGTCCAACGCCCACCAAATCCGCCCATCCGCCCGGGGGGCGGCGCCGATCTCACGTTCGAGCGCGTTCATGGTGTCTGCCAAGTGCTCCGCTTGAATCCCCTCCTCGAACGAGATGCCCGAGCGCGCGATGATCTGCTCCTGCGTCAACGCGCCCTCCGTGACCATCTCTCCGCACGCCGCGCCGCATGCCATGTCCCCTGTCTGCTGCACCACCCCAGGCGCGTTCTCCTGGTAATGATGCGCGCGCCACGGGGCGCGCAAAGGCTCGCCCCCCGCCCTTTGCCGCGCCAGAAACGCCCTCCACAAGAGCCTTCGCTCCATCTTCGCCGCGAGGCTCATCTGGAAGCCCTGCGCGACCGTGGCCGACGTAAAGAGCCCTTCGGCGTCATCGCTGCTCTTGATTTGAGTCATCGAGCCGAGCGTGACCATGGCCCACAGCCAGGGTGGGAGCTTGATCGCAGCGGCTCCCCCGATCGCAGCCGCCTTGGGCGCCAGCGCGATGGCGAGGAGCGCGACGGAGAGCGTGAGCGACGCGTTTGGGTCGGCGCGATCGAAGTCGCTCGGCGAAGGCGCGCCGCCATGATACCCACCTCCACCGTCGTCCATAGGATAGTTGAACCCTCCGCCCGCGCCGTCGTTGGGATTGAGCCTCTCCTCGATCACCTTGATGAGAGGGTCACGGAGCCTCCGCGGCGCGGGCGCCGGGCCGACGCTCCAACGGGGCTTTGGGGGCTCGGGGAGATACGGCATATTGTGCTCCTCTGCCCAGTCTTTGACCCAGTCGACCTTCTGCACCAAACGATCGATGCGCGCCTCCGTCTCAGGCGAGAGCGGCGCCCGGGGAGACGACAGCTCGGGTGTCGTGGCGGTGGGCGCCGTGACCACCGAAGGCATCTCCAAGAGGCGCTTCGCGATGTCGTCGCTCTTTTGCTCCAACCCTCGTTGCAGCTCGCCTCGTTCGAGCGCCTCGGCCTGCGCGAGCGGCCCCGCTTGGGCCCGCGCGCGCTCTTCGGCGCGCTCACCCGCGGTGCCATCCCCGGACCTCGGGCCACCGGCGCCCGAGGGGACGGGGCGGAGACGACGAATCACCTCCGGGGTGGGCGTGAGCGCCGTGACAGGGGGCCCGTCGGGGGCGGCGTTCGGCGCGACCACCGTGATGCCGGCGAGCTGAAGGTCTGGATTGGAGACAAGCCCATTCTCCATCGGCTCAGCGTGCTCCGTCCCGCTCACCACCTCCGTCCCGCGCATCGCCTCCGCCCCGCTCGGCTTGGTCTCGCCCGCCTTCCCCTGCTCGGGCAGCCCAATCGCGCGCAAGAACCGATCGATGACCTGCTGCGTTCGATCGATGCTGTAGCGCGACACGTTGAGGAAGAGCGTCGAGGTAAACCATGGCGGTTGTTGGGGAGGTGTGAGCCCCGCATACTCCCCCGAAGCGTCATACGACCCAAAGACAGGCTCCTCCCCGCCCCCCATCTCCCGCCGAAGCCTGCGCCTTCGATCCTCTTCATCCCACATCGTCACTCTCCCCGCGGCGGCCCAAGCACAGGATGTGCCCTCTGCGCTCCTCGGGCCGATTCGATATTTCACATCATGACGAGCGCCCCCGCGCGCGACATCTTGCTCGATTCACACGGTATACACCCAAGAAGCGCCCTCCCGGTGATCGCGGTTGGTCCGGGCGCCCGAGACGGATAAGTCCCTTTTTGCTCACGTGAGCAACACGTTGCGCGCAAACAAACATGCAATGGAGTGAAATGGCCAATTTGCCGAGCGCGCTTGTTTGGCGCGAAAGATGATGAGAGCGCGGGCCGCGTAAGGGGAAACGCGAAGGAGCGAGGTGGGATGTCCCCCCACGCCGCGATCCCGACGAATGAAGGAGAGACCATGCGCGCAGCGAACATCCTCGTCTTCGATGAGCACCTCCAACCCGGCACCGTGCCGCCTTATACCACCAACCAATCATGGAACGAGCGCCTCGGCGGGTTTGATCAGCTCGCGATCATGGCCGTGGTGGACGACGTGACGACCCCCGGTTCGAACTTCAAGGTTCAGATTGAGCACTCGGCGGACGGCAGGTCGTGGCTCCCCAAGAGCACTACCGCGGAGATCGGCGGGAGCTCCGCGATCACGCCGCCCGCGAGCAGTCAAATCTCGTATTTTGGCTATGACGCCGGCACCATCCCGAGCCTCGGTTTTGTACGGCTTCGGGTCGACCTTGGGGCTTCGGCTTCGGCCCATGTCCGCGTCTATGTGACGGGCCGCATGTTCGGCGGTCGTTGAGGCTCGCGCCGGCCGATCTCCCCGCGTGGACGAGGCTCACGTGGGGAGATCGGCCGGCCTCTTTACCGTGAACGAGAGGTCTTTATGGAACCGGAGACGCTCCTCGTCTTTGACGATCATCTCACGTCGGTGGCGGCCGTCATGTACACCTCGGACGAGCTCCAACGTGTGCTCGGCGCGTATGACGCCCTCGCGCTGATGGCGGTCGTCGACCATGTGACGAACCCTACGACGGGCTTCAAGATCAAGCTCTATCACTCGGCGGACGGCCGTAATTGGCTCCCCAAGAATGGGAGCGACACCGCGGCCGAGATCGGCGGGACCGCGGGCATCACCCTGTCCGGCAGCGGACAAGCCGCGTTTATCGGGAGCGACGATGGGAGCAAGCCCACGCTCGCGCTCGCCAAGATCAAGATCGATTTGGGATCGTCGAGCGTGGCCCACGTGCGCTTGTACGTGACGTGCCGGATGCGCGGGCGCGCTTGATGCGAGAGAGGAGGGTTGAGATGCGAAAACAATCAAACGAGGTCATGAACGAATATGTGTCGGGCGCAGGGCCGTTTTACACGAGCCAAAAGCACAACGACATGTTGGGCAAAGACGATCAGCTCTCGATCCAAGCCGTCGTGGATGACGCGGACATCGCCGGCACGGTGACGGTGCAGATCCAGCACTCAGCGGATGGCCGTAACTTCGTCAATAAGGCGACAGCAGCCGAGATCAACGCGGCGACCTTGCAGACCAACAAGGCCAACACCGCGACCG
>CAYTJL010000194.1:0-12393 GCA_964437785.1 uncultured Polyangiaceae bacterium
CATCGACTCCGGGACCGCCAACGAGGCTCCGGCCGACGACTTCGAGGGTGACTCCAGGCCTCAGGGCGGCAGCTTCGACATCGGCCCCGACGAGGTCGCGCCGTAAACCACTGCTGACCCGACGCGCGTGGATCTCCATCTCAAGAACCTACACAAGCTCGATCCCCTGCTCGTCCCGCTGCCCCACGGCACCGAGGTGACGACACGCGCCGCGCGCGCGCTCGCCGATGGGCGCCGCGTGCCCGAAGGCGCGGTGGGCCGCGTCGTCGGGTCCGAGGGGGACGCGCTCGACGTCAACATCGTGGGTGTCGGCGTTGTGCGGTATCTGCGGCCGGAGCTCGTCCCGCGCAAGATCGGTCAAGTGCGTTGGGCCGAGGAGCGCGCGGCGGCGTGGGACGCGCTCGCGGGCGCCGTCGTGCTCGAAACGACGGTCGGCTCGCGGGCGTGGGGGCTCGCGAACGAAGGATCGGACACCGATCTACGCGGCGTCTTCGTGTTGCCGTTCTCCTGGACGACAGGGCTCATCGAGCCTCCGCGTGATCGGGTGAGCGCCGATGGCAGCGCGACCTATTGGGAGGCGGGCAAATGCGTCCGGCAAGCGCTCCGCGCCGACCCGAACACGCTCGAAGCGCTCTTCGTCCCCTCCGCCCGCGCGCGCGACGTGATGGGCGAGTGGCTGCTCGACGCGCGCGACGCGTTCGTCTCGCGCGAGATTTACGGGAGCTTCGGGCGATATGCCCTCTCCCAGCTCAAGCGCCTCAGCCAGTCTCAGCGGCTCGCGCAGAACCGATCCTTCGCGCTCGATCACCTCCGCGGAGACCCGGCGCCCTCGCTCGACGCGCTGGCCGAGCACCTCGCCGCGAGGAGCCCGCGCGCGGCGCCCACCAAGAAAGACGCTATTTTGGCGGCGAAAGAGCACATCAAGGAGCTCTATCGATCGCTCTACGATCAAGGGCTCTTGGAGCAGCGTGATTATGCGTCGCTCGTCCGCTTCGCGCGGGGCGGTGGGCGCGACCTGGAGCTGCCCCGCGAGCTCCGGCCCAAGAACGCCTATAACCTCCTTCGCCTGATCGCGACCGCGACCGACTGGCTGCGGAGAGGCCATGTTCGCTTCGAGGTGGAGGGCGATTTGAAGGCGCGTCTGCTCGCCATCAAACGAGGGGAGGTGCCGCTCGATGACGTGTTGCGTGAGGCGGAGGAGCGCGCCATGGACCTCGACGACGCGTGGCGCTCCTCCCCTTTGCCCGAGCGCGCGGACGTTGCCAAGGCAGATGCGGTGTTGCGGAGGATCAATGAGGAGGCCGCGCGGCGCTGGGCGTCGGGCGGGCCGGGCGCGTGGGGGCGTGACGCTTCTATGCCGCCCAAGGTAGCTTGGGTCAACGAAGGAGGTGAGCCGTGACGGACGATGGGCTCTCGCCGGAGCAGCGCGAGGTGATGAATCGTGTGCTCGCGGAGGAGGAGAAGAAGCGCCGGCATCTCGTGGTGGCGCTCTCGGGCGCGCACGCGTACGGCTTTCCGTCGCCCGACAGCGACGTCGACATCAAGGCCGTTCACATCGAGCCTACGCGATCGGTGTTGGGCCTCCTGCCCGCTGCGCCGCACGCCGACCGGATGGAGGTCATCGACGGCGTCGAGATCGATTACACGTCGAACGAGCTCAAGCCGGTGCTCGTGGGGGTGATCGGCGGCAACGGCAACTACATCGAACGGTTCTTGGGCCCGTACAAGCCGCTCGCCGCGCCCGCGGTGAACGAGGTCATCCCGCTCGTGAAGCGCACGCTCTCACGGCGCCTTCACCGCCATTATCTGGGCTTCGCCACGAGCCAGCTCAAGGCGTTCGAGAAGGACCCGCCGGGCACCGCCAAGAAGCTTTTGTACGTGCTGCGCACGGCGCTCACGGGCACGCACGCGCTCCTCACGGGCGAGGTCGTGACGGATCTGCGCGCGCTCGCGCGGCCTTATGGCTTCCCCGAGGCCGAGGAGCTCATCGAGAAGAAGCGCGCGGGCGAGCGGAGCAAGCTCGACTTGGAGACGCACGAGCGGTTCTTGGGCGAGGCCAAGCGCGCGATTCGGCTGCTGGTCGACGCGGACGCCCGCGCGGTGTTGCCGCTGGAGCCCGAGGCCGCAACCGAGGCCGATTTGGAGGCGTGGCTGATCGAGGCGCGGATCAAGCGCCTTACGTGATATCCAATCAGATCTTGATCTCGCGCATGCTGATGCGGTTGAGATCGGCGGTGCCGAGGCCGAGGTCGCTGGCCGATCGGATGTACGTGGGCTCGCGGCTCGCCTCTTTGAGCGTCGGGAGGCCGTTGTCTTTGCGCCACTTCTCGACCACACCCCAGCCGATCATGTCCATGGCGACGGGGTCGGTCGTGACATAAACGGCCTCGTGCGGGACGCGGCGCTTCTTGTTGGTGTCGAGCGGGCCCTCGTCGTAGATGAGCTTGTAGCCGTCGACGATGTGCAGGCGCACGCGGCTCTTGATGACGTCCTGCGCGTAGAGCTGCGCGATTTGGGGGCTCGCGTTGTGCTCGTGGAACGCGTGCGGGTTGATGGTGGCGCCGTGCGTGATGTTCTTGAGGCAGCCGGTGTAACCGCAGATCGAGTGGTCTTTGATGAGGCTCACGTTGATGACCGCGGTCGCCTCGGTGAAGGGCCGGACGATCTTGGTGCCCACGCCCGCGACCATGATCTCGGACATCACCGCGTCTTTGTTCTCGTGGACCATCGCCGTGATGCCCGCGGGGAATTCGCTGTCCATTACGCGGGTCTTGGAGGCGATGCGCGTGCCTGCCAAGAAGGATGGATATTGCTCGAAGATAACGATGTTGGTCGCGGGCACGCCCGCCGCCATCACGCCGCGCACGATCTCGAGCACGAGCTCTTTGTTGGAGGCCATGGTCGCGCCGTTCTTGCCGGCGATGCCATTGGGCTTGATGGCGACCTTATCGTCCTTGTGAATGAATTTGCCGAACGCGGCGCCGAGGTTCGATGTGCCGGTGTACTCCGTCATCGCGCGTTCGAGCATCTGTTTGGCGGCGGCTTGCTCGGGCCAGAGGCCGTTCGCCTGGAGCGTGCTCGACTTGCTCACCTTGACGATCTTGCCCGGCACGGTGAGCGGCACGAACCCGGCGGGGGGCTTCGCCGCGAGCCCCGGGTTCGCGAGGGCCTCGCTCTCCCATCCGGCGCCGAGCGCCGCTGCGCCTGCTGCGAGCGAACCGAGAAAAACGCGGCGGGAAGGGTACGTGAGCAGATCGCGGGGCGTGGTCATCGGCTACCTCGGCCGCCATCCTAGCTCCATAACGATGGGGGGCGAAGCCCCCCAAACCCCCGGCGGGCTGGGTCCCGGCCCAGCCCGCGCTCTCCTGTGGGCCAAGGTGAGGAACCTGAATCGCCCTACTCACAAGGCTGGACCGCAATTCTAAAGGGGCCGCGATGATCGCGGCCTGTTGAACCGGAGACACTTACCACCTGTAGGCGACTGGGCCGCAATCACTTCCGGCGTAGCGTCGTTCCAAGGCACTCCATCGTGACTAGGGGATGGCGTGCCAGTCGTTCTTGAGGAAGCGCGCGGCCATGTCGATCGCGTGGAGCGACCGCGGCGTGGAGGTCGCCTCATAGATGCGGCGGATCCAATAACGGCGCCACACGTCGAAGCGCGCGGTCATGGTGGCGATGGCCACGGGCGTGTAGAGCAGATCGGGGGCGAGGCGGAAATAACGGTCGCCGAGGAGCATGTTGGCGACGAAGTCCGCGAGCAGAATAGGCGCTTGGAGCGGCACCGACACCGCCGGAGGCATCCACATCTGGAGCATGGGATTGGTCGGCATCGCCATCATGACCGGCATGCCGAAGTTGAAGTGCCGTAACCAGTAATAAGGGGGCGAGGCCGCGTTTCCCAAAGAGAGGAGCGAGATGGAGTCCAAAATGTGGCCTGGAGAGGTGGTTACACCGTTGGTCCTTTGGCCCGTCTCGCGCTCCCCGAGCGCGTGCTCCTGGACCTCGTGGACCCACGCCGCGATGGACTCGACCGATGGATTGCCCGTGTAGCTGGCCGCGTCCCCCGCGCCTCGAATGGGCCGCAGCCCGGGCGGCGCCGCGGCTGCATACGCCACGTCGCTCGCGAGGCAATCACCATCGGGATCGTGCTCGAAGTTGGTCATCATCCGTGGTCGCCAGAGCCGCTCGTTGGTGCCCGGACGCTGGTAATCCGGGAGATGGCCTTCGAGCAAATCGGCGGCGGCGCCCAGCAAATCCGCCGATGGACCAGGCTGCTGCTTGGGCATCACCACCGCTGCCCTGCGTTCGAAATCGATGAAGTCGTCGCCCGTCCAATTGAACACGCTCGCGGAGACATAACGGCGCAGATCGCGGAGCCTGCGCTTGCCGAAGCGGCGCTCCAAGATCTCGCGGAAGTCTCGCTCTCCGCCCCACGCCGTCAGCCCGAGCAAGCTCAGATAACGACCCATCGGGTCGCGGTTGTCGAAGATGTGCGACTCATCGGTCCAAAACCGTTCGAGCTCGCCGCTAAGCACGTATTGCCGCGGGTCGTCGGCCGCGGCGATCAGCAACACGTTAATGGCGCCCGACGAGATGCCCGACATGAAGTCGATCCCGCCGCCCGCGCTCGGATCGAGGAAGCCGTCGACCCGCTCACAGATTTGCCGTAGCCAAATGGCATCGAAGAGGCCGTAGATGCCTCCCCCGTCGATGGTCAAGATGCGGTAACGCACCCCGCCCGTGCCGGCAGCGCTCGTCCCAGACATCGAACGAACGTTATCCGGTTCGGCGCGCGAAGAGAACCTGAACAAATAGGGTTTTTGGCGTTTCCAGCTTCCCGCGCGCGCCGAAGCTCCACTACTCTGAGCCCGATGCTCGACGCGCTGAGGCGGGGGACCGCCCTCAAAGTCATCTCCGGGGCTGCGGTGAACTCCGCGGATGACGTCTCACGGTACGTTACGCTGTGGTGCGCCGCCGGCGCCGACGCGGTCGACGTGTGCGCGGATTACCACGTCGTGCGCGCAGCCGTCGCCGGTCGCGCCGAGGCCGCGCGCCGCTTCGGCGAGGCCGCGGGCCGCACCATGATCATGGCGTCGCCCACGTTGCCCGGCGACGTTCACCGCCTCAAGGCCGTGCTCACCGCGGATCGCTGCACCAACTGCAACGTGTGCTTGCCGCCCGTGTGCCCGGACGACTGCATTTATCCCGGTGAAAAGGTCGTCTCCATCGAGACCGCCAAGTGCCGCGGCTGCGACGCGTGCGTCGAGATCTGCCCGCACGCCGCGCTGCGCCTCGAACCGATGCTCACCCCGCCGCTGCCCGAAGGCGTGCGCGTCGCGATCGAAGCGGGCGCTGACGCGGTCGAGCTGCACCTCTCCGGCGAGAGCCCCGACGCGGTCCGCAAGCACCTCGCGGACGTGTGGCCGATGCTCAAGCCCGACACGCTCGTGTCGGTGTGCGTCGGCAGCCAGCAATCCTCGCCCGCCGAGGTGATCGCCGTGACGCGCGCGGTCCACGAGGCGCGCGGCAAACGGCCGATCATCATCCAGGTCGACGGCTCGACCATGGGCGGCAGACCGGGCGGGATCCAAGCCCTCGCGCTCGCCGAGCTCGTCCTCGATCAGCGCTTGCCGGAGCTCTTCGTCATCGCGTCGGGCGGCGTCACCGAGCTCACGTGGGAGACGGCCGCGCGCCATCAAATCAACCTCGCGGGCCTCGGCATCGGCATTCGATCGCGCGAGATCGCGCGCGAAGCGATCGAAGATCCGGCCGTCTTCGCGTCGGACGAGGCGATGCTCGCGCTCGCCGAACGCGCGCACGTGCTCCATCGTCCGGCCGAGCTGCGCGCCGTCGAGACGGGGCTCGCCTTCCGCGGCCCGGCCCTCGCGAAGATCGGCGCGACCGCGCGCAAGAGCCGAAAACAAGCGAGGAACGAGGCGTGATCCGCGATCTGCTCGATCACGTGAAGGCGCTCGGCGCGACCGGCCTCAAGGCGGGCTTCGAGGCCGAGGCGCAAGACCTCGACGACGTCGTCCGCATGGCGTCGCTCGATCCCGCGCTGCCGCTCACCGTCAAGATCGGCGGGCCCGAGGCGCGGACCGACCTGCGAAACCTGGTCGATTGGTCGATCATGCGCTTCGTCGCGCCCATGATCGAGTCGCCCTTCGCCGTCCTCAAGACCGTGCAGAACGCGACCGCGACCATGGGCGCCGATCCCACGGGGCTCGAGATCTGCCTCAATTTGGAGAGCATCGCGGCGCACGCCGCGCGCCGCGAAATCTTGAGCTGCCCCGCCGCGCGATGGGTCGCCAAGGTCAACGTGGGCCGCACCGATCTCGCCGCGTCCGCCGACGTGCCCGTCGAGTCCCGCGCCGTCACCGAGATGACCCACGACATCGTCGTGGAGGCGCGTCGCGCAGGCAAAATCGTGGGCATCGGCGGGAGCCTCACGCCCGCGACGATCGAGGCGCTGCTCGCGGCCACGCGGCCGGACGAGTTCGAGACGCGGCACGTGATCTTCTCGACGGCGCGCGCGCGCGACGCCGCGGCCTCCGTCGCCGCTGCGCTCAAGCTCGAGCTCGCGCTCATCGGGTGGCTCTCCGCGCCGCGCGTCGCGAGGCAACGCGACGCCGAGAGCCGCGCGGGCGCGCTGCGCGGTAGGCTCTCTTCTCCGAACGAAGCGCGCTGACGATCACGCGCCGACGATCACGCGCTGGCGATCAGGCCCGGCACCAACCTTCGTGCGAGGCCAGGAATTCGAGCCCGGCCGCGATCGCGTCGCGCGTCGCTTGGCCTTCGGTGGCCCAATAAATCTGCCGGATGATCTGCCCGCGGAGGAGCGGATTGCGCGCCATGAGCGACGCCATGATCGTCGGCATCCCCACGGTCGGCGGGTTCAAGCGGAGCGCGCGTTGCCTGCCGATGAGCTGCTTGGTGATGAACTCCGCTTCTCCGGTCGCGGCGTCGAGCACGTACGCGACCGGAGGCCAAGGCACGCCGGTAAAGATGTTGGACGGGAGCTTGGTGAAGAGCGAGCCGAAATCGATGTCGCCCAAGAAGTAATACGGGAGCTGCTGCCCCGACCCCATGGAGACGAGCGCCACGCGCGCGAGCACCGCGCCCACGTTCTCGCTCGCGCCCTCTTTGCTCAGCTTGAGCTTGGATCGCAGCACGTGGACCGAACCGTCCGCGTGCACGTGATACGCGCGCACCACCTGCGCGAGCGCGCTCACCGACGGGTTGCCGTTGAACGACGCGCCGTCGCCGAGCCCGTTGCGCATGGGCCGGAACATCGGCGGCGTGGCCGCCGCATACGCGATCTCCGCCACGGGATCGTCGAAGTCCTCGTCGTCGGGGAAGATGTTGCCAAAGAACTTTGGCTTCCAATGGCGCGTCCCCCCTTGGCCCGCGCGTGATCGCTTGAGCTTGCCCGAGCCGGTCCAATTGAACGTGCTGATGTGCACGTGGTGCGGGAGCTCGCCCATCTCCAGATCACCGAAGGCCCCCCGGAGCTGATCGAGCAAATCGACGTCGGAGAACCATGAGCGAAGGCCCATGTGGCTCATCATGTAACGAAGCGGCCGCGTGTTGGCGAAGATCCCCGGCGAGGTCCAGAAGCGCTCCAGCTCGCCGGATAAAATCGCGTCGCGCGGGCGCTCTTTGCTCGCGAGCAGGAGCGCGTTGATGGCGCCGGAGGAGCAGCCCGCGAAGAGATCAACGTCGTTGCCGTCGAGGAAGCGGGGGTTGCCCTCACACAGCTTACGAAGCCAAATCGCGCCGATAAGGCCGTAAATTCCCCCGCCGTCGAGCGAGAGGATGCGGATCCTCTGGTGGTCTTTCGAGAGCGTGCGTGAGACGTCGACCACCGGTGCACCTCATCCAGCCCCGTGACCCCGCGCGAGGATTTGGCCGAGCCTCGCGAACGCCTGATTGAGCTGCTCGGGGGGGATGGGCGGAGGCAGGAGATACGAGCGCATCGCGAACGTCATGCGCGTTTGCGAAGGAGCCTCCGGCACGAAGCCATATTCGAACCGCACCAAGATCCCCACCGAGCGAACGAAGTACACGAAGCGATGATTCGCCGCGCGTTCGAGCACCATCGAGCCGCCCGCGAGCGGCACGTTGATCGAGCGACCCATGAACGCGGAGTCGCGACCCATGAACGCGGAGTCGCGACCCACGTTGATCGATGCGGTGTACGTCCAGACGTAGAGCGAGCCCGGCCCGCCGTCGCCGAAGATGCGGCGATACGAGGTGTGCTCGGGCCACCACGTGACCATGTTTTGAAGGTCGGTGACGTAGGCGAACGCCTCGGCCTGCGGCGCGTCGAGCATCACCTCGGCGTGCGCGGTGCGGCCGTCGGAGACGACCACTTGAGGCGCCCCCTGCGGCGTCACGTTCGAGCGCCTGCGCCGGAGATCGCGTCGAGGATGGGCCCGAGCGTCTCCATGAGGAGCTCATGATTCTCGCTCATGGGGAAGTGGCCGAGCTTCTCGAGCGGCTGAAAGTGAACGCCTTTGATCTCGCCGGCGGTGGCTTTGGAGGCCTCGGGCGACGTGAGGTAATCGTAGCGGCCCGTGAGCATGTAGAGCGGAGTCTTGCTCGTGTCGATCGCGGCGCAGGGCTTCTTCGAGTCCCCGCGCATGTCGTGCTCGATCGAATAAAAGTACAGATCGCCTTTGACGACGCCCGGCCCGCCCTGCGCGTAATACCACATGGTCAAGCGGCGATCGGCCTCCGAGGTGTGAGGCGCGATGAGCCCGTCGGCGACCGACGCCACGAGCTCGCGGCCGTCGACCGCGGGGTGCGCCCACCACTTGGTGTAAAAGCCGGGCGTGAAATTGCCCGCCTCGACCGCGATGATCGCGCGGAACTCGGCCGCGTGATCGTGCGCCAAATGAAGGCCCAATACGCCGCCCATCGAGCAGCCGAAATAAACGGGCTTGTCGAGGTTGAGCGCCTTCGAGAAGGCGAGGACGAATTCCTCGAAGAACGACGTGGTGAGCTTGTACTCCTCGGTCCACCACGCGACGCCCGCGGGCGGATCCGATTTGCCGTGGAAAGGCAGGTCGTACGCGATGACTCGATATTTGCTCGTGACCTCGGCGTCGCGGAGCAGGCTCCGAAATTGATGGTTGTGCGCGCCCGCGGTGTGCTGGCAGAGGAGAGGAATCGTGCCGGGGCCCGTGCTCTCCAGATAAAAGACCTCGTACGTCCGGCCTTGCACCGTGACGTCGACGTAGCGGCCGATGGGCTTGCCGGCGGAGGTGCGTTTGCCCATGCCCGAGGCAGCGTCGTTGGGGGGAGCGCCCGAGGCCGCCTCGCGAACCAGCTTGAGGAAGCGCCAGACCGCGAGGTGGTGTTGCATGAACACCGTGAGATCACCCTCGATTTGCAGGCGTCCGGCCCACGCCGCGGCCCACACGTCGTGGCAGCCCGCGGGGGGCAGCGATTCGAGGAACCCGCCCCACGTGCCGGGATCGGCCTTGAGCGCGAACTCCCACTCTTCGACGAAGGGATCGGTGATGAGCGTGAATTGGCCCCGGTGGACACGGACGATGAAGTGCGTTGCGCCGCTCGCGAGCAGGAAGCTGCACGTAAAGAACTGTCCCTCGATGCCGAGCTCTTTGTCGCTCGTGGCCTTCTCGATCGCCTTGTTGAGAAGCTCTTTCGTGAGGTTCTTCGTATCCATCGTTCGGCACCCTCCGTACGGTCGACGCTCGCCGCGACGCTATCACGGCGGTGCCCCGGTCTCTACCAACGATCGGACGGGCTCGGCGCGATGCGCAGATCGCTGAGCGTGTAGCGCGCGACCTTCCACGCGCCGGAGACGCGGCGAAACTCGGTGCATTGCGTGAGGAAATACCACTGGAACACGCCGCTCACGGAGAGCGGCACGACCTCGGTCGACGTAAAATAACGCGCCGTTCCGCGATCGAGATCGACCGTGATCTCGCCGTTCGGATACGTGTGATAGGCCCACCCGATCTTGCGCGAGAACCTCAAGATGTCGGCGATGAGGCTCGTTTTGTCGGGTCCCCACACGCCCCAGCCCACCGCGCCGAAGTCGAGCACTCCATCTTCGGTCATCAGATCGTTCGCGATGTGACGAGCGTCCGCCGGATCTTTGGTGAGCTCGACGCGATCGAGCGCGCGACCCCATGTGAACATCGCGCGCGCGACCTCGCCCTCGGCTTCGAGCGCCGAGACGCGCCGCGCGAGCGGGGGATCGGCCGCGGTGTGCGCGACGGGTGCAGCGGGCGCCGCGCTCGTGACGGTCGCCGTCGCGCGCTCGGCGGCGCGGCCCGCGAGGTCGCGGCCCATGTTGAACGCCGGCATGAGCGCGTCCCAAAGCGAGCGCATCGGAGAGGCCCCGAAGCCCGAGGGGGTTTGGGGGGACGTGAAGCGCGAGAAGAGGCCGCTGAACGGCCCTTCGAACGGGCGCTTCGGCGCGGCGCTGCTGTGCTTTCGCGACTCGTCGTGCAGCGCGTGGAGCATGTTGATCACGATCGATCGCATCGCGTCGGCGGCGCGCTCGCGATCGTGCCGCGCGCTCTCCGCGGCGAGGGTGACGCGCAGCGGGGCGCCCACCGCGATGCGGAGATCGTGCGTGGCTTGGTGCCAGTCGCGCGCGTTCCACGCGAAGCTCTCGCCGCTCAAGCACGCGATCGGGATCACCGGAGCGCCGTGCTCGATCGCGAGATCGACGAAGTCCGGCAGGAAGGTGACGGGCCCGCGGCGGGTGCCGTGGCTCAAGAGATCGGCTGCGTTCTCCGGGTAAACGAGCACGATGCCGCCCCGCTTGAGGACCGCGTTGGAGTAGCCCTCCGCGTAGTGCAGGATGGCCGAGAACACGGGCGCGTTGCCGAGCGCCGCGGCCGATTGATCGACGATGCGGAGGCGCGGGGGGACGACGGTGCTCGGTAATTGGCGCGCGTCGTAGTCGGCGTGTTGGGACCAGCGCTGCGCGAGGACCATCGCGTCGCGGCCCGCGTTCACGCCCGTGTGGTTGAGCAGAACGATGGCGGGCCCGTTTTTGGGCAGGTTCTCGAACCCCGAGATCGCGGGCTCCAAGCGATCGATCAGCGGCCGGAGGAGCCCTTCGCCGAGCGCGCGGGACATGCCCGGATCGAAGCTGACGTGCACGGCCGGCGCGCCCGCCGAAGGTGGGCTCGTCCAAGGCTCGAAGAACGTCGTGGGCTCGGTCATGGTGCTCGATCCATCACGAGGCGCGATCAAGGACCTCCGTGAGCTTCTTGGCCAACACGCCGACCTGCGGCTCTTGGAGGATGCTCAAGTGGCTGCCGTCGATGACCTCCGTGCCGATGCGGCCCGCGCAGATCTTCGACCAGCCGAACGTCGGATCGAGCGGCGCCATCGCCTGTTGATCCTTGGTGACGAAGAGATCGACGTCGCCCGCGTACGGCCGCGGGAGATACCGGAGCGCCGCGATTTGGTTGGTGATCGCGACGCGTTGCATGGGCGAGAGCAGCGACTCGACCCCTCGCGGCAACGCTCCTTCGCGCGCGGCCCAAGGGTTCTCGGCGAGGAACGCGTTGACCGCGAGCTTGCGCAGATCCGACAAATACCCTGCCATCAGCGACGCGAGCTGCGCCATGGTCGGGCTCGCCGCCGAGAGCGGCGCGCCCGTGCCGAGCATCGCGAGCACCGCGACGCGATCGCCGTCACGGACCAGCTTTTGCGCCATCGCGAGCGCGACCGCGCCGCCGAACGAATACCCCGCGAGCTTGTACGGGCCCTTGGGCTGCACCACGCGGATCGCGTCGACGTACGCGCTCGCCATCTTCTCGACGTCGTCGATGGGCTCCTCCGAGCCGTCGAGTCCGCGTGATTGGATGCCATAAACAGGCTGGTTTTGATCCAAATGAACGGCGAGCTGTTGATACGGAAACGCCGATCCGAGCACGGCGTGAACGCAGAACAGAGGCCGTTTGGAGCCAAAAGGCTTCATCGGGACGAGCGGCGTCCACGGGGGTTTGGGCGGCGCTCCCGCGGCCCCGTACGGAGGAGCGCCGTGCGACTGCGACCATGGCGCGGCGCCGCCACCCCACGGCGAAGCGCCACCACCCCACGGCGAGGCTCCGCCCCACGGCGAAGCGCCGCCCCACGGCGGAACTCCGCCCGCGAGCGCTTGTTGCGCTTGCTGCATGAAGCGCCACAAATTGCCGGAGAACGGAGCGCCGCCCATGAACCCCTGCGCGCCCGGAAACCCTTGGCCGGGCCCTGCGCCGAAGCCCTGCGCTGCGGCCTGCCAAAACGCGCGCGCGCGCTCGCCCGCTTCGCCGAACGCCGCGCCTGCGTTCGCGTTCGCATTTGCGTTCGCATTTGCATTCCAAGGAGCGCCGCCGCTCCACGGTGCTCGGCGCTCGTCGT
>CAYTJL010000194.1:12493-18526 GCA_964437785.1 uncultured Polyangiaceae bacterium
TTCGCATTTGCATTCCAAGGAGCGCCGCCGCTCCACGGTGCTCGGCGCTCGTCGTGCGCAAACGGAGGAGCGCCCGCGGAGGCTTGTTTTGCGCGCGGTTCGTTGTTGTTGGGAGGAGGCGGCGGGGAGGCGGGCTCCTGATCAGGAGGGCCGAAGCCGGCGGCCTCGACGGAGTCGGGGGCGCGCTGCTCTGCGGCGCGACCGCGCTCCGCGCGGATCTTCCGCAGCAAATCGCTGTTGCCGGAGACCGCTTCGAAGAGCTTGCGGCGCTCGTCCGAGAGCCGTTTTACCCGCTCATCCGGCGAGCCCGCGTTTGGTGCGTCCCCGTCGCGATCGGACATCATAAGAGGGCCTCCGCCTTTGCCAGCTTATCCGTCGCGCGCGAAGCGGCAAAGTAGAAGTACCTCGTTTTTACCCGCGAACGTAGCGATAGAGCATGTAGGCCTGCCGCCCGCTCCGCATGTCGGCGTAGAGCTCCGACGAGGGCATCCCCAAAAACGCAGACATGATCGCGCGATCGTTCGCGTCGCTGAAGGCCCGGGCGTGCGTGGCCGCGGTCTCGTCACACGAGAGCAGGGTGTTGGCGGTGATGTCGCGGCGGTCCTCCATCGCAAAGCCAAGCTCGATGAGCCATCGCTCGCGCTCCGTGATGCGATCGCGCGGGATGAGGTCGGTGTAGAGGAACGCGCCGCGAGGCCGGAGCGCGCGCGCGACCTCGGTGAAGAAGACCTTTACGTCATCGTAGTTGTGCGAGCTCTCCACGTTGGTGCAGAGGTCGAAGCTCGCGTCCTCGACGGGCAGGTGCTCGGCGTCGCCGGCCAAAAACGTGTTGTCCGGGTGCGCGTGCGCGCGCGCGCAGAAGGCCACCGCTTGAGGGGACAGGTCTACGCCGACGTAGCGCCGCGCGTGGAAGAAGCGACGGAGCACGTGCGCGACGCCGCCGCGACCGCAGCCGACGTCGATCACGTCGTGCTCGGGTTGGATCGGATGATCGCCGAACAGCTCCAAAATAAGCTGGATCGGGTTCCGGTTGAGATGGCCCGCAGGCAGCTTCACGACCGATCGCTGGGGCTCGTCGTTCGCGACGTAGCCGAAGTTCAAGAACATCGCGTGCTCGCCGTACGGCGAGGCGTCGAGCTGCGCGCTCACGCGATCGTAGAACTCGCGGATGTCGGTCTTGGTCCCGCGATCGCCTTCGGCGAGCTGAAAGCGCTCGCGATCCAAGAGCGGCGTGGGCTCGGCGGGCGCGGCGGCCTGCGCCTTCTTCGCCGCGAGCAGCTCGAAGAGCCTTCGTTTTTCGGGGGAGAGGCTCGCGATGCGCCGATCGATCCCTGACATGGCCCTTCCCTTTATTGTTTTTGGCTGAGCTCCGCGAGCATGGCCTCTACCTGATCGTCGGAGAGATCTTCGATCATGGCCAGGGTCGATTCGACGCTCGCAGCGCCGCCCTCGGCGCGGAGCTTCTCGATGCGCTCCGCGAGCCCTGCGATGGTCGCTTGCTCGAACAGATCGACCACCGACACGTCGAGGCCGAACGTGTCGCGCACGCGCGCGCCGAGCTGAATGGCGAGGAGCGAGTCGCCTCCCAAGCGGAAGAAGTTGTCGTTGACGCCGACGCGATCGATCCCGAAGAGCTTCTGCCACATCTCGGCGAGCTGAGCTTCGAGCTCGGTGCGCGGCGCGACGTACGGCGTCTCGATGTCCGGCCGCGCGTGGACCTCGCCCTCGCTGCGATCCTCGCGCGGATCCGCGCCGCGCGCGCGATCGAGATGATCGCGCCGCGCGCCGAGATCCATGGTGGAGACGATGACCTCGGTGAGCCCCGTGGAGAGGACCGCGCCGAGGGCCGCGCCGCCTTCGTCCGATCGCATCGCGAGCGCGGCGAGGCCGCCCTTCGCCGCGTCCACGGTCGCGCCGTCGGGGGCCCACGCGTCCCAGCCAACGGCGATCCAGCGCGGGCCGCCGCGCCGGTTCTGATCGATCGCGAACGCGTCCATGGCGCTGTGCGCGGCGGCGTACGCCCCGAGGCCGACGCCGCCGAGCACCGTCGAAATCGACGAGCAAAGAAGGCAAAAATCAACGTCGGTGGGGAGCGTCGCGGCGAGCGCGTGGAGCCCTCGCGCGCGGGAGCCGAGGTGCGCGGCGGCGTGGCGAGGCTCGGTGTCGGCGACGGCGCGGAGCGCGTCGGGCCCGACGCTGCCGGCCGCGTAAACAACGCCGTGGAGCGCGCCGAAGCGCGACCGCGCGAGCGCGATGATCTCGGCCACGCGGCTCGGATCGCCCGCGTCCCCGCTCGCGACGACGACCTCGCCGCCGAGCGCCTCGATCTCGCGGATCCGCGTGATTCGCCGGCTGACTTTGTCGCGCGGGCCGTGCGTGTTTTGCCACTCGTCCCACGTGTCGCGCGGGACGAGGCCGGTGCGACCCGTGAGCACCAGCTTGGCGCGCGCGGCGCGCGCGAGGTGCGCGGCGATGGAAAGGCCTACGTTTCCCGTGCCGCCGAGGATCAGATAGACGCCGCCGTCGCGCAGCGGGCCCGCGCCCGAGGGCATCGGCGCGACCTGCGAGAAGTGCGGCGTCCATCGGTGCGCGCCGCGCAGCGCGACGATCGGCTCTCCGTCGCGGACGCGGATCGCCGCGAGGATCCGATCCGCGAGCGCGTCGATCGCGCCTTGTGCATCCGGGACGACCACGTCGACGACGCGACCTTCGAGCGCCGGGAGCTCTTGTTGGATCACGCGACAAAGCCCGAGGAGCGGAGCGTTTTCAGGCCTCATGGGCTCGTCGCCGATGACCGACGCAGCGCCGGTCGTGACCACGCCGATCGGCGCGGGGCGCTGCGCGAGCGCCCGCGTGAGCAGCAAGACGCTGTCGAGCCCCGTTCGCTCCGCGGCGTCGAAGCGATCCTCGCGCTCTCCGTGCGCGGGCGTGAGGCTGTAGAGATGAAGCACGCGATCGATCGGCGCGCCCGCGGACGCGGAGTCGCGACCCACGTCGATCGCGTCGAGGAGCGCGGTGTAGTGAGCGGCCGACGCGGGATCGATCGCGAAGCGATCGGCGTCGATGCGCGAGAGCTCTTGGGCGCCGGTCGCGATCGCGGTGATGACCCTGCCTCCGCCGGCCGCGAGCTTCGCCACGATCGCGCGATCGAGGGCTGTTTCGCCGGCAAAGACGAGCGTCGTGCGTTCGCGATCGCCCGATGCTTCACGCGGCGTCGCGCGCCTCCACGACGGCGCATAGAGCCACTCCTCGACCCGCTCGCGCTTGGTCGTCGCCGCGGGCGCGACCGCGCCGAGCACCGCGGCGTTGAGCTCGCGCGCGAACCGCTGGCGCTCGAACGGATACGTCGGGAGAGGCACGCGCCGTCTGCGTGCTTCGCCGTGAAAGGCGCTCCAATCGACCGGCACGTCGGAGAGGTAGAGCCGGCCGAGCGCGTCGAGCACGCTCACGATCGCAGGCGTTTTGTCGAGCGAAGCGAACACACGATCCGCGGAGCGCGCGCCTTGCCGCGCCGCGAGCGTGGTGAGCGCGCGGCCCGGCCCGACCTCGACGAAGACGCGATCGGGATCCGCGAGGAGCTCGGCGATCCCCGCGGCGAAGCGCACGGGGCGGCGCAGGTGGCCGACCCAATAGCCCGGATCGGCGACGTCGGCCGGCGTGATCCACGTGCCCGTGAGGTTCGCGACGTACGGGATTTGAGGCGGTGATCGGCGCACGCCCGCGACGATCGCGCGCCACTCGTCGAGGATGGGATCCATCATCGCGGAGTGAAAGGCGTGCGACGTCTGGAGCCGCACGCCCTCGATCCCGCGCGCCTTGAGCGCAGTCGCGGCTCCGTCGATCGCCTCGAACGTCCCTGCGATCACGGTGGCCTCGGGCGCGTTGAGCGCAGCGACGGAGACGCCCGGCAAACGCGCGGCCTCTTCTTCGGCGAGGGGCAGCGCCATCATCGCGCCGGGAGGGAGCTTGCCCATCAAGCGACCGCGCGCGACGACCATGCGGATCGCGTCCGGCAGCGTGATCACCGAGGCCAAACACGCGGCCACGTATTCGCCGATGCTGTGGCCGATCATGGCCTCGGGGCGGACACCCCAGCTCATGAAGAGCTGCGCGAGCGCGTAGCTCACGGTGAAGAGCGCGGGCTGCGCGACCTCGGTCCGGCGAACGCGATCCGCCGCGGAAGGATCGTTCGGATCCGCGTGCACGATGCTCTTCAAATCAAAGCCGAGGTGAGGCTCGGCGAGGCGCGCGCATTCGTCGATCGCCGCGCGATACGCGGGCTCGCTCTCGTACAGATCGCGGCCCATGCCGGGGCGCTGCGCGCCTTGGCCCGGGAACATGAAGACCACGGGCGCGCGCCTGCGATCGCGGATCAGCGTGGGCCCCGGCGCGGTGAGCGCGGCGCGCGCTTCTTCGGTGGTCGAGGCGACCACGAGCCTCCGGTGCTTGAAGACTTGGCGGCCGATTTGAAGCGTGTACGCGACGTCCGCGAGCGGTGTTTGGGGGTGGCTGCCGAGGTGATCGGCGAGGCGCTGCGACGCTGCGGCGAGCGCGCTCTCGGTCTTGGCCGAGAGCACGAGCACCTCTGCTGCACGGCTCGGCCCCGACGGCTCGGGTGGCGGCGCTTCTTCCAACACGACGTGCGCGTTGGTGCCGCCCACGCCGAACGAGCTCACGGCCGCGCGCCGCGGCGTTTGCTCGTTGGGCCACGGCGCGAGGCGCGTGCTCACGTAAAACGGCGAGCTCGCGAAATCGATCATCGGGTTCGGCGCCTCGAAATGAAGGCTCGGAGGGATCTGCGCGTGCTCGATCGCCATCACGGCCTTGAGGAGCCCGCCCACGCCGGCCGCCGAGTTCATGTGGCCGAGGTTCGACTTGATCGATCCGATCGCGCAGTACGCGCGCCGATCCGTGTTGCTCCGGTACGCGTCGGTGAGCGCCGCGATCTCGACCGGATCGCCGAGCTCCGTCGCGGTGCCGTGCGCTTCGACGAGGCCGATGGTGTCGGGCGAGACGCCTGCCATCGCGAGCGCGGTGGCGATCACCTCGGCTTGTCCTTCGACGCTCGGCGCGGTGTACCCGACCTTGCCCGATCCATCGTTGTTGATCGCGGCGCCGCGGATCACCGCGCGGATCGTGTCGCGATCCGCGATCGCATCCTTGAGCCGCTTGAGCAGCACCACGCCGACGCCGTTGCCCCCGAACGTGCCTTGCGCCTTGTGATCGAAGGTGCGGCAATGCCCGTCGGGCGAGAGGATCCCGCCCTTGTGATAGAGGTAGCCCGTGCGCTCCGGCACCGCGATGCCGGCCCCGCCGGCGAGCGCCATGTCGCACTGGTAGCCGAGCAACGCCTGACACGCGACCTGCACCGCGACGAGCGAGGTGGAGCACGCGGTTTGGATCGTGATGCCCGGGCCGCGAAGGCCGAGCTTGTACGAGACGCGCGTCGCGAAATAGTCCTTGTCGTTGCCGATCAGGCCCCACAGCTCGCTGCCGCTCAGCGCGAGGTTCGCGACCGCGTACGCGTTGACGTCGGCGCCGCCATACACGCCGATGTAGTCGCGGTAGCGCGAGGGGTCGTAACCCGCTTGTTCCAAAGCCTCCCATGAGCATTCGAGGAAGAGCCGGTGTTGCGGATCGGTGAGCTTGGCCTCGCTCGGCGTGAAGCCGAAGAACGCAGCGTCGAAGAGCGTCGCGTCGCGGAGGACCGCGCGCACGGGGACGTAGTCGGGCGAGCGTCGGAGCACCTCGGGGACGCCCTCTGCGGCGAGCTCTTCGTCGGTGAAGCGCGTCGCGAGCTCCTTGCCCGCGGCGACGTTCCGCCACAGCTCCTCGACGCTGTCCGACATCGGAAAACGGCCTGAAAAACCGATGATCGCGATCGACTGCGCGCCGTCTTGATCGTCGTCGACGCTCACCTGTTCCCCGTCCTTTCACCCGCGCGGCCCTGCTCGCCGGTGGGCCCCTGATGGACAATCTCGATCATCGTCCCCGCTCCTTCGATGGGTCGGGTGGCGAGTCAAGCGCGTCGTG
>CAYTJL010000195.1:0-18318 GCA_964437785.1 uncultured Polyangiaceae bacterium
GCACCACGCGTGCCGACATTCGTGATCCAAATCGATACAAGCCCCGAGCGCAGCCTCCCCACCAAGACGGTGGCCGCGCTCCTCACGCAGCCACCGCCCTCAAAATACGAAATCACGGCCAATCGATCTTCATCCAACGCACCCTGCCGCTCCCTCCCACCGCATCATCCGCGAAGAAGAGCGAGTCCGCGCCTGCCCCCGAGAACGAAGGTGACACGTCTTGTGTGACGCCGCCGACCAGCGCGGCGATGGTCTTGGGAGCGCTCGGCTCTTGGCCTGGCACGAGGTCGAACGCGCCGAGAAGGCGTGAGTCCCCGAGCGTCCACGCGAGCACGCCGCGGCACTTCTTGGGCGAGCACGCGAGCGATGAGGACGTGACCGTCGATTTGTCGGTGCCCTTCACCAAGAGGGGTGTGCTCAGCACCCTGCCCTTCTCGTCGATCTGGGCGATGCGAAGGCCCGCGTCGCCGTTCACGGTCGCGTCGCCTTTGCCTTCGGCGCTCGCCTCGATCCACGACACCAAGAAGCCTTTGCCCCACGGCACGATCTGCGGCGTGCGCGAGTGCAGGCCCGACGCGAAGAGCTTCACCTCGGGGCCGATCTTCTTGAGCGTCGTGAGGTCGAGCCGCGCCAAGTAGATGTCGCCCGTGCCCTCGTCCGGGCTCTGCCGCGCGTCGGACCACACGAGGAAGACCTCCTTGCCGCGGATCGCGATCTGCACCTCGGCGGAGTCGCCGACCGCCTCGGTGATGCGTTTGTCGGGCACCACCTTGCCGAGCGATCGATCGAGCTTGGCCGCGTAAATCTCGGCGTTTCCATCGCGCGTGTCGGTCCACGCGACGACCCATCCATCGTTGCCGTCGCCGCCCCCGCCCGCGTACGCAGCTGCAACATAAGCGGCCTCGTTGGGGACTGAGATCTTGTCTTTTTTGCCGCCTCCGCCGCCTCCGCCGCTGTTGTTGCGCCGCACCACGGTGATGCCCTTCTGCGCGAGCTTGGTCCCGTCGGCGGCGAGCTTGGTCGCGAACACGTGCGGCTCGCCGCGCTCGCGCGCGACCCACGTGAGCAGCGTCTCGGGCTTCTTTCCCTCCGAGACCGGAGGCGCGGGCGCGAGCGCGACGCCGCCGATCGAGAGCGCCTTCTGCGAGATGACGACCGGGGGTTTGACCGCGCCGTCCGCGCCGATCGCGCGCACGCCGAGCGTCGCCGCGGGCCCGTCGTCGTTGTTCGCTTTGGGCTTCTTGCCCTTCGCGCTGCGGATCGTGGGCTGCTCCAAGTAATACGTGACCCACGCGGCGAGCGTGCCGCCGCCCGGCACGTCGGCCGCGGCGACCTTCGAGAGATGATCGCCGTCGTAGAGCGCGCTCACGCCCGCGGCGCGCGGCGGCGCCTCGTCGGGCTCGCGCTGCGCGGCGGGCGCCCACGCGCTCTTGCGCACGGGCAGATCGACGATCGCGAGCGGCGCCGTGGCGCCCGTCCCGCTCGCGATCGCGAGGCACACGCCCTTGCTGCACGAGAGCCCGCGCGTCACGTACGGCAAGCCCGGCCCCTCGTTGTCGCCGAACGCGGCGGCGCGAAGAGGCTCGCCCGCGAGCACCGAGAGGTCCGCGCCGAAGCGCACGAACGCGTGCCACACGGGCTCTTTCTTTTGCTCTTTTTCAGGCAGCTCGAAGCCCGGCGGGAGCTCCTTGACGGGCGCGAGCGTGAGCGCCGCGAAGCCCTCGCCGTCGGGCACGAGATCGGGGATGCCGGCCGCGCTCCACGAGAGCGTCGCGCGCTCTTTGCCCGCGACGCCGTCGGCGCCCACGGTCGCGAGCCGGATCGTGCGGCCGTCGCGCGTGAGCCGGAGCTGATCTTCCCACGCGAGCAGCGCGCGCTTGCTCTGCGCGACGTCGGGCGCGTAGCCCTGCGCGACGAGCGACACGAGCGCCTGCTCGCCGAACGGCGCGGTCGCCCTGCGCGGCGCGACCGCGATCTTGCCGCCTCGCTCGATCACCGCGAGGTACGCGCACGCGTCGATCTCGCGCTCGTCGGTCCACGCGAGCATGTACTTGCCGTCGACGTCGGCGAGCTGCACGTCGAGCTGCGCGGTCGCGTCGTTCGTGACCGCGATCGGCGCGCCCGCCTTGCCCGCCGCGCTGATCTCCACGAGCGACACGCGGCCGAGCCGGCTCGGAGCGATCGCCTCGGGGATCTCGTTCTTGCGCCGTTTGCCGGGTTTTTTAGCGCCGCGCGCGGGCTTCGACGGAGGGGGATCGGCGGGCTTGGAGGGGCCCGCGGACACGAGCGCGATGGCCGCGCCCTGCGCGGTCGGGATCGCGAACCACCCGGTGAACTCGCTCGCGACGACCTCGGTGGAGCCCGCTTTCCCAGCTGCGCTGAGCGTCGCGATCGAGAGCTCGACCGCCTCGTCGCGCGCCGTTTGGATCAAGAGCAGCGCGCCCTTCGCGTTGGGGAGCACGTCGATCCACGCGAGCTCGTCGACGATTTGCAGCGCGGTCACGGGCTCGCCCTTGGGCTTGCCGTCGGCGTCGAGCGCGAGCACCTTGAGCGCTTGGCTCTTGGCCACGGGCTCGGCCCACGCGGCGAGGTAGCCGTCGAACGCGGGGCGCAGCACCGAGAGCTTCACCTCGGAGGGCGCCGCGCAGAGCTCGACGGCATCGGCCTTGGGCTTGCCGTCCGCGCCGATCGCGCGGCTCGTCCACTTGCCCTTGTCGGCGATCATCATCACGCCCGCGTCACCGCGCTTCGCGAACAGCGGCGAGGCGCTCTCGCTGATCTCCGCGATCACCTGCGCGGGCAACGGAGGCGGCGCCTCGGGCCCCGGCGCGACGGTCGCGGAGGCCTTGGGCGGCGGGGTGGGAGGCGAGAGCCCGACCTGCGGCGGAGGCGTGCTCTGGCACGCGAGGACCGCACAAGGGACGCCGAAGATCAGCGCGGAGAGCGCGCGCCAAGGCCGAAGCAGCGAGGGCATGCGGGCCCTATAGCGCGCTTTTATGCCGATAGATTCCCGGTATTCTCCGAGCCCATGTCCGTGCGTCCGTTCGCCCTCGTCGCGCTGCTCTCGATCGGGCTCGGCGCGTGCGGCAAGCCTCCTCCAAAGCGCAGGACCGCCGCGCTGCCGACCAAACCTGTCTCGACGTCGCCGGCGCAGGTCGCTCCCTCCGCGAGCGCGGCGCCCGCCCCGAGCGCGAAGATCGTGACGTCGGCGTGGGCGCCTCCGCGCGCGGGCGCGTGCCGTTCGATCAAAGGCCCTGTCCAGCTCCCGTTCCGCGGGCCGGTCGCGATGTTCCTCGACGCGGACGCGCCGCCCGACACGCCTCCGCAGGTGATCTTCAACCGCAACGGCGCGCCGCACGTCGCGACGATCCCCAAGACACCTTCGCCCGTGGCCTCCGCGTCTGCGTCTGCAAAAGCAGGCAAACCCGAGCGGCTCGCGCTCACCGAGCCCCCCGAGCGAGCCACCGTCCCCGCGTGCATCCCCGCGGGCATCGCGCTCTTCTGCGCCGACGAGAACGGCGGGATTCACCGCACGCCGCGCGCGGGCGGGAGCAGCACGCTCGTCGCGCAGGCTCGATCGGGCGCGTCGCTCGCGGCCTCGACGATCGGCGCTCACACCGTGTTCGCGTTCCTCGCCGATCGAAAGACGAGCGAAGGCGCGGTCACGCTCGCGTTCGCGGGGGTCGACGACAACACGCCCGAGCTGCTCTCCGAAGAGGGATCGGGCGCGACGTTCGTGACGCTCGTGCCGAGGCGCGACACCGTCGTCGCCGTCTACATCGACGCTCGCCGCGCGCTCACGCCGGTCCACGCGCGCGTGCTGCGCTACGAGACCAAGCTCGACATCGGCCCGGACGCGGTCCTCTTCGTGGGCGAAGGCACCGACGGCCGCACCGGGACCGCGCTCGCACAAGCCCCGGGCGGAGGGGTCTTTGCGCTCTTTCCTATCTACAAAGACGTTACGAATTTCGGGCTCGCGGCGATCCGCGTCGATGACGTCCCGCGCGTCGACGCGGACGTCACGTGGTCCTCGTACCCCGCGGGGATCGACGCTCCGCCGGTCGCCGCCGCGGTCGGCGCGCCGAGCCGCGTCGCGCGCGTGCGGCCCGCATCGGCGAGCCCCGACGACAAAACACGCGTGCTCGAGCTGGGCGACCTCGAAGGCGCGGGCGCGTTCAAGCCTCTTTGCACGGCGGTCGAGGGCAAGGTCCTCAAAGACCCGTCGCTCCTCGTCGACGGCGCTGGGACCACCTGGCTCGTCTACACGGATGCAGACGGCACCTGGATCGAGCGGTTTGCGCGCTGACCAACACACTCGAACGCGGTTGTGTTAAAGGGAACCGTGCGCCTCCGCTCTTTTGCCGCCGGGTTGATTTTTTCGACGATCCTCATCGGTCCTAGGGCCGCCCGCGCGGTCGACGTGGGGGACGTGGGCGGCAAGCCGTTGGTCATCGACGTGACCAACACATCCATCTTCAACTATCGCTTCAACAACCGGAACGACGCTGACAACAAGTTCTCGACCAAGGTCGATGACAACTACGGCGAGTGGCTCGACCGGCTCAACATCCAAGCGAGCTATTGGCAGTTTCGATTGGGCGTCCGCGTGGACGCGGCCACGTACATCGGGGGCATCAACGAGAAGAAGATCAACGCGATCGTGGCCGACCAAACCAATCTGGACACCGACGCGCGGCGGAACTCGGCTCGGAATCAGTATTTTCAAGAGCTCAACACCCGCTTTCGACAGACCTATTACCCCTCCAAGCTGTGGGTCGGCTGGTCGCGCCCGGGCATCGACATCACCGTGGGCGATTTTTACGTCCAGCTCGGTCGCGGCCTCGTGTTCAGCGTGCGCAAGGTGGATGAGCTCGCCATCGACACCACGGTTCGTGGCATCAAGGTCCAAGGGGATTACAAGATCGGCCCGGTGACGCTGCGTGGCACGCTCTTCGGCGGGCAGATGAACCCGCTCCGCGTCGACGAGCAGAGCGGCCGGAGGCTCAATGGGTTTGGATCACCCCTCTTCTTTGGCTTCCCCACCGCCCTGCCGAGCTACACCTACGACTACAACAGCGACACGGGCAAACCCTATCTCGTCACCGATTTACCGAGGCCGAACTACATCGAAGACGCGGTGGTCGGCGGTCGTGTCGAGGCCAACACCAAATGGGTGAACGTCGCGTTCAACGCGGCGGCGCTGCTCCGGCGCTCGCTCTCGCTCGACTACCAACGTTGCTTGAGCGCCCAAAAAGATCGAACCGACAACCCGGACGGGAGCGTCACCAAAGGCGCGTGCGCCGCTCAGTTCCCCGCGTTCTCGAACAGCGACGCGTCGAGGATCCACGATCAAATCGTCAACATCGGCGGCTCGGTCCACGTCCCCGCCATCGCCAAGAAGCTCGATCTGTACGTCGAGGTCGCGGGGCAGCTCCAGAGCAAAGGCCAAGTAAAGACCGTGGATCCGCTGGGCAACCCGACCACGACCGAGGCTGACCTTCGCGGGTTGGCCGTTTACGCGAACGCGAGCCTCACCCTTGGTCCGGTCTCCGCGTCCGCCGAATTCAAGCACTATCGATCATTTTATCCGCTCACCCCAAACCTCGACATCACGACCCCAGGCTTCTCGGGGCCCGAGTTCTCGCTCATCACGTACAGCCTCCCCCCCACGGTCGAGCCCATCTTCGTCGAGCCGATCGCGGGCGCGGCGCCCAACCTGTGCATCGACGGCGGGCGCGTGAGGGTCGATTATCGCTTTAACCGGGACACGTCGGTGTACGCGTGGGCGGGCCATTATTGGAGCTGGTCCGAGCTCTCGCCGAACAACTCCCAATGCGACACCTCCACCGCGAACAAGACCACCACGTGGGACGCCGCGGTCGGCATCGACCTCGCGTTCGAGGGAGGCAGGACGTTCATCAAACCTTTCATCGGCGCGCGCACCACCGACGGCGCGGGGGTCGGCGAGGTCAGCATTTACAAGACCGATGTGTTTTATCGCGAGGGGTACATCCGCTACGACATCGCGAAGAACATCAAAGGACCTTTTACGCTGCACTTCTTGGGCTTTCACAGGTACCGCTACGAGCCCACCGTGTTCGAGCACTCGTGGGTCGAGGGCGAGAACTACACCTCGCTCGAATGGTCTCCTCACTTGGCCGCCACCTTCGGCTATGAGTACCAAACCAAAGAGGGCTGCCGCGCGGGCGTCAACGCGACGTTGACCAAGCCCGCTGTCCCCCAACAAGACCTCTGTCACTACTTCAACGGCGGCATCACGTGGCGCTCCAACGCGGGCGGCAAGCGCACCCCGCTCAAGATGCTCTTCGACACGGTCACCCTGTTCGTGGGGCAGCGCCGCGGCGCGCTCCGCTGCATCTCGGGCGTGTGCCGGCAATTCCCCCCCTTCGAGGGCGCCAAGCTCGAGCTCGTCTCCCGGTTCTGATCGGCCCAAGAAGAGCAGCCTCTCGACGCCGAGACGACCCATTTGCCCAAGAGCAGCGGGGGTCTTGGTGTTCGGATATTAACCGATCAAGCCGGGACGCTCTGACCCGCTTCCGTTACGGCGAGAGGCGCCATCGGAAAACCACGTTCGTTCTGGAAACGCTGTGAGCAGCATTCTTGGGCTCGACAAGGGCGAGCCGTCCGATGCATAAAAGGGGTCCGGTGCTCGATCGTCTTCCTTTGCAAAGCCGGTCTGAAAATGCCCTTTGGCCATGGGTCGCAGGCGCATTGGTGTTGCACGGCTGGGGGCTCGGGGCTGCGCGTCTGATCACATCGCTCGATTTGAGCAAGCTCGCCCCGGAGGCCGTGATCGACGTCCACTTCGTCCGCGACGAGCCCAAGCCCAAGCCCGCTCCCCCGCCCGAGCCCAAGCGCGAGGAGCCTCCGCCGGCTCTCGCCGCGCCGCCTCCTCCTAAGCTCAAGGCACCTTTGCCCAAGCCCAAGGAGGCCGAGACCCCGCCCATCGCGGAGCAGGTGGCCGACTTGGTCGCCAAAGCAGCCAAGGTGCTCACCACCGACCGGACCGACGCGGACGCCCCCATGATCGCGAGCGGCGACGCGGACAAGCTCATGCACGGCTTCGTCGCGGGCGACGGCAAGGGCGACCAAGCCACGATGGATCCCCGGGCGCGCATCGACGGGCGCGCGGGCGGTCGGGGCGTCGCGCCGGCGCCCACGCAAGAATTCGATCGATCACGCCCGGCCAAGGTGATCCCCATCTACACCGACGAGTGCCCGTTCCCCGGCGAGGCGGACGCGGCCAACGTCAACCGCGCGGTCGTCACGTTGGTCGCGACCGTGGGCCCAAACGGCAAGGCCATGGGCATCGCCGTCGTGACCGACCCTGGATATGGCTTTGGGCGCGAGGCGAGGCGCTGCGCGTTCAAGCTGCAATATCGGCCTGCGCTCGACCGCGCGGGCACCCCCATCGAAGCGTACACCGCGCCGTTCTCCATCCGCTTTACGCGCTGAAAAACCTCGCAACCGGACGAGCGCTCTTGACCGGACGAGCGCTCTTGACCGGACGAGCGCTCTTGACCGGACGAGCGCTCTTGACCGGACGAGCGCTCGCCCCGTCCGCGGCGCCACCCCCGAAAGCCGAGCTCGAAACGTCGTCACCAAAGGCACCATCACCGCTTTGCCACGCTCGGCATTTCGGGGCCCCCCGACGCAGCGCGGACAAGGGGCTCGCTCGCTGCCAAAGCGGCTTTCATGCGTTCGGTGGGAAGGATGGATGGGAAGGAGGGGGAACAAAAAGGCCAAAGGCCCTTCGGCGATGAGGACCGCCGTTAAGGGCCTTTGACCAGCTTGCTCGGGAGGAGCGTTATTCGGCTTTTTCGGACTCGCCTGCTGCGGTCGAGTCTGCCGCCGTCGAGGCGCCCTCGGCGGGCTCCGCAGCGCTCACGGTCGCGGGCGCGTCGAGCGGCGCGCTCGGCGCGTCGACGGGCGGCGCCGCGTCGATGAACTCGATGATGGCCATGCTCGCGCCGTCGCCGCGGCGCGGACCGAGCTTGGTGATGCGCGTGTAGCCGCCGGGGCGACCCTCGAAGCGCTTCGTGAGCTCGACCATCACCTTCTCGACGATATCCACCTTGGCGCCGTCGGTCTTGACACCCCAACGCGGCACGAAGGACGCGATGAGCCTCGACGCGTGGAGGCGCTTGGCCTTGTCGCCCGCGCTCAGCTCGTCTTGCTTCTTGTACGCGACGTCGCCAAGCCTGCGCGCCTTGCTGATGAGCCGCTCGGCGATGCGACGGAGCTCTTTGGCCTTCGCGTCGGTCGTCTCGATGCGCTCGTGGGTGATGAGGTTCGCGGCGAGGTTCCGCAGCATGGCCCGCCGGCTCGACGTGTCACGCCCGAACTGCCTGCCAGACTTCTTGTGACGCATGATCTCAATTCCTCTTCGACAGACTCTTTAATACCACCGGACCGTCATCAAGCCTGAGCCTGCTGGGCCTTCCACCGCTCCAAGAGCTGCTGCCAGTTGTCGATCTTCATGCCGAGCGAGAGCCCCATGTTCTGAAGGATCTCTTTGATCTCCTTCAGCGACTTGCGGCCGAAGTTCTTGGTCTTCAGCATGTCTTGCTCGGAGCGCTGCACCAGCTCGCCGATGAGCGTGATGTTCGCGTTTTGCAGGCAGTTCGCCGAGCGGACGCTGAGCTCGAGCTCCTCGACCGAGCGGAAGAGGTTCTCGTTGAGCGGCTCGTCCTCGCCGATCTGCGGCTGGTAGGCCGTGTCCTCGGTCTCCTCGAAGTTCACCCAGATAGAGAGCTGCTCCTTGAGGATCTTCGCCGAAAACGCGACAGCATCCTCGGGCGCGACAGAGCCGTTGGTCCAGACTTCGAGCGTGAGCTTGTCGTAGTCGGTCACCTGGCCGACACGCGCGTTCTGAACGGTGTAGTTGACCTTCTTGATGGGCGAGAACAAGGCGTCGATCGGGATGGTGCCGATCGGCATCGTCGGCGTCTTGTTGCGCTCGGCGGGCACGTAGCCGCGACCCACGTTGACCGTGAGCTCCATCGCGAGCGGACCCTTCTTGTCGAGCACCGCGACGAGGTGATTGGGGTTCAACACCTCGAGCCCATCGACGAGCGTGATGTCGCGCGCGTACACGGGGCCGGGGCCCTCTTTGTCGACGCGGATCGTGTACGTCTTGGGCTGAGCGGCCTTGAACACAACCTCTTTGAGGTTGAGGATGATGTCGGCCACGTCCTCGACCACGTCGGGGACGCTCGTGAACTCGTGGAGCGCGCCTTCGATGCGGATCGCGGTGATCGCAGCGCCTTGGAGCGACGAGAGGAGCACGCGACGGAGCGAGTTGCCGACCGTGATGCCAAAGCCGCGCTCCAGCGGCTCACACGTGAACTTGGCGTAAAAGCCGGTCGACGACTCGGTGTCGATCGTGATGCCTTTGGGCCGGATGAGGTCGCGCCAGTTGCGGGCGATCATCGTCATGCTGGGGGCTTGGCTGGTCATAGCGACGGTGCTCCTCGGGTCTTCTCAGAAGGTCTGCGCGGAGGTCCCGCGCCGAGGGCCGCACTCGACCCGCGACGCCGCCTCCTGCCCGCATGAAACGTGCTCGGGCCCTTCGTGATGACGAGAGGCCCGGCGAGTGAAGGTACGAATCAGCGCGAGTAATACTCGACGATGAGCTGCTCGCGGATCTCGGGCTCGTTCAAATCTTCGCGCGCAGGAGCGCTCTTGATCGTGCCCATGAAGTTGCCGCGGTCCGCCTCGATCCACGAGGCCACGTTGCGCTTGTCGGCGCTCGCGGTCGCGGCCAAGACGAACTTGAACTTGCGCGCGTGCTCGGTGAGCGAGACTTTGTCGCCCACGCGCACCACGTAGCTCGGCACGTCGACGCGCTTGCCGTTGACCTGCACGTGGCCGTGGCGCACGAGCTGGCGAGCCTCGGAGCGCGAGGCGACGAGCCCGATGCGATAGACCACGTTGTCGAGGCGGCGCTCGAGGAGCGCGAGCATCTCTTCGCCGGTGCGGCCCTTGCGGCGCGAAGCCTCTTGGAAGTAGCCGCGGAATTGACGCTCGAGCACGCCGTAAATACGACGCACCTTTTGCTTCTCGCGGAGGCGGACAGCATACTCGCTCAGCTTGATGCGGCCTTGGCCGTGCTGACCGGGCGGGTACGGACGGCGCGTCTGCGCGCACTTCTCCGAGTAGCAACGCTCACCCTTGAGGTAGAGCTTCATCCCCTCGCGGCGGCAGAGCTTGCAAACAGGACCGATGTAGCGTGCCATCTTCTCTTCCTCAGACCCTGCGGCGCTTGGGAGGCCGGCAACCGTTGTGCGGGATGGGCGTGACGTCGCGGATCAGCGTCACCTTGAAGCCCGCGGTCTGGAGCGCACGAAGCGCGCTCTCGCGACCTGCGCCGGGCCCCTTCACGAACACGGCGACGGAGCGCATCCCGTGCTCCTGCGCCTTGCGCGCGGCCTCTTCGGCCGCGAGCTGCGCCGCGAAGGGCGTCGACTTGCGCGAGCCCTTGAAGCCGCGCGCGCCGGCGCTCGACCACGCGACGGTGTTCCCGTTCACGTCGCTGATCGTGACGATGGTGTTGTTGAAGGTCGATTGAATGTGCGCGATCCCGGCCGCGACGTTCTTCTTGACCTTCTTCTTTTGCTGCTTGGCCTTCGCGGCCGTCTTCGGAGCTGCCATGCTGGTCCTCTACGCGTCGAACGCGATCAAGCCTTGGGCGCTGCGGCGGCGGGCCGGCGCTGAATCATGCCCTTGCGCGGACCCTTGCGGGTGCGCGAGTTGGTGTGCGTGCGCTGCCCGTTGACGGGCAGGCCCTTGCGGTGGCGAAGGCCGCGGTAGCAGCCGAGATCCATGAGGCGCTTGATGTTGAGCTGCACCTCGCGACGGAGATCGCCCTCGACCTTGTACTCGGCGTCGAGGATCTCGCGGATGACCTTGAGCTCCGCGTCGCTCAGCTCCTCCACGCGCTTGTTCTCGGGGATCTTGGCCTTCTTGCAGATCTGTTGGGCCAGCGTCTTGCCGATCCCGTAGAGGTACGGGAGCGCATACGCGAGGTGTTTCCTGCGGGGAAGATCGACGCCTGCGATACGTGCCATCGGGATGACTCCTAGTTGCCTTGACGCTGCTTGTGACGCGGGTTCTCGCAGATGATGCGCACGACGCCGCGGCGGCGAACCACCTTGCACTTATCGCAGATCTTTTTGACGCTCGGTCGGACCTTCATGGCTGCTGCTCCAGAACCAAACCCCCCACGATGTTGGGGGAGAGAGCTCCTCGTTATTTGTGCCGGTAAGTGATCCGGCCGCGGCTCGGATCGTACGGCGAGACCTCGACGGTGACGCGATCACCGGGGAGGATCTTGATGTAATACTGGCGCATCCGGCCGCTGATCGTGGCCAGCACGTCGAGGCCGTTGTCGGCCTTGACGCGAAACATGGCGTTCGGCAGCGCCTCCTGGACTACGCCGTCGAACTCGAGCTTGTCCCCTTTGGGCTCTTTGGGACCGCTCGACGTGTTGCTTCTCGATCGCCTCATCCTTTGGAAACTCCATCGAGGACGCTCATCACCCTCGCGGTCACCTCGTCCGGTTTGCCGACTCCATCCACGCGGTGGAGCAAGCTTTTGGACTCGTAGTACGGAAGGAGCGCCGCTGTCATCACCTCATAAGCGTTCAGGCGCTTACCCACCGACTCGGGTCGATCGTCGTCCCGATGCTCCAGGTCGGCCCCAGGGGGGGGCGGATTATAAAGAAGGTGATAGATCTGTCCAGACGTTTTATCGGTGCGCCGGTGGATCAGCCGCTCCTCCAACAAGGAGCGGGACACGTCGAGCTGGAGCACCGCGCTCAGCTTGCGACCCCGCTTTTGCAGGAGCGTGCCGAGCGCCTCGGCTTGCGGCACCGTGCGGGGGAAGCCGTCGAGCAGGAAGCCCGGCTTGCAATCGTCCGCATCGATCCGCTTGTCGATGAGCTCGATCATGGCCTCGTCCGGGACGAGGCCGCCCGCGTCCATGATGGCGCGGTACTGCGGATTGAGGGTGCCGTCGCGCTTGGCCGCGCGGAGCATGTCGCCCGTCGAGATTTGAGGGATCCCGAAGCGCGCGCAGACGAGCTTGGCTTGCGTCCCCTTGCCCGATCCGGGCGGGCCCACGAGCACGATCAACATAGCCCCTCACCCCTCCGGCAGCCGGCGCGCGCGGACGCGGCCAGCACCGGGGCCGGTCAGCCCCTCGTAGCTGTGTTGAATCAGGTGCGCCTCGATCTGGTTGACCGTGTCGAGCGCGACGCCCACGACGATCATCAACGAGGTGCCGCCGAAGCGGAAGTCGACGTGCAGCCACTCACCGACGATGGACGGGAGCACGCACACCGTAGCCACGTACACGGCGCCACCGAACGTGATGCGCTGAATCACCCGGTAGAGGTAATCTGCGGTCTGCTTGCCAGGGCGAATCCCGGGGATGTTGGCCTGCTGCTTCTTGAGGTTCTCCGCGACGTCGACGGGTTGGAACGTGACGTTCGTGTAGAAGTAACAAAAGAAGACGATCAACACGACGTAGAAGGTGTTGAACTCCCAGCCGCCGCGGTTCAACAGGCTTTGGAGCGTCTGGCTGCCAGGCACGTTGAACTGCGCGAGCGTCGCGGGGAACGAGAGCAGCGACGAGGCGAAGATCGGCGGGATGGTCCCGGCGGTGTTGACCTTGAGCGGGAGGTGAGCCTCTTGCCCGCCATAAACACGTCTGCCGACTTGCCTGCGCGAATAGACGATGGGGATCTGGCGGCGGCCGTTCTCGAAGAACGCGATGGTGGCGATGGCGATGATGATGAAGCCGACCGCGATCGCGACGGTGAGCGGCTGGATGTCGCCTTGGTGCGCAACGGCGTATTCGCCGACGGCGCCGGGGATGCCGGTGATGATGCTCGCGAAGATGAGGAGCGAGATGCCGTTGGAGACGCCGCGCTCGCTGATCTGCTCGCCGATCCACATGAGGAACGCGGTCCCCGTGGTCAGCGTGACGACCGTCATGAGCTGGAATCCGAGCCCGGGGTGGATGACCGCGCCCGTGCCGGATTGATCGCTCGTGGAGATGCCTTCGGCGAGGCGCGCGATGGCGAACGCCTGGAAGATGCTCAGCGCGACGGTGCCATAACGGGTGTACTGATCGATCTTGCGACGGCCCTGCTCACCCTCTTTGCGCAGCTCGTCGATGGGCTTGTAGACCATGCCCATGAGCTGCAGGATGATCGACGCCGAGATGTACGGCATGATGCCGAGGGCGAAGATCGAGAAGTTCTGGAGGGCTCCCCCCGTGAACATGTTGAAGATGGTGAGGATGCCAGTCTGCTTGGCGACCGCCGCCTTCATCACGGTGCGGTCGACGCCGGGCACAGTAATAAACACGCCCACGCGGTAGACCGCGAGCATGCCCAAGGTGAAGAGCACGCGACGGAGGAGCTCCGGGACCTTGTAGAAGTTGCTGATGCCCGTGAGTGTCGCCATACGCCTCCGATCGACTCAAGCCGAGCCGCGCCTCAGCCCTTCTTCTTGGCGGGCTTGGCTTTGGCCGCGTCCGCTTTGACATGCGGCGCGGGCGGCGCAAGCTGAACAGCTTTGCCGCCGGCTTTTTCGATCTTCTCGCGCGCAGCCGCCGAGAACTTGTGGGCGTGGACCGTGAGCTTCTTGGTGAGCTCGCCTTCGCCGAGGATCTTGAGCACGTCGAAGCGACCGCGGACGAGCCGCTTGCCGCGGAGGTCCTCGGTGCGAATCTCGGAGCCGTCCGCGAACACGTCGAGCGCGCCCACGTTCACGTTGGCGACGACGTCCGCGAGCGGGTTGTCGAAGCCGCGCTTGGGCAAGCGACGATAGAGCGGGGTCTGACCGCCTTGGAAGTGGCGCTTGTTGATGTTGCCTTTGGAGCGCGCCTTCTGGCCCTTTTGACCGCGACCGGCCGTTTTACCGAGGCCCGACCCCGGACCGCGACCCACACGGCGGCTCCCGGTGACGGCGCCCTCGGGGGCTTGAAGCTTGGAGAGGATATCCATGACGGTCTCCGATTACGATGCCTTCGCCGGCGAATCGGTTTCTTCCACGTGGACCAGGTGAAGGACCTTCTTCACCATGCCTCGGAACGAGGGGGTGTTGGCGACGGTCACCTCAGAGCCGGGACCGCGGAGCCCAAGGCCCCGAATCACCTTCTCGATGTGCTCGACGCGGCCGATCGTGCTGTGCGTCTGGCGGACGCGGAGATGCGTCTTCATCACGCGCCTCCCTCGTTGCCCGTGGGCTTGACCGCGGCGGTGAGCGCGGGCGGAGCGACGCTCGCGCGGCGGCGAGCGTTCTGCGCCGTAGCGCCTTTGCGCTGCCAGCCCACGTCGTCGACCGCCATCGAGCGCTTGTTCGCGACCGAGTCGGCGCTGCGAAGGGACTTGAGCGCGGCCACCGTCGCGTGAACGACGTTGTGCGGGTTGCTCGTGCCGAGCGACTTCGACAGGACGTCGTGGATGCCGGCCGACTCGACGACAGCGCGCACCGCGCCGCCCGCGATGACGCCCGTCCCGGGGCTCGCCGGCTTGAGCAACACCTTGCCCGCGCCCACGTGACCCAGGGAGTCGTGAGGGATCGTGGCGCCGTCGAGGGGGACGGTGAACAGGTTCTTGCGAGCCTGATCATTGCCCTTGCGGATCGCCTCGGGGACCTCGTTGGCTTTACCCAAGCCGACGCCCACGTGACCTGCCTCGTCGCCCACCACCACGAGCGCGGAGAAGCTGAAGCGGCGACCGCCCTTCACCACCTTCGCGACGCGGTTGATGTGAATGACGCGCTCCTTGAGCTTCTCTTCGTCGAATTGATCGAACGCCATACCAAACCTTCTTAGAACTGGAGGCCCGCCTCGCGCGCGGCCTGCGCGAGCGCGCTGACACGCCCGTGGTAACGGTAGCCGTTGCGGTCGAAAACGACCTTGTTGACGCTCTTCGAGAGGCAGAGCTTCGCGATGAGCGTGCCGACCTTCTTGGCCGCATCGACTTTGTTGCTTTCGTCGAGGCTGCCTTTGAGGTCCTTCGAGAGGGTGGACGCGTGGGCGATGGTTTGGCCCGTCACGTCGTTGATCACCTGAGCGTAGATGTGCCGCGCGCTGCGGAACACGCTGAGGCGAGGGCGATCCGGGGTGCCATCCACCCGCTTGCGGATACGGAGCTTGCGGCGCTCTCTCCCTACGATCTTCATGCCCATCGTCGTGTCATCCTCGTTGAGGGCGAGCCCTGCTCACCCCGTCCCGAATTACTTCTTGCCGCCCTTACCGGCCTTGCCCGCCTTCTCGCGGACCTTCTCGCCCTTGTAGCGGACGCCCTTGCCACCGTAAGGCTCCGGCGGCCGGAACCCGCGGATCTTGGCGGCCGTCTGACCCATGAGCTCTTTGTCGGGCCCATTGAGGATCAGCACGGTGCCTTTGGAGTCGGCGGGGATGGTCGCCTTGATGTCCTTCGGCAGCGGGTAGACGACCGGGTGCGAGAAGCCGAGCGCGAAGTGCAACGTGGTGCCCTTCTGCTCGACGCGGTAGCCCGTGCCCTTGAGCTCGAGCACCTTCTCGTAGCCGTCCGCGACGCCTTTGATCATCGAGGCGATGAGCGCGCGCTCGAGCCCTTGGAGCCTCGAACCGTCGCGCCCAGACGAGGTGCAGCTCACGTGGAGCTTGCCCTGATCGAGCTTGACCGAGACCGTGTTGCTGAGCGCGCGGGTGAGCGTGCCCTTCGGCCCTTTGAGCTCGACCTGATTGCCCTTGATCGTGGCGGTGACGCCTTTGGGCACCTCGATCGGCCGTTTGCCGACGCGTGATGTCTTCGGGGCATCGCCCTTGTCAGCCGTGGTATTCATCACCACACCTCGCAGAGGAGCTCTCCGCCGACCTTGTTTCGGCGTGCCTCATTGTCGCTCATGAGCCCGCGCGACGTGCTGAGGATCGAGATCCCGAGCCCCGAGAGGACGCGCGGGATGCGATCGTGGCGCACGTAGACGCGGCGGCCGGGGCGAGAGATGCGGCGCACGCCGTCAATTGCGCTCCGCCGATCACGACCGTACTTGAGCACGATCGTGAGCTTGGTTTGGGTCGCGCCCGTGTCACCCTCGCTCGGGCGCACGTCGGCGATGAAGCCCTCTCGCTTCAAGATCTGCGCGACGGCGAGCTTGAGACGGCTCGCCGGCACCTCGGTGCGGTCGTGCCGCGCGAGGGCAGCGTTGCGGATCCTGGTCAGCATGTCGGCGATCGGATCGGTCATCATGGCATCACCAGCTCGCCTTGATCACGCCCGGGAGCTCCCCGCGAAGCGCGAACAGTCGGAGGCAGATTCGGCACAGCTCGAAGTCGCGGTAATAACCGCGCGATCGACCGCACACTTTGCAGCGGTTCTTGTGCCGCGTAGAAAACTTGGGCGGCCGGTTCAGCTTGGCGAACTCTTTTGCACGAGCCATCGAACGTACCCTCGAACTAGTGCCTGAAGGGGATCCCGAGCTCGGTGAGGAGCGCGCGCCCCTCCTCGTCGGTCCGAGCGCTCGTCACGAAGGAGATGTTCATCCCCTTCACGACGTCGACCTTGTCGTAATCGATCTCGGGGAAGATGATCTGCTCGCGCAGGCCCATCGTGAAGTTGCCTTTGCCATCGAAGCCGCGCGGCGAGACCCCTTTGAAGTCGCGGACGCGCGGGAGCGAGAAGGCGATGAGCCTGTCGACGAACTCCCACATACGCTCAGCGCGGAGCGTTACCATCACGCCGATGGGCAGGTTCTCGCGGAGCTTGAACGTCGCGATGGACTTGCGCGCACGGGTGACGACGGGCTTTTGGCCGGAGATCGCCCGCATGTCCTCGACCGCAGAGTCGATGATCTTCGGGTTCCCCACGGCGGCGCCGAGACCCATGTTGATGACCACCTTTTGGAGGCGCGGCACCATCATGGGGTTTTTGTACGAGAACTTCTTGGTCAGCGCGGCCGCGACCTTCTCGCGATAGTGCGTCAAGAGACGAGGCTTGTAGTTGGGGTCGCGCTTTTGGACCTCCTCCGCAGCCTCGGGGCCTTTGCCCTTCTTGTCGCCCTTGTCGCCCTTCTGGCCTTTTTGACCAGCTTGAGCTTTAGGCGCGCCGCCACCCTTGGCTTGGGGGGCGCCGCCGCCTTTGGCGTCCTTGGCAGGCTTGTCCTTGCCGCCGCCCTTGTCCTTGGACTTGTCTTTCTTGTCCTTGTCGTCGGCCATGACTTAGCTCGCGGTGATCGGCGCGCCGCTCTTTGCGGTGCGGACCTTCTTGCCGTCTTCACCCACCTTGATCTTCACGCGGGTGGGCTTCTTGGTCTCGGGGTCGACCAACATCACGTTGGAGGCATCGATAGGAGCCTCTTTGGTGATCTTGCCGCCCTGTTGATTGCGCGCGTTCGGGCGCATGTGGCGCGTCACGGTGTTGACGCCCTCGACCACGACGCGCCCCTGCCCATCGTGATCGAGGAGGAGCTTCGCGATCTTGCCTTGCTTGCCCTTGTCTTTGCCGCTGATGACCTGAACCAGATCACCGACCTTGAGGCGCTTCATCAGAGCACCTCCGGGGCGAGCGAGATGATCTTCATGAACTTCTTTGCCCGGAGCTCGCGCGCGACAGGCCCGAAGATACGGGTGCCGATCGGCTCCTTTTCTTTGTTGATGAGCACGGCGCTGTTCGTGTCGAACTTGATGTAGCTGCCGTCCGAGCGCTGGTACTCGCGGGTCGTGCGGACCACGACGGCGCGCGCCGTGTCGCCCTTCTTGACCTTCGTGCCCGGGAGCGCCTCTTTGATCGAGACGACGATCACGTCGCCGAGACCGGCGTACTTACGACGCGAGCCGCCGAGCACCTTGATGCACTTGACGACGCGCGCGCCCGAGTTGTCCGCGACTTCGAGGTGGGTAGTGACCTGGATCATGGCTACTCCTCCACCGGGCGCGAGATGAGCTTGGTCACGAGCCAGCGCTTCTCGCGCGAGATCGGGCGGTGCTCCTGGATCTCGACGCGGTCGCCGACCTTGTACTCGTTCTTCTCGTCGTGCGCCTTGTAGCGCTCGCGCTCACGAACGTACTTTTTGTAGACCGGATCGGGTGCGTTGCGGCTCACCTCGACCACGACGGTCTTGTCCATCTTGTTGCCGGTCACGCGACCGATGAGCTTGCGACGGAAGCCGTGCGCTGCCTCGGGCGCGGCCGCGGGCTTGGGAGCCTCGGCGGGCTTCGCCTCGACGGGCTTGGGGGCCTCGACAGGCTTGGGGGCCTCGACGGGCTTGGGGGCCTCGACAGGCTTCGCAGCCTCGACAG
>CAYTJL010000196.1:0-2319 GCA_964437785.1 uncultured Polyangiaceae bacterium
CCCTCGATCGCCTCGCTCGCCGCTCTGGACCCCGCCGCGGCGCCCCAGCACGCGCGCCTGCGCAGGGCCGCGCCGCGCGCGACGCGCGCGGCGGCCGAGATCGCCGAGGCGCTCGCCGCGCGCGAGGCAGCGCTGGGCGCCGCGGAGCGCGAGCTCTCGATCGCGCGCGGCCAGCGCGGCACGCGCCACCCGTACGACGAGATCGTCGGGCAGAGCGCGAGCATCGAGGGGATGCTGCGGCTCGTCGATCGCGTGGCCGACGCGGACGTGCCGGTGCTCGTGAGCGGCGAGTCGGGCTCGGGCAAAGAGCTCGTCGCGCGCGCGATCCACGCGAACGGCGCGCGCGCGGCGAGGCCCTTCGTGGGCGAGAACTGCGGGGCGATCCCCGAAGGCCTCTTGGAGTCCACGTTGTTTGGGCACGTGCGCGGCGCGTTCACGAGCGCGGACAGGCCGCGCGTGGGCCTCTTCGAAGTGGCCGATCGGGGCACGCTCTTCCTCGACGAGGTCGGCGAGATGAGCGTCGCCATGCAGACCAAGCTGCTCCGCGTGCTCGAAGACGGGCTCGTGCGCCCGGTGGGCGGTGAGCGCGCGCGCAAGGTGGACGTGCGCGTCATCGCGGCGACCAACCGCGACATCGAGGCGATGGTCAAAGCGAAGGCCTTCCGCGAGGACCTTTATTATCGGCTCGCGGTCGTGACGTTGCGTGTCCCGTCGCTCCGCGAGCGGACCGAGGACATCCCGCTCCTCGTGCAGCGCTTCATCGATCAGCACGGCAAAGGCCGCAAAGTGCGCGTGGCGCCGTCGGCCATGGATCGGCTGGTCGCGTTCGCGTGGCCGGGCAACGTGCGGCAGCTCCAAAACGAGGTGCGCCGCGCGCTCGTGTTCGCCGACGAGGTCATCGATGAAGAGCACCTCTCCCCCGACATCGGCGGCGGCCCGCCGCCCGTCCCGCGCGAGACGGGGCTCAACGTGCGCCGGAGGATCGACGCCCTCGAAGCGGGTCTGCTCACCGAGGCGCTCGAGCGGACGTCGGGCAACCAGACCCAAGCCGCCAAGCTGCTCGGGCTCTCCCGCTTTGGTCTTCAAAAGATGATGAAGCGCCTCGGGATCGGCGGTTGACGAGCCCGTTGAAAATCCGTCACGCGGCGCGTCGTGGCGGCGCGGTGATTGCCAATGATGGCGGAGAAGGCGCCCGCCGCCCCCTACAACGAGGTTCAACGCTCATGGTCTCCCCTTCATCCTTCAAAGGCCCGTCCTTCGGCGTCATCCTGCGCCGATCGCTGGTGGTGCTCGTCTTCGCGGCGCCGCTCGCGTTCGGTGGTTTGCGCGAAGACGAGGTAAAGTGCGAAGAAGCCGTCGCCAAGCTGCAAACGTGTTGCCCCGGGTTCGAAGAGATCGCCACGATCCAGTGTGAATATTCGACGATCTGCGGCACCACCCTCCCCGCGCTCTACGTCCCCGAGAGCGAGTGCATCATCGCCATGGAGTGCGATGCCATCGTCGAGAGTGGCATCTGCGAGCGGACCGCCCATCTCCAATCGCCGGGCACCGACTCCGAAGGAAACTCCACCTCTCATGAGGAGGTGTGCCCGTGAGGCCCCCGCTCTTCTTCGCGTCGATCGCCGCGGCGCTCGGGGCGCTCGCGATCGCATCTCCCTCGCTCGCCCAGGAGCCCCCGCAGGTGGTGCTCATCGCCCCTGCGCCTCAAAAGGGGTCTCCGTGGGTCACGCTGCCGCCGCCCGTCAAGAGTCAGTTTTCGATCGAGACGTGGGCCGGCTTCGGGTACCGGAGGCTCTTTGACGTCCCGATGTACAACGTCGATCTCGGCCTCATGGCCGGCGCGGTGCGGGGCGACAACGGGTATTACGGCGGCCTGGAGGCGCTCGTCGGCCGCACGCAAAACGGCCTCTTGACCTACACCATCAAGCCTCAATTCCAATGGGAGCATCGGTTCGATCGCGTCCGCTTGGGGCTCTCCATCGGTGTCCCCGTGGTGGCGATCGAGCGCGCCACGAGCGATGGAACGATGGTGGGGATCGGGCTCGGCGCCTCGGGCTTGATCTCGGTCGACGTGCTGCGCGCGCAGCGCAACGCCCTCTTCATCGGCGCCAGGATGACCGCAGATCTGATGTTGTCGGACGAGTCGCCGGTGGTCTGGGGGCCCACGGTGCTCGTCGGGTGGCGTTATCGATGAGGGCGTGAGACGTGCTGAAATGCAAAGAGCCATCTCTTGGGAGATGGCTCTTTGCGCGGGCCGCGAGAGGGAGGTTACTTCTTCTTCTCTTCGGGCTTCTTCTCGTCTTTCTTGTCGGCCTTCTT
>CAYTJL010000196.1:2419-18069 GCA_964437785.1 uncultured Polyangiaceae bacterium
GAGGTTACTTCTTCTTCTCTTCGGGCTTCTTCTCGTCTTTCTTGTCGGCCTTCTTCTCATCGGCCTTCTTGTCGTCGGCCTTCTTCTCGTCCTTCTTGTCGCCGTCCTTCTTGTCTTTGTCGTCGCCCTCTTTCTTCTCTTCGGCGGGCGGGGGCGGCGGCTCGGGGGGCTTCGGGATCTCGAAGGTCGCTTGCGTGAGATGCTTTTGCCGCATGGCCGCCCCTTCGGGCGTGTCGCGGAGCGCGGCGAGCGACTTCACGTAGTGCGCGATGGCCCAGATGTCTTGATCGGGCAGCGCGTCTTTCCACGCGGGCATGATCGGATAGACACCGAACGAGATGATGCGGAAGAGGTCTTCCATCTCGTGGTCTTTGCGCATCGAGCGGATCGGGTGGAACGTGAAATCCGGCGGGAGCAGGCGCACGCCGTACTCCTGCGAGTCTTTGGCCGACGAGCCGTAGAAGTCGTCGCGGAAGCCGGTGAGCGGTTTGAACGTGTCGGGCTCACGCTTGCTCGCGTCCACGCTGAGCTTGTAGAGCGCCTCTTTGGTGTCGTAGCCGGGGTGGCAGTTCACGCACTCGGCCTTGAGGTGATAGAGCTCTTTGCCGCGCTGGACGGCCGCCGCCTCTTTGCCCGCCCACGGATCGGCCGGGAGCTCGAACGCCTCGAGCACCTTGACGGGCTCGCCGTTCTTCTTCTTCTTCTCCCACTTCTTGGGGGCGAAGGTCTTGATGTAGTGGATGATCTTGTCGAGCTCTCCGGGCGGGACGTCCCACGGGAGCATCGCGGTGCCATGGAGACCGCCTTTGACGATGCGAACCAGATCCGCGTCGTTCGCGGTGTCGTCGCTCGACCGGAGCCGCGCGAACTTGAAGATGCCCTGCGTGAAGTCACGGGGCGGCGGGCGCAGGCCGTACGACGCGGGGCCCTTGCCGTCGCCGTTCTCACCGTGGCACGCGTAGCAATACAGCATGTACGCGTCGTGCCCTTCTTGAAGGGTCTGCGCGCCGACGGTGATGTTGCCCGCGAACGTCCTCGGCGCGCAGTACTGCGCGACCTTCGGGTCCTCGGAGCCGCACGCGCTCTGGCGGAAGGTGTTCTTCTCCTGCGCGCAGGAGAGCCCGAGCGCCGCGGACGCGGTGACCACGAGGGCGAGGAGGGTGCTCTTGGACCGAGAGAGGAGGTTCATCCGAGGGCCTCAAATCACGTAAATCGTCACGAACATCAAGAGCCACACGACGTCGACGAAGTGCCAGAACATCGCCGAAACACGCACGTTCGTGTGGTTGTGCTCCGAATAGGTCCCCGTGAACGACCGGACGAGGACCCACGCCAAGACCATGAGGCCGGCCACCACGTGGAGCGCGTGGAGGGCCGTAAATGCATAAAACACGGCGCCGTAGACGCCGTCGCTGACCGAGAGCCCTTGGGCCCCGACGTCGCGCCAGACCATCGCTTGGAGCGCCAGAAAGAGCGCGCCGAGCCCGAAGGTGAGCGCGGTGTACTGCTGGAACGCCTTGCGGTTGCCTCGCTTGATGCGCTGGATCGCGAGGACGAACGTGCCGCTCGACGCGAGCATCACGAGCGTGTTCACGGCCGGCATCGCGACGGGGAGCCGCGGCAGCCCGACGGGGGGCCACACCACGGCTTTGGATCGGGCGAACAGGTACGCGAAGAAGAACGCCGCGAACATCATCGCCCACGACGCGAGGAACACGATCATCCCGAGGGATGCCGTGTACTCTTCGCGCCTCCGGGGGCGCAGCTCGACGACGTCGCCCATCATCATTGCTCGGTGGTCCGCTCCCTCGTCGTGTGCGGCGCGAGCGCTCGCTCCTCGGAGCGAATGAAGCGATACACCGCGTACGCCACGGGATACGGCAGCAACATCAGCCCCGCGAGGAGGCCCCACGTGAGCGAAGTGTTCCGCGCGCTGCCCGCGCAATACGGGCAGGCGAGCGCGAACGACGGCGCGAGCACGGCCGTGATGAACGCGATGAGCGCGAGCACCGATGGACGCGCTGCGCGCATTAGCGGGCGATCCTCCACGTGGCCTCGCCGATGAGCACGAGCGCGTAGATGGCGGGCGCCGCGAACGGCAGGGCCACGGTGAGCTTCAGCACCTTGGTCTCGTGCTTGAGGTGCATGTAATAAAGGCCCACGCAGGCGGCCTTGCTGATCGCGAGGCCGACGAGCGTCAGGCCCATGATCGTCTTGGAGAGGCCGGGGATCTTGGCCACGCCGACCTCCAAGACGGTGAGCACGAACAGCACGAAGAAGATGACGAAGTACTCTTTGATGTTGGGCTTGTGGTGCGCGTGCGCGCCCGCATGCGCGCCGTGTGCCCCGTGCGCAGCCGCGTGCGCGGGCTCGTCATGCGCGCTCCGCGCGTGACTCTCTTCTTTGCCGGAGGGCTCGGAGGTCGCTTCGCGCTCCTCGTTCGCCTCTTCGTCTTTGGCCTTCTCGGCTTTGTCTGCGGCCTTCGCCGCGGCCTTGCCGCCTTTGCCCTTCTTGTTTGCCATGGGGGTTGGCCCTGCGCTCAGAGGAGGTAGATAAACGTGAAGACGAGGATCCAGACGAGGTCGACGAAGTGCCAGAAGAGGCCCAAGACCTCGATGGGGTTGTGATTGCCCCCATCATACTTTCCTCGCATGGAGTTGATGAGCATCACGGTCAGGTACACACACCCGGTGAACACGTGTGCTCCGTGGAAGCTCGTGGTCACATAGAAGGTGTTGGCGTACGCCGACTTGCCGAAGTGGAGCCCTTCGTTGACGAGCCCGTGATCGAGCCCCAGGAAGTGGAAGGCCCCGAAGTACTCCTGCATTTGCCCGCAGAGGAACAGCACGCCGCCCAGGATGGTGAGCCCCAGGTACCGCACGAGCTTCTTGCGATCGCCATCGACCGCGGCGGCGTGCGCGAGGACCATCGTCACGCTGGAGCAGATGAGCAGAAACGTGAGGCCGGCGGTGAAGTTGATGCCGAGCTTGGGCTCGTTGAGCGACGGATCCGGCGGCCACGCTTTGGCGCCGCCGCGGAGGATGCCGTAGGCGAGGAGGAGCCCTCCGAACGAGAACGCGTCCGAGAGGAGGAAGATCCACATCCCCAGCTTGCCCGCGGTCGCCTGCCCGTATTGCGGGTCGTCCGGCCATTCAATGGGTCCGTCATGGTGCCCATGATCGGCGGCTGCAGTGGCGCTCATCCGAGATGATTCCCTTTCTTAGGAGGAAACTTCAGAGCCCGCACATCTACCAGGGCTTTCTCCGCAATGTCAAGGCCCACCGCCCGCGGGCATGGGCGCTTGCGCGGGCGGCGCGGGCGTGATGTTGGCGAGCACGCCCACGTCCCCCAAGAGGCGCGCGATGCCGTCGTCGTCTGCGTCGTAATAGCCGCGGATGAACCCGTCTTGGTCGACCAAGACGAATTTCTCGCCGTGAAAGATACTGAACAACCCGGAGCCCGGGCTCAGCTCTTCTTTCCCCATGGCGAGCTTGAACCCTTTGACCACCGTCGCCTCGATGTCGTTCAGCGGCCCAGTCAAGAACACCCATCGCCTGGGGCTCGCGCGGTGAGCTTTGGCGTACGCGGCCAACCGTTCAGGCGTGTCGTTCTCGGGATCGACCGTGAAAGTGACGAGACGAAAGGCATCTCCCAGGTTGCGGGTGCGGTGTTGGACCTCTCCCATCCTCTTGGTGAGCTTGGGGCAAACGGTGGGGCAGCTCGTGAAGACGAAGTCCGCGACCCAAATCCGGCCCTTCAGGTCGGCTGAGCCAAAGGGCTCTCCCTGCTCGTTCCTGAGCTGAAACGCCGGCAGCGCGAGCTTCATGGCCGGGGGCTTTGCGGGCTTGTGGCGGAACGAGCCGCTGAGGAGCAGCGCCGTGACACCGACCATCCACAGGACCCAAAACAAGGGCCGCACCACGAGCGACGCGAGGACTCGTTGCGCGGAGGCGCCGAGCGCCGTGACGCGGGTGAGGAGCGTCTCGCCTTGTTGGAGGCTGGGTTGAATGCGGGCGGTCACGTCGAACGCGGCTCTTAGGGGAGGCCTCGGCCGAAGGCAATTCAAAAGACGTGCAACTTTTTGGTTGCAGTTGTCGAGGGCGTGTGTAATCTGCAACCAGAGGGTTGCACATGGAACAGACCGACAGGATTGAGAGGCGCGTCGTGCTCCGCGCGCCGGTGTCGCGCGTGTGGCGGGCGGTCGCGGACGCGGAGCAATTCGGCCGCTGGTTCGGTGTTGCGCTCGAAGGTGCGTTCGCCGAGGGGTGCGCCATTCGGGGGACGTTCGGCGGCACGTTCGACGAGGCCGCGATCATGAAGCGTCAAGAGCAGCTCGGCGTCACGCCTTCGCGGGTGCGGCACCCGGGCGAGAACGCGGTGTTCGGCACGGTCGAGCGCATCGAGCCGGAGCGTTATTTCAGCTTCCGTTGGATCCCTTATGGCATCGACGCGGAGGCCGATCTCGCGAACGAGCCGACGACGCTCGTCGAGCTTCGTTTGGAGGCGGTGCCGGAAGGGACGGAGCTCACCATCGTCGAGTCCGGCTTCGACAAGGTCCCTCCGCACCGGCGCATGCGCGCGTTCCGCATGAACCAAGGGGGTTGGGCCGCGCAGGCGAAGAACATCGAGGCCTATCTTCATGCGGCGTGAGGAGGCGGTCGCGGACGTCTTCTTTGCGCTCGGCGACAGGACGCGCCTCTCGGTCGTCAGGAAGCTGAGCAAAGGAGAGGTGTTGTCGGCGACCGCGCTCTCGGTGGGCGCCGAGGTCTCGCGGCAGGCCATCGTCAAGCACCTTCAGGTGCTCGAAGAGGCGGGCCTCGTCTCGCACGAGCGGCGCGGCCGCGAGGTGCTCTATGCGCTCGAGGTCAAGAGGCTCGCCGACGCCCGGGCATTTTTGGACGGCGTCTCGGCCCATTGGGATCGTGCGATTGAGCGCCTGCGTCTCATGGTAGAAGAGCCGTCGCCCCCTCCCCGCAAGGCGCCTCGCTAGGAGATCACCATGGCCGTCGACGTCGTCACCGAGATCATCATCGAGCGTCCCTCCGCCGAGGTCTCTGCGTATGCGGGGGATCCCGACAACGCCCCTTCGTGGTACGAGAACATCAAGTCGGTCGAGTGGAAGAGCACGCCGCCGCTCGCCGTCGGCTCCGAGGTCGCGTTCGTCGCGCACTTCCTCGGGCGGCGCCTCGCGTACACCTATGCGATCACCGATCTTGTCCCGGGTGAGCGCCTCGTGATGCGCACGGCGGAGGGGCCTTTTCCGATGGAGACCACGTATACGTGGGAGGCTACAGGCGCGGGCGGCACCCGGATGACCCTCCGCAACCGCGGTGAGCCGAGCGGGTTTGGCAAGCTCGCGGCGCCCTTCATGGCGATGGCCATGCGGCGGGCCAACCGCAAAGACCTGGAGAAGCTCAAAGCCATCCTGGAGGCGCGCGCATAATCGCGGCGCGTCTCGATCGAGTCGGCCTTCGGTTCTGGACAGCTCTATGGTAACCTCATCCCCCGATGGCCTCCCCGTTCGAGCGGATTCGCTACTATTTCAACCGCTGCAAGCCCGATGTCCCGGTGCCCGCGGACGATCCGGAGCGGTGGTACGTCGATTTCGATCGTAAGGGGCTTCGCGGCGAGCGCTGCATCCGCACCGCGGCCTCCACCATCACGTTGGCAGAGCAGCCAACGTGCCAGCTCTTTACCGGCTTCTCGGGCTCGGGAAAGACGAGCGAGCTGCTCCGGCTGGTCTCCGTCTTGGAGCAAGAGGGCTACTTCGTCGTCTACGCCGATGCGTCAGAGTCACTCGATCTGCAAAACGAAATTGTCTACTCCGACGTGCTCATCGCGCTCGGCCTCGCGGTCGGCCGGAAGATCGATGAAGCGCAGGAGAAGGGCGTTGCTACGCGCTGGTGGAGCCGTTTCTCCGAGGAGCTCGGCACCCTCCTCCTGTCGGACGTAAAGCTCCCAGGATTCAAGCTCAAGCCGGGAGAGGCCGAGCTGGGGATCGAGCTCAAGGAGAACCCGTCGTTCAAGCTCCAGATCCGCGACGCCGCGAACGCAAAGCGCCGGCAACTGCTTGAGCAGGCGCGCAAGTTCTTTGGTGAGGCGGATAGGTTCGTCAAAAAGAACGGCTCTCCTCGCGGGCTCGTGATCATCCTCGACAACTTGGAGAAGCTCTCGAGCGAGGTGCAAGCTTCGACCAAAGCCATGTTCCTCAATCACGCAGACGCCCTCAAGGCGCCCGGCGTACACATGCTCTATACGGTGCCGGCGCGTATCGTCTTCTCCAAGGTCGGGCCGGAGCTCGGCAAGCTCTATGACGGCGAGCCCCTTGTCTTGCCGATGGTGAAGTTCAGCGATCGCAAGAGCGGTGAGCCTTTTTTGAAGGGGCGCCGCGCGATGGGCGAGCTGCTCCTCAAGCGGCTCGACGTCGACGAGGTCTTCGACGGGAAGCAAGAGGCCGTCGACGCGCTCGTCGAGCGATCCGGCGGCTACACGCGTGATCTGCTCCGCCTCGCGCAATATGCCATTCAGATCGCCGGGGAGCTCCCGATCACCCAAAAGCACGTGGACGCGGCCGTCGCGAAGCTTCGAAAGAGCTATGTCCGCGGGTACAGCACCACGTATCATGATCTCCTGGTCTACGTCGATCAACACCGGCCCTCCGTGATCCCGGCGCCGCTCTCGAGCGCCCTCGAAGAGGTGATCGACGGACATTTCGCGATGATCTATGGTAACGATCAAGATTGGTACGATGTGCACCCGCTGGTCCGGGATCTCCTTTTGGAAGGCGCGGTGCCTCCCGTGCCGGTGAGCCTCCTCCAAGGCAGCTCCGCGCCGCTGCTCCCGGCGGGCGCGGGGGCCGAGGCGCCCCATGAGCAACGTTGATGCGAAAGGCGTCCTCCGCGCACCCGACTCGATTCAGGATGAGGTTGATGACATCGAGTTTTTGAAGCGCGGTCTCCTGTTTGGGGAGGGGTTCCAGCTTTATGTCGGCGCAGCGCCGTCGGTGGATGCGCGAGAGGCTGTCATCCAAAAGCTCAGGGCGACCGAAGGTCTCGACGTTCGCGCGGTCTATGGAGACGACAAGAGAGGTCTAGCCGTCGCGATCACCTCCGCGTTCGGGGAGCTCAAAGGCTCTTCCCGGAGGCCCGTTGTCGTGATCACCGACATCGAGCAGGAGGCCGAGGGTGAAGCATCATTGTTCAGGCGCCTCAATGAGCAGCGGAACGAGCTCATCCAACGATCCCCCGGCGCTATCGTCGTGCTCGGGAGCGCGTACGCGATCAACGTGCTCCGGCGGGTCGCGCCGGACATGTGGTCTGTTCGCGCCGCGGATCTCGACTTGGCGGCGGCGCTCCCCAGACATGAGACGAGGGACATCGAGACCGCCCTGTCGTATGAGCTCAGCCCCATGCAGCCCGCGTCCGAAGGGGAGCGTGAGCGCCTCGAAGAAGCGCTGAGGACCTGGCCCACGGGCCATGAGCGAGGTCTGGCCGCGTTCCGGTTGGCGGGGATCCTGTCGATCGATGAGCAAGAAAAGGGACGCACGATCGACCTATTTCTTCAAGCTGCGAACGATGTCGCAGAGCCGTGGGTGGCGGCCCTCGCGAGGATCAACGCCGGTCGGCTCCTCTTGGCGAGAGGGGATATTGTCGCTGCTCGACAGGCCCTCACCGAAGCGCTTCAGTCTCCCGCGATGAGGGATCTCTCTCTGCGGAGCTACGCCAACCTTCACATGGGGGAGATCCTCGGTCGATCGGGTGAGGGGAGCGCCGCGGTGGCGCTGCTCCGTCTCGTGGCGACGGCGGACAGCGACATGGACCTCGCGGCCTATGCTCATCTCAACATCGCGGATATCGTCGCGGAGCAAGGCGACCTTCACGCCGCGCTCGCGGAGTGCGATGATGCGGAGCGCGTCGCGCGCGCGCTCCATGACAGGGAGCTCCTCGCCGTGGTCCTCGAAAGCCAAGCGTATTTTGCCGCGCGCGCCGGGCAAAGGGAGCGTGTAGACGTATCACTGAGGAGGCTGGCCGAACAGACCTCGATGCAACGTGCGTACGCTGTCGTGTCGCGGCTCGAGGCGGAGCAGGAAGCCCGCGCGGCGCAGATCGCTCGGGGAGTGCTCGTGAAGCTCATGATCGAGCAGGAAGAGCGCTCTTCTAACGTTTCATCGAACGTGGGTGACGCACCTAAAGAGAGCGGTCCAGAGGGCTCATCGGACAATCCTCATCGGTGACCTCGATGCTTCAACCGTCCCCGCCCGAGCGCCCTCTCCCCGCGCGAAACGCCGTCGTGATCGGCGGCTATCTCGCGCTCGCGCTCTTGGTCTTCGCCGCGTATCGCGGCACGCTCGGGCAGTCGTTCATCGCCGACGACTTCGCCCATCTCCACTTCTTGCGTGGGATGCGCGCGCCGCTCCTCCGTTACCTCGACCCCACGTTCAGCTATTCGGATCCGGTCACCGAAGCGCGGTATTTGCCGGTCAAGCTCTATTGCCTCCTCTTCTTTCAGCGCACCTTCGACCTCGACGCCATGCCCTACCACGCCGCGTCCATCGTCCTTCACGCGCTGAGCGCGCTCCTCGTCGGTCACCTCGCGACCAAGGTGTTCGACGATCGGATCGTCGGCGTCGTCGCCGCGCTCCTCTTCGCGACCACGCCGCTCAACGCGCAAAACGTGTGTTGGATGGTGTGTATCCCGAACCTCCTCGGCGCGCTCCTGCTCTTGAGCGCGGTCGCGATCTCCATGCGTCCCCGAGCAGGGATCGGCGCCGCGCTCGGCGTGACGTCGCTCCTCTGGATGAGCTTCCTTTGCCGCTCGGACACGGCCTCTGCGCTCGCGTTCCTGGTGCCCTTGTGGCTTTATGAAGCGAAGGTTAAAGGCCGCCGCGTCGCGTGGCAGTTTATCGCAGGAGCGCTCGTCGCGGGCGGGGTGACCGCCGTGCTCGGCGCCGTCAACCTGCGTTCTTTCCCGGAGCCGGGGATGCGCCTTGGGCTCGCGCCGCAGCGGTTCTTCGCGTTCCTCCTCGATCTGTGGACGCCCTTTTCGATCCCGCTCATCGTGAGGGTCGCCCTCGTCGCAGGCGTCCTCTTCGCGGCGGTGAAGGAGCGTGACCGTCGCATCGGGTACATGCTGTATGGCATCGCGCTCGGCGGCGCCACGTGGACCGTCGTGGTCTATCTGAGGCTCACGCCCCGCTACTTTTATGCCTTTAGCGCGCTCTCTTCGACCATCCTCGCGGCGCTCCTCGTCCGCTCTGCGCGGCGGCTCATGCCCTCTCGGGGCGACGTCGCGGCGCTCGCGCTAACCTCGTTGATCGCGGTTTTGGGCGCGCGCACCATCGCGCTCCACGAGGTGGTTTGGTTTGATTACTTATCTGGGCCGGGGCGAGCGCTCATCGCGTTGAAGCAGGAGCGGCGCGCGGAGGGCGCGAAGGAGCCGCTCCGCGTGGCCATGACACCTCATCTCCTGCTCACGTATGCAGACGCCGCCTTCTTCCGGCCGGAGCTCGTGATCGTGCGCGACGGCACGCACGCGGCCTCCGTGGACACCCGAGCGAGCTGGTTCGTGCGCTATTATGGGGAGGATTTCGGGAACGCCTTTTGGCGACACCCGTGGCTCCTGGAGTGACGCCTCATCCCACGAACGGCCGGGCTTGCTTGATGATGAGCGCGCCGTTTTTATCGATCTTGAATTCGATGTCCATCCCGAACGAGGTGTCGCTCTCCGGCCGCTTGTAGACGACCCGGAAGTGGGCTTGAATCTTCTCCATCGCGCGGACGAGCGCCTCGACCTCGGCCGCCGAGAGCACGGTCTTTCCCTTCTCGACGAGCGATGAATGGCGGATGAACTGCGTCTCGTATTCGAGGTGCTCGCCGATGGCGGAGATCAAGAATTCATCGGGCACCGCGCCGGGATCGGGGTTCGTGACCAAGCTCTCGCCCACCTGCGCGTTGACGTAGAAGCCGGGCCAATTCGGATCATAGATGTTGCGCGTGATGGCCACGCCGTTCGCCCGCTCGTCGTCCTGATTCGGATGGACCAAGATCCCCATGGCCGCCGCGAAGTGATCGACCCGATAAAACTCACGCTCGTCGAACGCGCGCAGGTTCCACGTGCTCGCCCACACCTGCTTGAGCGTCTTTTCGATGTGCCCCTCGTCGGGCCTGTGCGTGTAGGAGTCGTAGAGCCCAGCCCCGTTGAAGCCCACCAAGTCCTCGTTGTTGGTGCTCGACCGGCACCGGAGCGGCTGCCCTGCTGCAAAGGTCTTTTGCATCGCGGCGGCTTTGTCGGAGAGGGCTTTGGGCACCTTCGCGTCTTTGATCTTCTTGCGGAGCTTCTTCAGCGCCTCTTCGCGCGCGTCGATGCTCGCCGCGAACGCCGGATCGGCGATCATCTTCTTGGCCTCGTCGTAGAGCCCTGCCTCCTTCATGAAGGTGTCGTAAAACGAGAACGGCACGCCGAACCCGCGCGGCACGATCCCCTCGTCCAAGATGGTCGCGAGCTCGGCGACGTTGGCGGTCTTGGCGCCGAACGCCTTGGTGTCCGCGTGGCGCAGCGAGGAGAGCGCTTTGATCTCCGTCACGCTCAGGTCGCGCCCGGGGACCTGAGGGTCTTTGGGCCGAATCGCGTCGAGCGCGGCGTCGACCTCGGCCGCGGTGGCCTCGCGGATGTCGAAGCCCTCGGCCTTGACCTCGAAGCGAACGAGCTTGTCGAGGAGCGGCGCGATGCGCGGATCGCTCGCCGCGTCTTTGACGTACGCGTTCGGGGTCTTGTCCTGTTTGGCCTTGAGGTTGATGTGCGAGAGCGGCGTCTGCGGAGCTTCGGTGAGGATGCCCGCGACGCGGCCGAGATCGTTGGGGACCGACCGGAAGATCACCACGTCACGCGCCGAAGGCGTCCTCGATCCGCCGTCGAAGACATAGAGATGCCCAAAGCCGACACCGGGGTTGAGCGGGCTGTACGTGACGCCGCGGAAGAGGTCTTGGGTGAGGATGGTCTTCACCTTGCGGCGGGAGAGCTCGCTCTTCTCCTTCTCGTAGAGCGCCTCCTGCGTGTCGCCCGCGGGGTGATACCGGAGCTTCTTGGCGGCGAAGGGGAGGGCCTTCTTCGCGGCCGAGAAGGCCTTGGAGACGAAGATCGCTTTGACCGGATCCGTCGGCCAGAATTCGAGCACGTAGAGCCCCACCTCGCCGGCCTCGGTTTTGTAAGCGTCGTACGCGAGGAGCTGGCCCGCGAGGTTCTTGCGGCGATCGGTGAAATACGTCTCTCGATTGAAGGTCTCGAGATCTGCCGTCATGCCGAGGGCGCTCGTCGCAAAGTCGTAATGATAGCTGTAGTGTTTGGTGTTGATGAGATAGAGCTTGGGGCGGCTCGTGTTGACGCCGGTCATCAAGAACTTCACGGTGAGCACGCCCGCCGCGCCGGGCACGTCGTCCCGCGACGCGAGCGCCTCGAAGGCCGCGCGGTCTTTGGCTACGAGCGCGCCGTCTTCGGGAGAGAGCGAGGGAGATCCCTTTTTGGCCGCCGGCGCGGGCGGAGGCGCGAGCGCCGGTGCGCGCTTCGCCGCGCGGGGACCGAGCGCCTCCACCATTTCGAGGGGGATGCCCGCTCTCGCGCGGAGCTCGACGAGCGCCGGGGGTGAGCCCGGCGTCACGCGACCTTCGCGATCGGCTCGGAAAGGGGTGCTACGTGGTTTGGTCTTCTTTGCCATGCGAGGAGCGTACGCAGGGCAGCGGTGGAAAGAAAGCCGCAATCGAACTTTATGGCATCAGCAGGACAAGAGCTCCAAGATGTTGCCTTGGATCGGCGCGGGCCTCCGCGCGGGCGCCGACGCGGGTTCGAGGCGCATGGGCAGGCCGTGAAGAGGTTGGAGGATGTTGCCGCGCGTGAGCCTGTCAATCGTCGTCCCCGCGGGGATCGAGAGGCGGAATCGTTGGAGGATCATGGGCATCATGAGCCGGAGCGCGCGCTCGGCGAAGAGCATGCCGAGGCACGTCCGCGGCCCCGCGCCGAAGGGAAAGTAGCTGTACGGCGCGGGCGTCATGTCGAGCCAGCGGTCGGGCAAGAACCGTTTGGGCTCAGGGTAGATCGCCGCGTCGTGCTGCGTCGCGAGCGGGCTCAGCACCACGTTGCTGCCTTTGGGGAGCGCGAAGCCGCCGAGCTCGGTGGCCTCGGCGCACACGCGCATGAACAAAAGCGGGACCGGCGCGAGGACGCGCATCGACTCTTTGATGACGCGATCGAGCACGACCATCTTTGGGAGATCGTCGGGCGCGGGATCGCGACCGCCGAGCACCGATTCGAGCTCTTCCATGACCGCGGAGTGGACGTCGGGGTGGCGTTCGAGGAGCATCAGCGTCCATGTCAACGACATCGCGGTCGTCTCGTGACCGGCGACGAACAGCGACGCTGCCTCGGCGACGAGCTCGTCGTCGGAGAGCGGTTTATCGTCGTCGTCGCGGGCGCTCATCAAGAGCCCCAAGGCGTCCCTCGGGTCGCTGTCCATCGTCCTGCGTTTGCGCTCCATGAGCGCGCGGAGCCGCACGTGGACGGCCTCTCCGAGCTCTTGGACCCTTCGAAAGCTCGTCCCCGGGAGGTTCAATGGCAAGAGGATCGTCCAAGGCCCCGTGGTGACGTCGACCCACTCGGCCGCGAGGCGCCCGAGATCCTGCGCTTCATCGCTCACGTCGAGGCCGTACAACGTCCTGAGCGCCATCGCCATCGCGGCTGCGCGGCAGAGGTCGTCGACCTCGTTCACCTCACCGAGCTTCCATCGATCGAGCATGGTCTTGGTGACGCTCACGATCGCATCGGCGTACCCGTCGAGCGCGCTCTTTTGAAAGGCCGGCTGCATGAGCTTGCGGTGTCGCTTGTGGACCTCTCCGTTGATGGTGATCGAGCTGAACCGCATCTTGTCCATCGCGCTGCCCGGGGGCCCTCGAAACAGCGTCTCATCGTGGCGAAACACCGCGAGGTTCGAGAGCACCTCGCGGTTGCGATCGGCGCCGAACGCGAACACCACCGCGGGGCTCCGATCGATCAACGCGACGACGTCGCCGCGTTCGCGGAGCCTCATCGCGACGCCCACGGGGTCGTCGAGCAGCTCGAACAGCGCCTTCGGCACACCGATGAGCGGAAGCGGTTTGGGCCCCCGGATAGACACCTTTTCGAAGCCGAACAGCTGCGGCATCCGTAACCTCCAAACAACGCGCTACGCCGGTGGAGGGCGCATGGTATCACAGGGCGAGCGAGGTATGCGTCGTGGATGAGAGCTCCTCTTTTGCGCTGATGCCGCCGAGCGCGACGGCGGACGCGCGGAGGCTCGTCGCCACGCGTGCGCTGCGCGGATTTGCAGACGGCGCGGTGAGCGTGCTCCTCGCGGATTACCTCTCGTCCATCGGCTTAACACCGTTTCGAATCGGCGTGATCGTCACGGGCACGCTGCTCGGCTCGGCCGCGCTCACGCTGGCTGTAGGGCTCTTGGGGCACGGGCTCGATCGGCGGCGGGTGCTCATCGGGGCGTCTGTGCTTATGTTCGTGACCGGGCTCGGCTTCATGGGGGTGACGTCGTTTTGGCCTCTCCTCGTGGTCGCGGTCGCCGGCACGCTCAACCCCTCTTCCGGGGACGTCAGCGTGTTTTTGCCCGCGGAGCAAGCGCTGCTCAGCGAGTCGGCGGCGGATCGCGATCGCACGGCGCTCTTTGCTCGTTACAACGTGTCGGGCAACCTCGCCGGCGCGCTCGGGGCGCTCGCGAGCGGATTGCCTGTCGTGGTCGCGCGTCGGATGGGCCTCGACAGGGCCTTTGCCGAGCGGAGCGCGTTCGTGCTCTACGCGATCATCGCCGTCGTCGTCGGGCTCATGTACCTGCGGCTCACGCCTCTCCGTGATCATGAGGAGGGGGCGAAGGCGGCGCCGCTCGTCGCGTCGCGTCGGATCGTGATCCGCCTCGCGGCGCTCTTCAGCCTCGACTCGTTTGGAGGTGGCTTTACGGTTCAATCGCTCCTCGCGCTCTGGCTCTTTCGCCGCTTCGACGTCTCGGTCGAGGTCGCGGGCGCCGTCTTCTTCGGGGCCGGCGTCGCGGCGGGGTTCTCGCAGCTCGTCTCGGCGCCGCTCGCTGCGCGCATCGGGCTCGTGAGAACGATGGTGTTCACGCACCTGCCCGCCAACGTATTCTTGATCCTCGCGGCCTTCATGCCCTCCGCGCCGCTCGCCATCGCGTGTTTGCTCTTGCGGATGTGTTTGTCTCAAATGGATGTCCCTGCGCGCCAATCGTATGTGATGTCGGTCGTGCCCAAGGAGGAGCGCGCCGCGGCCGCGAGCGTCACCAACGTGCCGAGGAGCCTCTCGGCGGCGTTGGCTCCGCTGCTCGCCGGCGCGCTCCTCAGCCGGACGAGCTTTGGGTGGCCGCTCCTCGTGGGCGGCGTGCTCAAGATCATTTATGATTTGTTGTTGCTCTATCAGTTCCGCAGCGTCCGGCCGCCGGGGGAGGCCGTCAAGCAGCCTGGGGGGCATGCTCCGTGAGCCACGCGATGAGGCGCTCGCCTTCGAGGGTGAAGGCGAGCTGTTGGATTTCGTCTGGATCTCCGGTTTGCGCCTTCGCGGAGAGCGCTTGTTGCTCGGCCTCGGTCGGCGGACGACCCGCGTGACGCGTGAAGAGGTGGCGCAACATCCCTGTCACCGCCCTACGCTCGCCGAGCTCAATCCCCTCTTCCTTTCCCCGCTCGATGCCCTCTTGCTTTCCCTCCTGCTTTCCCCGCTCGATGCCCTCCTGCTTGCCCTTCTCAAAGGCTCTTTGCAGCGTGACGCTCACCGTGAGCAGATCCACGTCCTCTTCGTCGTCCTCGATCATGGCCTCGATCTCCTTTCGAACGTTATATCCCCAAGGCGCGATGTCGGCCAGCACCAACATCGCCGCATAGAGCTCGGCGCGCTCCGCCCACTCGGTCACGCGCTCCTTGATAGAGCGCACGATTTCACAGATTTTGTGCGCGGTCGCGTCCCGCGCGAGCGGCGTGAAGACCAACCAGAACACGCTCCCTCGACTCTTCAGCTCCTCCACCGTGCGCTGATAAACCGCGTCGACGTAATACCGTACGCCGCTCCACCCGAGCTCAGGCCAGCTCGTTCGATATTCATGCTCCTTGGGCCAGGGTTCCTTGCGGCCCGAGAGCACGATCACCAGCGTGACAACGGGCGGCGGCGGCCCCTTGCGGCCCACGGGCCAATCGGGCGGGAACAGCGCTTCGATCGTGTGAATCCGACGGCCCATCGAGCCGCGAAGCTCGTATTCGATCTCGACAGCCAAGGTCCGAGGCTCACCGTTCACGCGGAGCGCGAGCCCTTTATCGGGCCTTCGCTCCAGCGCGACAGCCGTGCGCTGGGAGTCGATCCAGCCCACGACCTCGGCGTTGGGAAACGGTAAACCCTGGAGCAGCGCGCTCGGGTGCTCGTGGGTCAAATGGCGAAGTGTGATGTCGGCGGTCCCCATGGCCCGCCCCTTTAACCGCTCGATTGAGGTCGTCAACCCTGCTCGATGAGAATTGTTTGGCAGGTGGCGGAGGGGGTGGCGGCCGCCATTTTTCGAGATAAAAAGCTCAATGATTTCGTGAGCGAAATGGAGGCATATCGCGTGCAAAGGGCGACTGAGCCTG
>CAYTJL010000197.1:0-4627 GCA_964437785.1 uncultured Polyangiaceae bacterium
TCGCCCTTCCCCTTGGCTCGTCGTGCTCACGTTCGCGCTCGGCTGCGGCGCCGCGGTCGGGCCTAAACCACCTCCGCCGCCCGAGCCGCCGCGGCCCATCTTGCCTCCGGCGCCATGGCAGCTCCGCACCTCGGTGGCCGAGGGATACGAGGCCAGGCTCCCAGCGTCCGCGCCTGTCGTCATCCGCGGCGCGACGTTGATGCTCGGGACCGGCAAGACCATCGTCAAAGGCACCATCATCCTCGACAAGGGGAAGATCGTGGCCGTCGCCGAGGGCGACTTGCCCTCGCCGAGCGGCGCGTTCGTCGTCGACGGCACTGGCAAGTTCGTGACGCCCGGCCTCATCGACACGCACTCGCACATCGGTGTCTATCCGATGCTCGCCGCGGACGCGCACGAGGACGGCAACGAGATGACCGGCCCGACCACCCCTCAAGCGCAGACAGCAGACGCGTTTTGGCCGCAGGACCCCAGCATCGAGCGCGCGGTCGCGGGCGGCGTCACCACCATTCAAGTGCTGCCCGGCTCGGGCAATTTGATCGGCGGTCGCGCCATCACCATCAAGCTCCGGCCCGGCTCGTCCGCGCGCGAGATGCACGTCCCGAGCGCGCCCGACGGCCTCAAAATGGCCTGCGGAGAGAACCCCAAACGCGTCTACGGCAAAGGGCGCAAGAGCGCGCCCATGACCCGTATGGGCAACCTCGCGATGCAACGGGCCGAGTTTTTACGCGCCAAGAAGCTCACGGCGGCGTGGGCGCGCTTCCGCGACGAGGAGGGCCGGCGCATCGAGGCCGACGCCAAACGGCGCGCGGCGTTCGAGCAAAAGCGCGATGAGCGCGCGCAGCGCGACGCGTATTGCCGCGCCAACAGCGAGCCCGATCCGTGTGAGGGCTGGCGAAAGAGCTGGGCCGAGCAGCCGCTCGAAGAGCCGCAGCCCAGCGTGCCCGTGCAACCCCCCGAGCGCGATCCCGGGCTCGAGACGCTCGCCGCCGCGATGGAAGGCCGCGTGCTCGTCCACATCCATTGCTACCGCGCCGACGACATGCTCGCGATGATCGCGCTCGGCGACGAGATGGGCTTTCGCATCCGATCGTTCCACCACGCGCTCGAAGCCTACAAAATTAGGGGTGAGCTCGCGTCGCGCCAGATCAGCGTCTCGACGTGGGCCGATTGGTGGGGCTTCAAGCTGGAGGCGTACGACGGCATCCCGGAGAACCTCGCGCTCGTCCACGAAGCGGGCGGCCGGGCCATCGTCCACTCCGACTCGGAGGAGGGCATTCAGCGGCTCAACCAAGAAGCCGCCAAGGGGCTCGCGAGCGGCCGGCGCGCGGGCGTCGCGATCACCGAGGACGACGCGCTCCGCTGGAACACGATGAACCCCGCGTGGGCGCTCGGCATCGACCACCGCACCGGATCGCTCGAACCGGGCAAAGACGCGGACGTCGTCCTCTGGAGCAAACATCCCTTCTCGGTCTATGCGCAGGCCGAGCGCGTGTGGATCGACGGCGTCATGGTGTTCGAGCGCAACAAACCTCGCTGGAGCGACCTCGAGCTGGGCCAAGGCCCGCCGCCCGCGCCCGCGCCGATCGGGCCTTCGCTCTTCGATCAAAATGTCGGTCAAAAGCCCGCGTTGCCCGCGCCTGTCGCGCCGCCGCAGCAAGGAGGTCCACGATGAGATCGCGCAGATCGATCGTGATCGCGCTCGCGATCACCGCCGCGCTCGCCTCAGGCGACGCGCGCGACGCGGGCGCGCAGACGCGCAAACCCAAGGCGGATCCGCCTCGAAAACCCGCGGCGGCCAAGCCCGCGGAGACGCAGTCGATCATCGCGTACGCAGGCGCGACCGTGCACACGGGGACGGGCGAGGTGATCACCGACGCGACCGTGATCCTCGAAGGCGGCAAGATCAGCAAGGTCGGCAAGGGCCTCGCGCCGCCCGCGGGCGCGTCGGTCATCGCGGCCAAAGGCCTCGTGGTGACGCCGGGCCTCACCGATCTGCTCACCTCGATCGGCCTCGTCGAGATCGATTTGGAGCGCGACTCGCGCGACGATCAACAAGCGGGCGACGACGCGATCCGCGCGGGCTTCCGCGCGATCGACGGCTACAACCCGGCGTCGAGCGTCATCGGCGTCTCGCGCGCCGACGGCCTCACGTCGGCCGGCGTGATCCCGCGCGGGGGCCTCATCGCGGGGCTCTCGCTGTGGGCCGATCTCGACGGCGCGACGGCGAGCGAGGCCGTCGCGGCCTCCCCGCTCGCGCTCCACGTCAACCTGCACGCGGGCGAGAAGAACCGCGCGACGTCGATCCTGCGCGTGCGCGAGGCCTTCGACGACGCGCGCACCTTCCAGAAGAACCGCGCGGGGTGGGAGCGCAACCAATCGCGTAAATTCGCGCCGAGCCGGCTCGATCTCGAGGCGCTCGCGTCGTGCCTCGATCAAAAGCTCCCCGTGGTCTTCCACGTCAACCGCGCGCCCGAGATCCTCGCGGCGCTCGCGATCGCCCGCGAATTCAAGCTCAAACCGGTGATCGCCGGCGGCGCCGAGGCGCACCGCGTGGCCAAGGAGCTCGCGGCGGCCAAGGTCCCTGTCATCGTGTTCCCCTTCGCGGATCCGAGCTCGTTCGACGCGCTCGCCGCGCGCGACGACAACGCGGCGCTGCTCCACGCGGCCGGCGTAGAGGTCGCGATCGCGACGGGCGAGACGCACAACGCGCGCAAGCTCCGTCAGATGGCGGGCAACGCTGTGCGCGCGGGGCTCCCGCACGAGGCCGCGATCGCGGCGATCACGCGCGTGCCCGCCGAGGCCGTCGGGCTCGGCGCGCGCTACGGGAGCATCGCACCGGGCAAGGTCGCGAACGTGGTGGTCTGGTCAGGCGATCCGCTGGAGCTCAGCACGCAGATCATCGACGTGGTGATCCGCGGCAAGCGCGTCACGCTCAGGAATCGTCAGAGCGCGTTGCTCGAAAAATATCGCCGAATCGTGCGCTGACGCGCGCCTCGCGCGCTCGCTCAGAGGAACTTGCGGAGGGCCGCGATCTCGTCTTTGGTGCGCAGCTTGTGCTTCTTGATCTCTGCGATCTCGCGCTGCTCCGGCGGTGTGAGGAACGCCCTTCGCCCGAGCTCCTTCAGCCTGTCGTCAAGCTCGCGATGGCGGGCCTCCGCCATGTTCAGCCGGTTCGCCAGGCCTTCGCGCGGGAAAGAGACGACATGCTTCATCGGTCCACCTCCAAAGGGCCCGCGTGCCGCGGGCCGCGCCATCACGTCGACAAAACACTTGGTTATAAGGCTCGATCGCGTTCTCTTTGCGTTGCTTGCTCCAAAGACTCCTTGCGCGAGCATTAGCATCCTAACCCAGCGCGCTCGCCCCCGGCGCAAGAAAAGTGCGCGCCGCCGGGGGTGGCGCGGCACGGTTTGGGCGGAACAAGAGGGCGCCAAGGGGTATCCTTGCCGTAATGGCACCTCGCGCACCATCGATCGCGGCTCGTCGGATGTTGGCTCCGTTCGTCCTCGCCGTAGGGCTCCTCACCGGCTGCGCCGCGAGCCCCGCCCCCGCGCCGAACGCGCCGAAAGACGCCCAGCCCATCGAGATCGCGCCCACGGTGATCTCGCCCTATTCGGACGCGGAGCTCGCCGCTCAATTCGAGAAGGCCAAGACGATGCTCTTGTCCGAGCGGTACAAAGAGGCCTCCGAGGCGTTCGACAAGTTGGTGCGGCTCGCGCCCGACGGCCCCACCGCCGCGCCGAGCCTGTACAACGGCGCTGTGGCGCGCGAGGGGATGAGCGATAAAAAAGGCGCGCTCGAGCGCTTCAAGACGTTCCTCGAACGCTACCCCGATCATGAGATGACCAAAAACGCGCTGGTGCGGAGGAACCGGATCTTCAGCTTCTTGGAGCAATGGAAGGAGCTCGGGGAGGGCGCGGACACGCTCCTCGGCCGCAAGGACCTCTCGCTCCTCGAGACCATCGAGGCGCGGGGGGAGAAGGCCCTCTCGCTGGTGGAGCTCGACAACGTGGATGAGGCGAGCAAGCAGGTCAATCTGGCCCGCAACCTCATCGAGGACAACCACCTCGGCGAGGGCAAATTGCCTGTCGAGCTCGCGCAGGTGTCGTTCGCGCTCGGCGAGGTGCGGCGCAAGAAGAGCGAGCGAGTCACCTTCTCGCCGCTCCCGCCCAACTTCACGGAGCTGCTCGAGCAGCGCTGCCAAGGCCTCCTCGAAGCGCAGGCGGCTTATACGGACACCATGCGATCGTTCGACCCGCACTGGTCGGCGATGGCGGGATATCGCGTGGGGCAGCTCTATCAAAAGCTCCATCGTGACGTGATGGGCATCACGCCCCCTGCCAAGGCCGACACGCTCAAGAAGAAGCAGCTCTTCGAAGGGGCGATGAGGCTCCGTTATCGTGTGCTCTTGGAGAAGGGGCTCGCGATGATGGACGCGACCGTGCGGATCGGGCAGCGCACGGGCGAGGACTCCGCGTGGATCCACAGGGCCGTGGAGGCCAAGCGTGATTTGGATCTCGCGCTCGCGGACGAGCGCGCCGCGCTCGCCAAGATGCCTTTCACGGAGGACGAGGTGAAGGCCGCGCTCGATCAGATCCGCGCGCAAGCCAAGCCTTGAGGGCGCTCA
>CAYTJL010000197.1:4727-18047 GCA_964437785.1 uncultured Polyangiaceae bacterium
GCTTCTCGCCGCGGCGCGCTTGTGATGAACTGCGGATATGACCCCTTCGCGCAGCCTTTGGGCGACCCTCCTCTTCGCTTCGGCCTCCGCGCTCGCGCCCGGCTGCGGCGCGCGGACGAGCTTGATCGAGCCTGATCTCGGCCCGCGGTGCGGGGACGGCGCCGTCACCAGGGAGGAGGCGTGCGACGACGGCAACACGGACGACACCGACGCTTGCACCTCCACGTGCGAGCTCGCGCGGTGCGGCGACGGAATCGTGTGGAAGGGAGTCGAGGGCTGCGACGACGGCAACACCGATGACACGGACGCGTGCCGCAACAACTGTGCTCTCCAGACCTGCGGAGATGGCGTGGTGCAGGCCGGTGAGGAGTGCGACGACGGCAACACCGATGACACCGACGCGTGTACGTCTCACTGCTTCTTCGCCAAGTGTGGTGACGGCGTCGTCCACGCGGGCTTCGAGGAGTGCGACGGGGGGCCGCCGATCGGCTTCGTCAGCGTGCTCATCCTCCGTCAAGGGGCGTTTGCCCGGATCGTCCTCCCCTTTGAAGAGCCGGACGACATCTTCTCGTTCTATTCGTACTCCTCGGCGAGCGGGCACATGGGGTTCGAGGCCCCCAAGGCGAGCCAGCTCTTCCTCCATCGCCACACCCCGACAGGCGTCCTCTCGCTGGTGACCGAACATGGGATTGACGCCAACGGGACCGGCCAGATCCAGCCCGAGACCGACGTCGAGCAGCACTTCGTGGGGATCCCCTCCGGCGCCTTGGTGGCGATCGAGGACGACGACGCGAACGAGTTCTCGATGGATACGATCTCGACCGCGCTCGGCAAATGGCACTTCAACCAAAACACCGACGGCGGCGCGCTCACCGACCTCCCGTTCCCCGGCAACTGGCAAATCGACGTGAGCTCCACCTTCGTCCCCGGCGGCATCGACGTGCTCCGCTTCTTCGACGGCGTGAGCGGCGAGATCCCCCTCAACCTCACGATCACGGTCAGCATCATCGCAGAGGACGCCCCCATCGTCTGCAGGCCCGATTGCACGCTGCCCCGCTGCGGAGACGGCATCCTCGACCCGGGCGAAGCGTGCGACGACGGCAATACGACGAGCGGCGACGGCTGCGCCTCCGATTGCTCGACGACCGAATAAAGTAATAAGAGGAGAGGGATCGTTTTGCCCTCTCGGATCCCCTGCGATTCGTGGTATGTGTGGCGGTTCTCATGGCTTGGGACACCCGCTATCCCCTCGGCGCTCGCCTCGCGCAAAAGCACTTGCCGGTGCTCGACGGCCTCCGCATGGTGGCGGTCCTCCTCGTCCTCTTGGGGCACGTCAACATCCCTCACGTCCCGGCCGATTTGGGCGTCAGCATCTTCTTCGTGCTGAGCGGCTTCCTCATCACGTGGCTCCTCCTGAACGAGCGCGAGGGGACAGGCACGGTGGCGCTCGGCGCGTTCTATCTCCGCCGGGCCTTTCGGCTGCTCCCCGCCTACTACGCCTATCTGGCCGTCGCGTTCGCCTTTCATTTTCGGCACCCGGGCGCGCGGACCGACGTCATCTTGCCTTCGCTCCTCTATTACGCCAACTACTTCAACGCGACCCACAACCACCCTCCGACCCCCATCTCGCACACGTGGTCGCTCGCGGTCGAGGAGCAGTTTTATCTGCTGTGGCCGCTCGCGTTCCTGCTCTCCTCGCGCCGTTCGAGCGCCGCGGTGATCGGCTTTTTGGTCGTCTCCATCGTGGGCGTAGGGGTGTGGCGCTCGCTCGCGTTCGCGGTGATCTTGCCGGAGCGCCTCGCCGATCCGTGGGCGTACAACGCCTTTGACTGCCGCTTCGACAACCTCGCCGCGGGCTGTTTGGCCGCGGTCCTCTCGAAGCGCGAAGGGTTCTTGAAGCTCGCGGCCAAGGTCGCGTCCCGCCCGCTGTTCGTGCTCTTTCCCGTCGCGTCGCTCTTCGCGCTCCATTGGCGGAAGATGCCGCTTTATCACCTCACGGTGGGCTTCACCGTCGACGCGATCCTCATCGCCGTCGCCATCGTGCAGCTCATCCAGCTCGCGGACAGGCCGTCGATCCGCTGGCTCGACCACCCCGTGCCCCGTTATCTGGGGACCATCTCGTACCCTATTTATCTTTGGCACGGGTTCGCGCAGAGCCCGATGTACAGGCTCAAGAGCGCGCCTCCGCCGGTGTGGTTGGGCGCTTATCTCGCCACCGCGGTCGTCCTCGGGACGGTGTCGTATTACGCCGTCGAGAAGCCCTTTTTACGCCTGCGCGCGCGGCTCATGGAGCGGCGCTCCCGTGAGGCGCAGCTCAACCGTCGATCACCTTGAATTGACCTGGGTTGACGATCTGAATGACGCCGCCCCACGCGCACATCGCTTTGGCGTTGCTGTCGAGCGCGGGCATGCCCTTCAAGATGACCTTGAGGCTCCCGGGCATCCACGGTCCGGCGGGCACCGGCACACACGGCATCGGGGTGAGCACGCCGAGCGCGGCGGCGGTGGCGGCGGCGACGGTGGGGTTCGCCATCGACGTGCAGGCGCCGAACGGCAGGATGTTCACCATCGGCGCGCTGTCACCGATGTTGCCGGCCGGCGCGCCGGTCATCACCATGTGAACGGGCAGCACCATCAAGGTGCCTGGAGCCACCCCGAAGCTGCACATCGTCGTCGCGCCCATGCAGACTTGAACGCCCATCGATGTGATCCTTAAGGGGGTTGTCGCGGAGGGGCCAAGTCTTTGGCCCCGTTTCAGCCGGCGTTTGACGCGCTACGCGCTCAATCCAAGAACTCGACGCCCGTGGCCTCGAATTGGATCTTGGCCACCTTGCCCGTGGCCTCCTCGGCCTCTTTGGTGCACTCGTCTTTGTCGCCCTCGCCCTCGACGCGGATCACCTTGCCTTGCACGGCGGCGCGGTGACCCGAGGACTCTTTGGGCACGAAGAAGCTGTGGCCCGCCATCTTGATGTGCGCGTGGCCGGAGTCGTCCGCGATCTCCATCCAACAGCCCATCGATTTGCACACGGCGACCACGCGGCCCTCGGTGCGGACGGTCTGGTCTTTGAACTTCTTGGGCTCTTTGATGATGTCGTGGAGCGCGACGCTCGTCTTCTCGGTGACGCCCCCGCCGAACACCTTCTTGTCGAGCGGCTTTTGCTCTTTGGCTTCGGCGCGCTGGACCACGGGCGCAGGCGCCTCGGGCAGAGGGGCCTTCTCGGGCTCGGCGGCGCACGAGACGGCGAACAGGGAGACGAACGCGATGGAGATCCAAGAAGGGTGACGCATAGCCCGCCGATCATGCCTCAACTCGAACGGCTTTTCTACTCCCGATGAGTACGATACAAGGGGGCGATGCCGGCCCCGGGCGCGCTCTCCCCTTGGTCTCGGCCGCTCGCCGCGCTCGTCGCGATCGGGTTGGCCGTCGCGCCTTCGCGATCGGCGCTCGCAGACGAGCCGGCGCAACCCGCGAAAGACGCGAAAGACGCGAAGGATCAAGCCGAGGAGTTGCCCGCGCGCATCCCGCTCCCGCCCGAGCCCAAGCACGTGCCCGTGCCGTGGGAGCGGCACCTCGATCTCGCCGCGGGCTTCGTCGTGGTCGAGAAGCTGCTCGCAAAAGAGGCGCGCGGCACGGGCGGTCGCACGGGCGTCTTGCTCAACCCAGGCCCCGGCTATTCGGTGCAGCTCGGGTGGGAGGTGCTCAAATACCTTCGTTTCTCGGCCTACGCGGTCGGCTCCTACCACAGCGCGACGTTGCCCGTGGGCGCGCTCGGGCTCGACGGCATCTCGCTCGAATCGGGCCTCGTCCGCTCGTATTCGTTCGGCGCGCGCATCCATCCGATGCTCCCGCTCGGCGAGCGCGTGCGCCTCTGGCTCACGGTAGGGGTGGGCTTCGGCCGCATCGAATACGAGAAGATGACGGCCAACGAGCCCAACAAACCCTCGTTCACGCTGCCCGCGCGCGCGTCGAGCTTGGTCGAGGTGCCCGTCGGGATCGGCGCCTCGTTCGAGATCATCAAGCGATGGCTCGCGATCCAAATCGAGGTCACCGCGAGCGCGACGCCGAGCCAGTTCGGCGATGCGGTCGAGCCCTCGCAGACCGTCGACGGCGCGGGAAAAAAGCGCACGGTGGGGAGCTTGCCCAACGTGAGCGCCTCGTTCTCGCAGACCTTGAGCCTCGCGCTGCTCCTGTGATCTCCGCGCGTCTTGCGTGTGTGATGGTGCCTTTTGCGTCCTGCGTGTCGGCTTGTCAAAAGGCACCTCCTTCGTACCTCGATCGCGCGTGGCTCGCGGACTCGCCATCTCCCCTCCAGCCCACGAGCGCGCCTCTCTCGATCGTGAGCGCACCTCTCGTGCTCACGGCCGCCCCCGAGCCGGCGCGCTGCGCGTCGGACAACCACTGTGGATATGACCCGATCGCGCGGCGCTGTACGACCGATCCGCGCGCGAACCGCCAAGGTCCGGTGCGCGATCAAGGCGTCATTTGTTATTGCGCCTCCGGGGCGTGCGAGGCGCTCCGCGTCTTGCCCGTGCCGTGCGAGTCCGACGCTTCGTGCGGGCTCCGGCTCGACCCGCGTCCGCACCCCGTCCGCGCGAGCCTCGACCACCCGCCTCCGCGCGGCAAGCCGTGCAAAGACAAAGCCTTTGATCTCCGCTGCGAGCGCACCAACATCTGCACCCTTCACCCCCTCCCGTGCCCATGAAAGAGAAGAAATCGCCGAAGATCATCGCGGTCGCGGGCAACATGGGGGCTGGCAAATCGAGCCTCGTCGATTGGCTTCGCCACCAGTTCGGGGCCGTGCCGTTCTTCGAGCCCAACGACGAGAACCCGTATCTGTCCGACTTCTATGCGGACATGCCGCGGTGGGCGTTCGCGTCGCAGACGTTCTTTTTGGTGCGGAGGTTCCAGATCCATCGTGAGGTGCTCCGGCGCGCGGCGAAGGGCCCGGAGCTGCTCGTCCAAGACCGCACGCTCTACGAGGACGCCGAGGTCTTCGCCGCGCATTTGCACGAGAAAGGCCACCTCGACGACCGTGATTATCGGCTCTACCAGGACCTTTATCTCACGCTGCGCGGCGAGATCCGGCCGCCCGACCTGATGATTTACCTGCGCTGCCCGCTGCCCACGCTGGTGAAGCGCATCCGCAAGCGGGGCAGGACGTTCGAGAAGGCGGTCCCGCGGGCGTACCTCGCGTCGCTGGAGCGCCTTTATGAAGCGTGGTTTGCGCGCTATGACCTCTCGCCCACGCTGGTGATCGAGACCGACAGGCTCGATTACGTGGAGCGGCTCTTCGACCGTTTGGAGGTCGTCGAGGCCATCCGCGCGCGGCTCAGGTAGCGCGCTTCTTCATGTAGTCGCGCAGGCCCTTGTCGGCCTTCTTGCGGATGCCGTTTTGCACGGGCCCGAACCAGCCGAGGAGCTTGCCTGTCAGGCCCAACGCTTGGCTCGCCCATTTGTAAAGATTGAAGGTGTCGACGTGGGTGGCGATCTTCCCATCGCGGAAGGTGAAGCGCGCGTCGATGCGATTGAGCACGTGCCTGCCCGTGGCCGAGAACGTGTAGTGTGCGTCCCAATGGGCCTTGCCCGTGGTGTCGTCGGCGTCGATGCCGCTCACCTCGACGCGCAGATCGCGCCCGCGCTCGGTGAGCATCCGCCACATGGCGAACGCCTCCTCGCCTTTGAGCGAGGTGAACACCGGGTCAGAGAAGGTGACGTCGGGCGCGTAACACGCGATCATCCCCTCGGCGTCGCGCTCGTTGAAGGCCGTGTAAAAGCGTTGGATGGTCTCGGCGTTGGGGTGCACCCGGCCCTTATACACCAATCAGCGCGGGATAGGCAGGCACATCCCGCCCATGGCCGGGCCGCCGCCCGCGCAGAGCGGAGCGCACTTACCCGTCATGAGGTCGGCCGCCTGCCCCTGCGGACAAGCGTTGTTCTGCGGCTGTTGGCCGCCCGGAGGCGCGGGCTGCTGGCCGCCGCCCGGCATGGGGAAACCAGGCACGCTGGGGAGGCAAACCCCCGCTGCCGGCGCCGAGCCGCTGGAGCAAGGCGCAGCGCACTGGCCGCTCACCGCATCTTTGACTTGGCCCGCGGGGCAGCCGCTCGACGAAGGTTGGTTGGGCGTGCTCGGAGCGTTGGAGTCGCCGACTTTGACTTTGTACGCCGCGCGCAGGTACTTGGTGACCATCGCCTGCGAGATCCAGCCATATCCGCGGTCGCCCCAGCGATCGCTCCAGCTGTTGTGGACGAGGAACTGCTTGGTCCCGTCGGGCATGGTGCGGAATCCGGCGAGCACCACCGCGTGCCCGACGTTGCTGTCGGTCACGTAGTCGGGGATGACCGCATCGCGCAGCGAGCGGCTCTTCCACGCCTCGTCGTTGACCCAAAATGACGCCCACACGTCGTCGCCGCCGGCGAGCACGGCGGACAGCTCATCGATGTTGGCGGGCTTGCTCTGGAGCTGCTCGATGCCGGTGAGCTTGTAACGTCCGGCGCTGTCGGCCCGGCTCTTCTCGGCGATGATGATGGGGTCCATGGACGCGGAGCCAGGCACCACGTGATAGGCGGCGGCGCAGGGCTCCATCGGATCGCGCGAGAGCTTGCACGCTTTGGCAGGGTCGTATTGCCAGCTCGGCTCCAGCGAGAGCACTTGATCGACGTTTTTGTCGCCCGCGTCCCCCATGGTGGGGATACCGTATTTGGACCACAGGTGGAGCGCGGAGACCACGTCTTGCCGGCCCATCCGCCGAATCTGGTTATCCATCGCCGACGAGAGCGACATGGCGGTGCACACGCCCACCGCGCCTTGATCTTTGATTGGGCCCTCGGTCCCGTCGCTCCGGTGATCGACCGCCGGCGGCACGACCCCGGGCAAACCGGGGAGGAAGTTCATGCGCGGGAGCTGCACCGGAACCGGGAGCGACTGCATCACGCGCGAGACCGCGACGAACGGCCCGCAGTCGAAGCGCGCCCATGTACCGGGCGCGACCTCTTTGGGCGCACACGGCATGTTGCCGAGCGCCATGATCGCGCCGACGTCGACCGGGCGAACGATGGGCGGCGGCAGCGGTTGCGAGGCATACGGGCCACCCTGTTGGGGCGGCCCCTGCCATTGACCGACGTTGCCGGGGTTGTGCGGAGCGCGCGGGGCGCACGCGCTCGTGAGGGTGAAGAGGGCGAAGGGGATGAGGACCGAGAGACCGCGCATGGCGGTTCTTGGATAGCAGAATCGAGGTGCGGTGAAAGTGCTCTCTGCGCCCGGATCGTGCCTTCTCCCCTCCGGCCTGAAGGTGTCGCGTTCGGTCAGCCACGGCAGCGTGCCCATAGCCGCTGCTCCAGCCATTGGAACGCCTCCTTCCGATCTTGTTCGTCAAAGCTGAAGCGCTTCAGAAGATCTTGACCACTCCGCAGCCAGATCTCGTTCCTCACCGTGTACCAATCAACCGGCTCCCCCTTCACGAGCTCCGCGTGGTCCAGAGTAGCGGGATCGTGAATGTACGATAGATCGAGGTCCTTGATGAGAGAGCTTGGTGGCTTTGACTCGAAGAATACACTTGGAATGAGGTGGTCTGTGTGAAAATAACCTGCGTACCTGTGTGCCGAGCACCCGGCGAGCTCGGGATCGTTTTCGAGCGGGCTAGATTCGCCATTTGGACGTGGGAGGAGAGAAGTCGCCGGCAGCCCCTTCTTGGGCTTCTCTTCTCGATGCGCGTTACGAATTGTTGACATCGCCATTTTCAGCGAGCGTGTCGGGTCAATTCCTTGTGAGTGCATGTAGTGCCCCAGGGCGTTTGACGTGATCATGAGCCCCGCCGGGGTTCGATGGTCGTGCCACCATCGCTTATCAGCCTGCGCGCAGAAGATATTTGGGAGCGTCGCGAACCGCAGGTACGAGAGCTTCCCTGCGTCCTCTTGTGCGAGGTAGACGAATTCATGTCGGGAGATGATCGTGTCGTCCTCGACGTCGGCGCCGATATAGAGCTCCATGAACCGACGACAGATCTCCTTGAGCTCGGGGCCTGGGGCGAGATGCGCGAGCGCGGGGCTATTCAATACGATCACAAACGACGAGCTGAGCCCATGGAGAGCACGCCGCTTCCACACGCGTTGGTGATCTCGAATGGTGTCCCGAAGGTCCTCGTCTCCGCGCCGCATGTTGAGGATCTCGTGCTCATCGAGCATGCAGGTGAACACCTGCTTTTTAGTGGCACCGGCGCGACCGAAAACGCAAGGCTGGTTCTTCTTCAACCACTCGCGATAGGCGGCGATCTTGGAGAGTTTTCGTGCTTTGCGATTGAAGAGGATCGCATGGACCTGCTGTATATCTTCGGAGAAGTCGCGTCGCGCCCGAAAGGAGTCGCGCTCGCCGCGGAGTTTTGCAGCGAGGAGGAGCTCAGCGAGGTGCAGACGGGTGGGCGGTGTAGCTGGATTCTTGGCGGGGTGAGCCTCTTTGTCCATTTTGCGCATGTGCTCCTGGTCCTCCGCGTACCATAGCGGCTTCTTTAAAGATCCTTATTTGTGTTGATTGTTATAGCATGAACGAAGGTCTCTTTTACTCGGTCGTAAACAACCAACTCTGGATGAGCCTTGGGCATCAACTCCTGCCCACAAGCAATGGCGATCGGGGCCGGAACCGCTGGGAGCAAATGTAGCTGGGGCAGGCCAGGGTGGGCTGTTACGATGTGGCGAAGAGCATCACGGTACGAGTTACGGAACTCGAAAAGGTCCTCGCGACGCCGCAGGAAATCTACGTTGGGCTCTTGACCGACGAGCGAGATCTCGTACAGCGTGAAGCGGATATCCATATCGGATGGCAACGAGCTGAGATCGATGCGGCCGCTCAGGGAGAGGAGAAGCGCCACCGACATCGGCTCGGTGCCGTCCCGAAGTTTGCGCAGCTCGTACCCTGCGATGGTCCCCGTGCTCAACCAACCCCAAGCCGGCCTGTCGGGCGCTCGATCTTTGTGCCGCGGGAAAATGTCGACTGTTACTTTGTTTCCGATCTCTCGGCCGAAGCACGCGAGGACGGGGATCGGCGCAAGAGCAAAGACCGAGTAATGCTGCACGCGTTTGCGCTCGAGCTCCGCTCTCAGGGCCGGCTGAAGCTCGCGTCGAATTTGCTCCTGAGCCAGCTGGAAGAACGACTCACTCTCTCGCTGAAACGACGTCAGATCGATGAGCGCGCCTGGAAGGCGGGCCGGATAGCGAGGGTGGAGCGCTTCGCGAATGTCAGCGGCCGGTATGTCGACGGGCTGTCCGCCGATCGTGCCGCGCACCTGAATCACCGTCGTCCGATATTCTGGCCCGAGCGCGGTAACTGCTGAGATCCGATCCTCATGCTCACGCTTGTGGTCGCGAAGCGCGCGGACCGGATAAGCGGCGGGCTGTGTGTCAATGAGATGGTGGCAATCCGCACAAAGCAGCATCAAATTTTCGAAGATGTTCACGTTACGTGGGCGGGGGCCTTTACCACGAGGACCCTCCTCGCGAAATGCCACGATATGTGCCATTTGAGAGTAATTGCCTGGTGTCGTCGTTACGGGATGCTGATAGAGGTCTCGGTTACAGCCCCGAAACTCGCAACGACCTGCCGTCGCTGCGACGAGCCGGAGCCGAACTTGATCGTGTATGGCGCGCGCTTCTTCGACCGGGGAGGTCCTAGAGTGGACACGTTTTACGCGGGCGCTTTTGGGCTTAGTCATCACACATCAGCTCATGTAAGAGGCTTATCTTCGACGAGTGGGGTCGGATGTACTTCGGCGAGCGCTTCGACGATGAGCGCTGGCGAAAACGGCTGATCGGCAGTTCTCGCTCTCGTGAGCGCCAGTCGAGCAACACGATGCACGAGATCCGAGCTGCTAAATGGGATGTCCGGCCTCTCGCTCTTCTCTGCGAGATCATCGAGGTCCCGGTCTGTAACCCTGGTTCCCCGAAGCATCGAGGCAAAAATACGTCGGCGCGCTTCCTTGTCGGGGCGGTTGAACGTGAGGTGCAGCGCCGCGCGGCGTCGAATAGCTGGATCGAGGACCGCGAGGCGGTTCGTGATGAGGATCACGGCGAGACCTTTCGCGTCGCGGGCGAGCATGTCGATCTGTTTCACAAGCACGTTCAGACCTGCCCGGTCCTCGTGATGCGCTTGGAGCTGCGCCCGGCTCGTCGCCAGGTCGTCAGCCTCGTCGATCACGAGCAGGCCATACCTTGCGCTGTCCGAGAGCTTCGATCGCGCCATGGTAAAGACTGTCGTGATCCGGTTCGAGATGTCTCCGACGAGCCCAGTGCCTCGCACGTTCGACGGCGTCTCGAGGCACAGCACCCGAGCGTCGAGCTTCTCGGCGATGGGCGTCGCGACCGAGGTAGCGAGCGCTGTTTTGCCGCAGCCAACCTCCCCAGAGAGGAGCACAAGCGGTGCGCTTTTTGTCAGCGTTTCGACGATGGCGAGTCCTTTGGGGTGGTGCTTCTTCCGCCAACTCTCGAGCCGTCGGGCGTCGAGGAGCAACGACAGCTCTTCGACAAGTTGGTCCTTTGCGTCATCCAGACCGACGAGACCATCGAAGGTGGCCCGAGCAGCCTTGTTCGGATGGGTCGTTTCGAAGAGATGAAGCTCGCTCATTGCCATTTACCGATCTTGTTCCGTGTGAGCCCATAGCCGGCCGATGAGTAAGCGCCATCGCCCACACCATCATCTTCCAACACTGTACCGTTGAAGGTCCAGCCGTGCTGCTCCAGATAATCGAGCGCCGCCTGACGCTTCTTCGCTCCTGCGCGGAGCCTCAACACGATCGATGCTTTGGTCCCGCTCGGATGCACGAAATAGTTGACACCCCCGGACGACCGATCCTCCGAGATCGAGCCATCATCCGAGATCCGGTAGTTGATGGCCGCTGGCTCGCCGTCCGGGCGACTGAACTTAATTTGAAAGAGCTCTGCGGCCTCGAACAACAGGACCTCCGTCACGTCCTCGCACCACGACTTGACCTGTTCGAGGCTGGCATATTGGCACACCGCGATCATCATGAGGTCCTCAAGCACCTTCGCCATCACGTACCGCACACGCGCCTCCGTAAAGGTGCTCGTGCGTGCGGCCGTAGATGAAAATGTCGAGCTCATCGTCACTTGTCTCCATTGTGGTGCCGCATCGGCGTGCCAAACAATTCAATGAGCGCTGCGAGCGACGCCGCATCCTCTTGGCGAAGGTCAGCCCCCAACGCGCGACCCCACGCGTCGCGCCCATCCGCGAACCAACCTGTCAGCTCGTCAATCTGAAGGCCGGTGAAGCTAGAGACAGCGTTGTTCTCCGGGTTCACTGGGTCAAGGACTGCCCAATTTCCGGTAGTTGTCGCCGGCGCCGGGACGAAGTCAGTGAAGACGACAGCGGCCCGCCTCGACACCAAGTCAGCGAGGAACGCGAACCAGCGAGCCAGCGTCTCTGCGTAGGTCTCAGCAACCGATTGCGTATCGTATGCCTTCGCCGCGAGCAACTCGACGACGAAGCTCGGAACGTCGTGGAGCGTGTCCGCGCTTGCGACACGGAATTCCCTCCACCACTTCATGAGGCGCACGCACTCATTGAACTTGACGCGCCCGGGGAGCACATTGCTCGATCTCGTGCGTGAGACGATGAATTCGATATTTTTTTGCACCGATGTCCGTCGACGCTCTCCACCATCGCGAAGGAGGAGCTGCTCGTCCTCCGTGTCCGTCGCGAGCATTGGCACGAGATCATAGGCGAGCTTGGTGCCAACGAACTTGAGCTTAACCGAGGATTTTGTACGCTCCCGCTGCGTGTTCGGGTAGCTCTCCCTGGCGTAACCTTCAAACCGGTCGAGCAGCCGCTCCACCTCTTCATCGTCCTTTGTCTTGGGCGAGATGACAAAAGGCAGATCGACGTCCTGGCCTTCGACGTCCGAGTCGCCCTGGAGGTGGCGCCGAAGCCCGGTGCGTTTGGCGAAGGAACCTGCGTTTGGCGTGCTTCGGACCGTGAGGCCATCGTCTTTCGCTTTCCCCTTGATACGCCCACGGATCTCATCGGCTTGGCGACGAATTACCTCCTCTGTGGAGCTCTCGGTAGCGATCCAATCGACGAATGTGGAGAGGCGGCGGTGAAGAGTTGATCGCGTGCTAAAACCAGCCATAGGAAGCTCCGCTTTTACGAGGGGTTAGTTAGGAGAGGGACGCGCAGGAAGTCGACGAAACGCGGGGATGGATGGATCCCGGAGCTCCCGATGGCAAGATGTCCTTGAGAAGATCGTCACCACGTGATAAGATCCTCATCTGATGATGAAGAAAAATTTGGCCGAAGGCGACGAGGTTCCCACGCTTCTCCGCGTTGTAGCAGAGCTCTTGCAGGGCGCGCGGCACTCCAGGCGCACCATAGCAAGCGCTACTGGACGCTCTCTTTCGACGGCGGATCGTTGGTTGGAGAAGATCGTATCGATCCTTCCGAATATGAGGCGGAAAAAGGACCGCAATGATCGCCGTACAACGTGGGTTGTATACGAGGATCGACGAGAACGACCCTCGCGGCTTGCTGTCATCGGTGCTTGCATCGCGGCGAGCTTAGCGTCGATGTTTGAGGGCACAGAGCATGAACGAAACCTCAAGGATGCGCGGGATCATCTTCTGCGGCAGCGCGGGGAGACCTACGGGGATCTCGATCGCAAGTTCGTCTTCGCTCCGCGTGGCGGCGAATACGCCTTGCCGGAAGCCGCGGCGAGCCTTGATGACGTTATCGAATGTCTACTGAACGCTTGTGCCCTTAATTTTTCGTACGAGCACAACAATGGCAAGCGGGAGCAGCTCACCGTTGAGCCCCTGTCTCTCATGCTCTTCGACCACCAGTTCTACGTGCTCGCGAGGAGGCAGGATCGTTCGTTCTACTGTTATCGCTTTGCTAGGATGAGCGAAGTTGACTCAACGAAGGATTCGTTTGTGTACCCCTCGAAGAATGAATACGATCCCCGGAATGTGCTTGAGCCCGGCTTTGGCATTCACATCGGCAGCGGGACGAGTCGGGTGGAGGACATCGCCATAGTTCTCCGCGGCGGTTGGGCGAATTTGGCAAGAAAGCACCGTTGGCATCCTACGCAGCAGGTTACGACATGCGAGGACGGGAGCGTAGTGGTGATGCTCCGCGTTCGGCTCTGTCCCGAGCTGGAGACTTGGGTGCTTGGTTTCGGAGAGAATGCTACCGTTCTGAAGCCGCCTTCGCTCCGCGATGTAATCGCTGAGCGGTTCGCGAAGGCGGCGAAGGTATACGCGTCGATCTGAGCAGGCCCGCCGTCGTTGATGATCGTTGATCAGTGCAGGGGCTCGGCCTCGGC
>CAYTJL010000198.1:0-18042 GCA_964437785.1 uncultured Polyangiaceae bacterium
ATCGTCGACTGGTACATGGAGAAGAAGATCCAGATCGATCCGCTCATCACGCACACGCTGCCGTTCGACAAGATCAACGACGCGTTCGATTTGATGCACCACGGCGAGTCGATCAGGGCCGTCGTGACGATGGGCTGATCGCCGAGCAGCGCCTCAGTCGGGCACGACGAGGCGCTCGGCGAGCGCGATCACCGCGCGCGGCATGTTGGGCGTCGCGATCACCTCTTTGATCTCGACGCGCAGCTCGCGCAGCTCCGTGGGCCGCAGCCACTCGAGCATGAGCCTCGTCAAGAACGAGGACCTCTTCGCGAAGATCGCGCGCGCGACGTCGAACACCGGATACGAGAAGATCACGTCGTCCGCGGAGAGCCCGAACGAGCGCGCGCTCTCTTCGATCTCGTTGTCGAAGCGATCGCGCTTCCATTCGAGCGCCTCGTGGAAGAGATGCGCCGTCTCGCCCGAGAACGTGGTGTTCGGGCGACCGTCGCCGTGATCGATGATCCAACGGACGGATCCGCTCGCGACGTCGAGGCCGTAACGCGCGCCCGAGTCGAGCGTGACGAGCGGCAGGAGGCCCTCGCCGCGCGCCGCGAGGAGCTCGCTCACGAGCTCGTGAAGGGCTTTTTTCTCCATGGATTTTAGAACTTCACGTCGGGCGCTTTGGGCGCTGCCGGCGCGGTGGGAGCGACCGTGGGCTTGGGCGCGACCACGGGCGCGACCGACGCTTTGGGCACGACCGTGGGCGCGGCGGTCGCATCACCCGTGGGCGACGCGGTGGGGAGCTTGCCCCAGAGCTTGGGCTTGGACGCGCCGTCAGCCGGCGCTTCGCCGCTCGCGCTCGCGCCGGGAGGAGGCGCCGCTGCGCTCACGGAAGGCGCAGGCGCCCCGCTCGCCGAGGGCTCGGGCGCGGCGCTCGCAGGCGCGGCCGCGCTCGCCGAAGCCACCGCGCTCGCGGCTTCGGGCGTCGTGGTCATCGTGGTCGCGGGCGCGGGGCCGGGCGCGGGCGCGCGCAGGAAGAACGCGCCGAGCGCCGCGCCTCCGCCGAGCGCGACGACCACCGCGGCGAGCAGCACGCCGATCGAGACGCCGCCCCTCCGAGGCTCGGATTGCGGCGCGCTCGAAGGTTGCGAGGTGGCGCCCGCCGCGACGACCGACACGGGCGTGGAGCTCGGCGTGCTCGGGAGCGAAGGGCGAGGCGATGAGTCCGCGGGCACGGCCGTCGATGCAGAGGGCAACGTGCTCGTCGCGCCCGGCGGCATGCCCGGCGTGGGGTTGCTGGCCGGCGCGTGTTGCGAAGGGATCGAGACCTGCGGATGCGAGCCCGTGGTGACGGCGACCTGCGGGAACGATCCGGTCGCGGTCCTCACCTGCGGGTGCGATCCGGTCGTCGTCATCGGGTGTTGTTGGTGCATCGGGGACGAGGGCACGCCGTGCTGTCCCGAAGGCGATCCGACGGGGGCTGCCACGACGTGTTGCCCCGAGGGCGAGCCGGTCATCGCATGTTGCGCGTTCATCGGATGTTGCGCGTTCATCGGATGTTGCGCGCTCATCGGGTGCTGCGCGCTCATCGGTTGAGGCGTCGACATCGGCGCTTGCGCCACGGGGAGGTTGTTGTACGACGCGCGCAACGCGGAGGGCGCCTGAGGTTGAGGCGGCGCGCCGGGGTTCGAAGGACGCGGCGGCGGGGGCGCGGCGAGCGGCGCTTGCTGCTTGGGGAGCGGCACCGTCATGGCCTGCGGCATCATCGCGATCGTGCCCGCGTCCTCGGACACGTCGGCGTGCAGCATCTTGTGGATGGGCAGGAGGTCCGCGAGCATCTCGTCGGCGGTGCGGTAGCGCTCCGCGGGCCTTCGTTTCGTGGCTTTTCCGACGACCTCGATGAGCTTCTTGGCGATCATGTCGCTGCGCGAGATCGGCAGCGCCGGCGCCTCGGTCATGAGCTTCTTCTGCGCGAGCTCGGCGTCTGAATCGACGTTGCCGAAGATGTGCCGGCCCGCGGCGGCGCGGAACATCATCGCGCCGAGCGCGTAAATGTCGGACGCGGCGGTGACCTGGCGCGAGTTCAAGATCTGCTCGGGCGCCATGTACTCGATGGTGCCGACGGCCATGTCCGCGCGCGTGATGCCGGTGAGCTCCTCTTCTTCGCCCTCGTTGATGGCGCTCTGCATGATGCGGCTCACGCCGAAGTCGACGACGACGCCGCGGAACGCGTTGCCGGGCAGAGGCCTCATGATGATGTTGCCGGGCTTGAGATCGCGGTGCACGACGTGCGCGCGATGGAGGTCTTGCAGCGCGTGACCGATGTCGACCCCGAGGTCGATCGTCTCTTCGACGGTGAGCGTCTTTTGCTGGAGGACCTTCGCGAGCGCGTCGCCCTCGATGTACTCCATCACCAGCACGAGGCCGAAGCTCTCGTCGGCGATGAACTCGACGACCCGGGCGACGTAGTCGCTCTTGATCTTCTCCAGGAAGTACGCCTCCCGCTTGAAGCGAGCTGCGATCTCTGCGTTCACGGAGGTCGCGGAGAGCAGGGTCTTGACCGCGATCTTGCCGTTGGTCGAAACGTCCACACCGAGCCAGACTTCGCCCATGCCACCGGCCCCGACCTTGCGGTCGAGCCTGTATCGGCCGGAGATGACGGCACCCGAGGTCAGGTCCATGATCTCGCCATCCTAGCGGACCACGCCCTGCAATTGGCAACGATCATCGCTCGTGGCCTCCAGCCACCCTTGGGTGTAAGCGATAAGCGTGAGCGAAGCGCTGAAGCTCTTGGATCGGGTCGCTGCCCTGGAGAGGCAGGTCAAGTCGCTCCAGCGCGCCATCGCCCTGCTCCACCGGATCTCCGGCCTGGTCGGAACCACGTTGGAGCGCGACGCGACGTATTACGCCATCTTGACCGGCACCACGGCGGGCGTCGGCCTCGGCTTCAACCGCGCGATGCTCTTTCTCACGCACAAGGATCAACGCGGGCAAGACGAGCCGGCGTCGAGCACACACGCGTCGAGCCTGCTCATGCCCGTGCGCGCCCTCTACGGCGCGGGCGCCGTGGGGCCCGTCGATCGCGACGAGGCCGATCGCGTGTGGAGGTCCATCGAGCGTGAGTCGCCTGATTTGACCACGCTCCACGACGCAGGCCTCCGCCGCCGCGATCAGCCGAGCGAGCTCGATCGCCGCGTCCGCGCGGCGTCGATCGATCCCAACGGGCGCACGCCGGTCGCGCTCGCGTACCGGCGTTGGGCCACCGTCATCGGCGAGGGCGACGACGATGCGGGCGGGCTCTTTCACCCGCCGACCGCGGTCGCCGCGCCGCTCACGTACGGGCACGCCATCTTGGGCATCCTCTACGCCGACAACCGCTTCACCGAGAAGCCCGCCGATCCGATGACCGCGAAGATCGTCGCGATGGTCGCCGAGCAGGCCGCCCGCGCGATCGCCAACGCCGAGCGCTACGAGAAGATCGCCGGCGAGGCGCGCACGGACGCGCTCACGGGCTTGGGTCATCACGGCGCGTTCCAAACCGATCTCGTCCGCGCGGCCGACACAGCCTCGGAGACGGGTCGTCCGGTCGGCCTCGTGATGATCGATCTCGACGGCTTCAAGCCCATCAACGACGGCCTCGGTCATCAAGCAGGCGACGCGCTCCTCGCGGGGCTCGCCGCGCGCATGCGCGGCGCCGTGCGCGTGGTGAGCAGGCCCGGCAAAGACGGCTTCTCGCAGGAGGATCGCGTCTATCGTTATGGCGGCGACGAGTTCGCCGCCATCTTGCCCGACGCCGATCGCGCGACCGCCGCGCTCGTCGGCGAGCGCATTCGAGCATCCATCGCGGAGCGGCCTTTTGCGCTCGGGAGCGCGCACCGCGTGCAGATCACGTGCTCCGTCGGTGTCGCGGCCATGCCCGAGGACGCGGCGCGCGCCGATCTGCTCCTCGCGTCGGCCGACGCGGCGCTCCTTCGCGCCAAGGCGAGGGGCCGAAACAGGGTCGTTACCGCGGTGGACTGAAGCGCTGTTTTGCCTCTATGGTGCTCCATCGTGCCCAGGCTTCGTTCGACGCTTCGATTCTTGATGGGCGCCGCCTTGGGGCTCGCGCTCTCCGAAGCGCTGGTGCGTGTCGTCTTCACGATTGATACGGAGTACGACCCGGTCTTGGGCCGCGTGATGGCCGCGGGCGCGACGACGCGTTGGGGCGGAGAGGGCTTTGGCACCGCGCGCTGGACGATCCACGGCCTGCGAAGGGCCTCGCCGCCGGATCGCGCGAAGCCTTCGATTCTGGTGCTCGGCGACTCGTACGTCGAGGCGAAGAACGTGGACGACAGCGAGGTGCTCACGCACGTCCTCGAAGAGAAGCTGCGCGGCGGCAAGACCCCCTTCCAAGTGCTCAACGCGGGGCGCTCGTACGCGTCCGCCGCGGACTACGTGAGCCTCGCGCCCTTTTATCGATCCGAGCTCGCGCCGCGGTGGACGATCATCCAACTGCGCGAGCCCGACATCACGACCGACGCGTTCGATCGAAAGAAGGGCTACATGGCGCGCTTCGCGATCGATCAAAGCGGGGGCAAGGCCGCGCTGCGCGTGGTGCCGGGCGAGCCTTCGAGGCCGTCGCGGTTCTGGGGCGCGACGAGGTTGATCCGCAGGTCGAGCCTCATCACGTACGGGATGCAGAGGCTCACCGAATTCGAGGCCGCCGCGAGGGCCGAGCCGCCGCTCTTCTTCGCCGCGGACGCGCCCCCGCCTCGCCCCGAAGGCCAAGACGACGCGGCCGAGCGCTACCCGATCGCCGACATCCTCAAGGCCCTCCACAAGGCCTACGACGGCCGCGTGACGCTGCTCTACCTGCCGAACTTCGATCCGCAGAAGCCCTCCGAGGTCGATCGCAGCGCGGAGCGCGCGTTCGACGCGGCCTGCGCGGGCGCGTCGATCCGCTGCATCAACTTCCGATCGGAGCACGCGTCGTTCGCCGCGCGACGGACGTCGCCGTACGGCTTCGTCAACACGCGCTTCAACTTCGGCCACATGAACGCGGAGGGGCACCGCGCGGTCGCCGAGGTGCTCGCGCGCGAGATGGAGCGGCTCGCGGCCGATGATCTTCTCTAGCCCTCGTTTCCTAGGGTTCCTCGCCGCGCTGCTCACCCTCTTGTGGGCGCCGTGGTGGACGACCACGCAGCGAAAGCGCGTGCTCCTCGTCGCCTCGTGTTTGTTCTACGCGGCGTGGGACGTGCGCTACTTGGGCTTGCTCGGCGCCATCAGCGTCATCGACTACGCCGTCGCGAACCGCATCGCCGCGACGGAAGAAGAGCCCAAGCGACGCGCGTGGCTGCTCGTCAGCGTGGCATCCAACCTCGGTCTCCTCGGCTACTTCAAATACAATAACTTCTTCCTCGACAACGCGAACGTGGCGCTAAAAGTCTTCGGGTTGAGCTTGCCCGCCGCGAAGATCCTGCTGCCCGCGGGCATCAGCTTCTACACGTTCAAGACGATGAGCTACACGATCGACGTCTATCGCCGATCGCTCAAGCCCGAGAAGAGCGTCATCGACTACGCGACGTTCGTGACGTTCTTCCCCGAGCTCATCGCCGGGCCCATCGTCCGCGGCAGCGTGTTCTTGCCGCAGATGTCGCGCGACATCCGGCCGAGCGTCGATCGCCTCGCGCTCGGCGCGTCGATCTTCCTCGTGGGGCTCACCAAGAAGCTCCTCATCGCCGATCCGATGTCGAAGGTCGCCGACCCGATCTTCGCGAGCCCGGGGCTCTACTCGGGCGCGTCGATCTGGATCGGCGTCATCGCGTACACCATCCAGATCTACTGCGATTTCTCGGGCTATTCGGACATGGCGATCGGCACCGCCAAGATGTTCGGCTACGACCTGCCCGAGAACTTCCACATGCCGTACCTCGCGACGAGCGTGACGGACTTCTGGCGCCGCTGGCACATCACGCTCTCGCAGTGGCTGCGCGACTACCTCTACATCCCGCTCGGCGGGAACCGCGAAGGGCGCGGCCGCACGTACGTGAACCTCTTCATCACGATGACGCTCGGCGGCCTGTGGCACGGCGCGAGCTGGAACTTCGTGCTCTGGGGCGTGCTGCACGGCGCGGCGCTCGCGCTCCACAAGCTCTATTTGGAGCGCTTCGGCGACGATCGCGGCAAGGGCCCGCTGCCCGATCTCGTGAGCGCGCCGCTCACGCTGCTCTTCGCGATGATGTGTTGGATCCCGTTCCGCGCGCCGAGCTTCGCCGCGACCAAGACGATCGTCGCGCGCATGTGGACGCTGCCCGCGGACGGCGCGCTCTATTTCCCGTGGCCCCCGATGATCCAAGCCCTCGTGATGGTCGCGTTCGGGCACGTGATCGGCGTGCTCCTCGATCGCGTCCGCGAGCGGGGCTTCGACGGCGGGGCGCTGCTCGGCGCGCTCGGCGCGCGCGTCGAGGCCAACGCGATCTCGGGCCCGTACCTCCGCTTCCGCGTCACCACGGTCGCGGGCGCGTGCCTCATCACGGCGTGGATCCTCGCGATCTTCTTCTTTGCGCCGACCAGCACGAGCCCGTTCATCTACTTCCAGTTCTGAGCCTAAATCCGCCTCGATTCGCGTAGACTCCACGCCCCTTGAAGGCTCTCTGGCTCACGGTGATCGCCGTCGTCCTCTCGTTCGCGTGCGCGCAGGGCGCGCGCGGCGAGCCGGGCGTCGTCTGCCTCGACGCTCCGAACGCGGTGCCGCTCCCCAAGCTCGCGTGCAAGGGCGATCCTCCCGACACGCTCGACGAGGCGCTCGGCGCCGCGGGGGTCGATCGCTGCTCGCTCACGATCGATCCCTTCGCGGTCGAGCGATCGGGCTATGCGCGGCGCACGATCCACGACCCGGAGCGCGCGCTCGATCTGATCCCGCTCTGGATCGAGCCGCTGCGACTCCCGGGATATGCAGGCGATCTCGCGCGCACGATCGACGCGGCGATGGACGGCGCGGGCCCCGTGTCGAGCGTGCTCTTCACGCTCGCGGCGCGGCGGGGGCGCGTGCCCTTCGTCCCGTGCGCCGATCTTCGCGCGTTCGAGCCCGCGCGCGACGACGCGACGCCGCTCGCCACCGCGTTGCTGCTCTTCGAATCGCGCCGCGGCAAGGCGCTCGACGCCGCGAAGGCGCGCGCGATGGCCGCGCCCGTGCCGCGCCCGTTGCAAGAGAAGCTCGCCCGCGTGATCGGCGCGCTCGATCTCGCGGCGCGCGAGGTGAGCCGCACCCTCGGCCCGACCGCCGAGGAGCGCGTGATGTTGTCGACGGCGGCGATCGCGCTCGTGCTCGGCGACGAGAGCCCATTCGAAGACAGCGAGGGCGCGCGCGCGGTGCTCGATCGCGTGGATCTCGGGAAGATCGCGGCCGCGGCGCAGATCGTCGCGAAGGTCATCGAGGAGGCGCGCTTCGACGAGCTCCCGCCCGCGTCGTTCCCGCCCTTCGAGATCGAGACGAGCGAAGGCGCCATCGTCGTGCACGACGGGTCGCCCGATCGTTACGCCGAGGGCTCGATCGCCGAGCGCGCGCTCCTGCTCTTCGATCTGGGCGGCGACGACGTCTACCGCGTGCCGTTCGGGGCGACGAACGGCGATCGCCCGATCGCGGTCGCGATCGACGCGCGCGGCAAAGACGACTACGGCTACGAGATCGCGGGGGAGCCCGATCGCGCGGGGCGCGCGCTCCTCCCCTCGGATCGCCGGGGGCGATCGCCCGCGGGCCCGACGCGATCACGGATCGCGCGGCAAGGCGCGGGCGTCGGCGGCATCGGGCTCGCGTTCGATCTCGGCGCCGAGGGCGACACGTACCGATCGCTCGCGCTCTCGCAGGGGTTCGCGGCGATGGGCGTGGGCGCGCTCTACGACGCGGGCGGCGACGATCTCTTCGAGGCCGAGATCGGCGCGCAGGGCGCGGCGATCTACGGCGTCGCCGCGCTCGTCGATCGCGCGGGCGACGATCGCCGCCGCGCGATCACGTTCGCGCAGGGCTTCGCGGGGCCGCGCGCCGCTGCGATCCTCGCCGACGCGGCGGGCTCCGACACGTACACGTGTGATCCGGGCGACGCGGCGACGGGCCAAAAACCGCTTTATCCGGCGCCGTTCGTGGAGGCCAACAGCTCGATGGCGCAGGGCGCTTCGCTCGGTCATCGCCCGCTCGTGCGCGCCGACCTCGGCAAGCGCCGGATCGCGATCGCGATCGCCGCGCTGCTCTACGGGGTTGGCGCGCTGCTCACCCTCTTCGCGACGTGGCGAGAACGGCGAGGCGCGAGCATCGATCGGCTGCGCCTCCTCGCGGTCGCGTCGATGATCGCCGGCGCGTTCGCGCACGGGGCCGCGTTTTGGCTTCATCGCACGTCGGATCGCGCGTTCCCGATGACGGCGGGGCTCGCGGGCGCGGCGGCGCTCGCCGGGGCGCTCGCGGTCGCGATCGCCGCCAAACGAAGGCCATTGCTCCTGCTCACGCCGGTGATCGTGGGCGCGCTCGGCGTGGGGCGGACGTACTTCGCGGGGAGGCCCGCGAGCTTCTCCGGCGGCATCGGCGCGCTCTACGACCGCGCGGGGAACGACCGCTACGAAGCAGGGGTGTATGCGCAGGGCGCCGCGAACTTCTTCGGCGCGGGGATCTTCATCGACGGCGGCGGCGACGACACGTTCGACGCCGTCGCGTACGGGCAAGGCGCCGCCGCGCACGCGTCGATCGGCTACTTCGAGGACGTGGCGGGCAACGACGCCTACAACCAGGCGCGCAAGCCCGCCATCAAATCCCTTGGTTTCGGCCACGACTTCGGCGCGGGCGTACACGTCGATCGCGGCGGCGACGACAAGGTCAAAGGCCCTTCGTTCTCGATCGGCGCGGGCAACATCGGCGGGGTCGGGGTGTACGTGAACCTCGGCGGAGACGACAGCTACGAGGCGCTCGCTCCGCCTGCCATCGGCGACGCCGACGATCGGGCCGATCCCAAACAAGCCCCTACGACTGGCATCTTCGTCGACGCCGGCGGCAAGGACCGTTATTGGCTGAACGGCAAAGAGATCGCGCGCGATCAAACGTCGTGGGGCGCGCTCGGCAAAGGCCTCATCAACGCGGGTCGCTCGATCGGCCCGCGGAGCGGCGGCGTGGACAAGGCCGATGGGAAGGTGATCTTCCCGCCGTAGTCAGCCTTTTTTGGAGGCTCGTTTGGGCTCCGGCGCCTTGGCTTTTTTGGCCTTCGGAGCGGCCTTTGCGGCGGGCTTGGCGGCCTTCGGAGCGGCCTTTGCAGCGGGCTTGGGGGCCTTCGGAGCGGCCTTTGCAGCGGGCTTTGGGGCCTTCGGAGCGGGCTTGGCGCTCTTCATAGCCTTCTTGTCGGCGGGCAGCGTGAGGACGAAGGCCACGCTCATGTTCACCCACTTGGCGAGGATCGCGGGGTCGCGCCAGCCTTCGGGGCTCACGTAGATCATCCCCTTCATGGGGCGACCGGCGAAGTCCATGGGGCGCACGTTGGGCTCGGCGAGCGCGGCGTCGTGCTCTTCGGGCCCGATGCGCGCCATCAAGTCGTCGCGCACGATGCCGCACGCCATCTTGTTTTGGATCATGTACGCGACGCCGCCGAACATCTTCTTCTCTGCGACGTCGTCGCGGACGCCGACGATGGCGGCGATGCCCCGCGCGAGCTCTTCGTTGTAGGCCATGGCTCAGCGTAAACCCTGCTCCGTTCAAAACCAAGAGAACGTATTGGACGAAGGGCGTCTGTTCGTCGTACGGTGCTGCCCGTATGGCCTCGAGGATGTTGACGTTCGCCATCGTGTCCGGCGCTTCCGGCGCCGAGAGCAAGCTCGCCGCGTTGTGCCGTGTGCTCGGCGACTCCATCGGACGCCCCCTCATCCCTCGCGTGCTCCCCTCGTATGCCGCGCTCAAGGAGGAGCTGGATGCGGGGCTCGCCGACGTGGTGTGGGCGCCGCCGCTCATCGCCGCCGAGCTCGAAGGCGCGGGGACAGGCCGGATCGAGCTGCTCAGCACGCGTGACGGCCGCACCGGATACCACGCGGCGATCTTCACGAGCCACGCTTCGCGCATCGAGAAGCTCGCGGATCTCCAAGGCGCGCACGTCGCGTGGGTCGATGTGTTCAGCGCAGCAGGGTATTTGGCGCCCAGGATGCGCATCATGGCCGAGGGCCTCGACCCCGACACGTTGTTCGGGCGCGAGAGCTTCCTCAAGACGCACGCCAAGGTCGCGTGCGCCGTGCTCGACGGCGAGGCCGACGTGGGCGCGACCTACGCCGCCATTGAGCCGTTGACGATGGGGGGACCCGAAGGGGGTCCCTCCAAACCCCCCCGGGCTGCAACAGCCAACGGATCGCGTCCGTCCGAGCCTTCGGGCACCGCGCGACACCAGCTCGTGAGCGCAGGTTGGTTGGAGGCCGGCGCCGGGATCAACGGCGCGTTCGTCGTCGCGACGGCCGGGCCCATCCCTTCGGACGCCATCGTGCTCGCCTCGGGTTTGCCCGACGATCTCGCGATCTCGCTCCGCGCGGAGATTCAACGGTTGCCCGAGCTCGCGCCCGAGGCGCTCGGCCGGCTGCTCCGCGCCGACGGCTTCGTCCCGCCGACCGGCGAGCACCGTGAGGCCTTGCAAGCGCTCCGGCTCGCCGCGCGCAAAAGGCGCTGACCTCTCCCGCGGACGGCCAATCACCCCACTGTCCGGCCGAGCGGACATCCCACCGTCCCAACCCTCTCTTTGCGCCTTTGCGCCTTCGCGCCTTTGCGCTGAAATCCAGTGAGACACGGCTCCAGAGAGGCAGGAGCAGAGGGACCCGCGTGGGAACGGGGACGGGAACGGGCGACTGGCACGCACGCTGCTAAAGCACCTTCCCGGAGGCGACATCATGAAAGAGTGGTTCATGGCGGGTGGTTGGGGCATGTTCACGATTCTGCTGATCGGCGCGGGCGCCGTGGGGTACGGGATCAAGGCCATTCAACAGCCCACCGAGAAGCGCCTCGCGGTGCTCCGGGCGTTGCCCGCGCTCGTGGTGCTCGACGCGCTCTTCGCCTTCGGCACCAACATGTGGGCCGTCAACGTGCACCTCTCGAACGACGCGTTCATCAAGGAGCGCGGCATCGCCGCGGGCGAGCAGGCGTTCGTCGCCGCGATGGGGATGACCGAGGCCGCGCAGGCGCTCACGTTGGGCGGGCTCATGGCGCTCCTCGTCGCCACGCTCCGGGTGGTCGCCGAAGCGCGACTCGCGAGCAAGAACGCTGGCTGACGTTCGTCTTGTGTTGGTTCTTTCGTTGACACGAGGCGCCGCGCGCGTGCACGCTGTGCCTCATGCTCTACACGCTCGCACAACGAGGGAATTTCTTCACGACGTGGATCGCGCTCACGGTCCTCGCGTTCGTGATGATGATGGCGATGTCGGGGACGCTGTTTTACTTCTACTACGCGAGGCCGACGTTCGAGACCTGGCAGAAGAAGTCAAACCCCAATTTCCCCGCCCCCACGCTCGTGCGGCGCGAAGTGCTCCAAATGCTCAAGGGCATTTACACGGCGACGCTCTGCCCCGCCCTCGCGCTTCACCTCGTCAACGCCGGCTGGTCCAAGGCCTACGGCGGCCTCGGCGGCAGGAGCGTCGGATACCTGATCTTCACCTTCTTCGTCGTGTGGATCGGCTCGGACTTCTACGAGTTCGCGTATCACCGCATCGGCCACACGTTCCCCTTCTGGTGGAAGCAGCACAAAGGCCACCACGTCTTTTATAACCCCTCTCCCTTCGCGGTCATCGCCGACGATCACGTCGATCAGTTCATCCGCTCGGCGCCGCTGCTCCTCATCCCGCTGCTCATGCCCGTGAACATGGATCTGCTCTTCTTCACCTATGGAGCGTTCTTCTACGGGTACGGCGTTTATCTGCACTGGGGTTACGAGCTGTCGTGGCCGGGCGCGCACCACCCGTGGATCAACACGGCGTTCCAGCACTACGTCCACCACGCCAAGTCCACGCTCAACAAGCCCATGCACACGGGCTTCTTCTTCAAGCTCTGGGATCAGATCGCGGGCAGCTTGTACAAAGAGGGCCCTGAGACGTGCATCTGCGCGGGCTGCTCCACCGCGCGCGGCGAGCGCTCGCGCGAGGCGTTCGACGCGGTCGTCAAGCCTGATTACTCCGTCCTGCTCAAGCCCTCGTTCTGGCTCACCGGCCAAGAGGTCGCGGGCGAGCGCGTCGCCTCCGGCGCCAACGCCAAATAAGCACCTCCCTCAAGGCAGGTTGTCGAGCACCAGGTCGGGCGAGCGTATCGGCCTTTGGACCCGGCGGCCAGCCCTTCCCGGGCTCGGGTGGATGTGTCATGCTCTGAGGGCCTTCTTTGTCCCTCACCCTCTTTCTTCTTCGATTGGAGGTCTTGCCATGGCGCATCGACGCGCGCTCTTCGCCCTCTTCTCTTCGCTCACCGCGCTCGCGGCGCTCACGCACGCGCCGAGCGCCCTCGCGTGTGAGCCGCCGTTCCCCGGGCTCACGAGCTCAATCCCCCCGACCGGCTCGACGTACCCGTCCAATGGAGCGATCTTCTTCATCGGGTTCGACATCTCGCTCGCCAACGTGACGGTCACGGCCAACGCGCTGCCGGGGCCTTATGCGCTCAAACCCACCTCGTTCCCCTCGGATCTCGGCCTCTCGGCCACCCTCGATCCTCCGGTCCCGGCCGGCCACACGGCCACGATCTCCGGGGATTTCTGCGCGCAACCCGGCATCTGCCAGCCGGTCACCATCGACGTGGGGATGGGCCTCCCCGACACCGAAGCTCCCGCGCCCGTGCAGCTCACGAGCTTCAACGTGTATGATTACATCGACTACAAATCGAGCGGCGGGGACTGCACGTCGGACAGCGACGTAGCCTATTGGCTCAAGCTCCAAGCCCCCGCGCCCACGCCGGACGGCGCACAGGTGTTTTATACGGTGGAGGCGTATCGGGACGCGTCGCTCCAAGACCTCGTGATCACGCGCTCGGGCTTCGTGCAGAGCGAAGGGGAGATTTCGGTCGAGCTCCGGCTCATGGCCTCTCAGCTCGGCGGCAAGCCCGCCGCCGAGGCGCTCTGCTTCGTGGTCAAGACCCAAGACGCCGCGGGCAACGCCCCGGACGAGACGTCGGCCGTGCTCTGCAAACCCTGCTTCTCGCGCGTCGGCGTCACGCCCGACATGGGCTTTGGGCCGCCGCCCGAGCCCCAATGGACCGCGGCGGACGCATATCCCGGCGGCCCGTGCGACATGGGCACGAGCAGCAGCAGCAGCGGAGGCGCGGGCGGAGGCGGCGGATCCGGGGGCGGAGGAGGAGATGGTGGTTCGTTCGGCGGTTGCGGGTGCCGCACTTCGAACGAGGGGAACACGGGAGCTGCTCTCTCGCTGGCGCTCGCGTTGAGCGCGATCGGCGCGGCCGCGCGGCGGCGCCGCGGCCGGCGATAAACCGGGAAGAGATCAGATAGGCAGTTGGTCGCCCGCGCCGAGCACGATGGCGGCGTGGGCGTCGTCCTCACGCGCGATGAGGTCCACACCGTGCCTCAAAAAGCGCATCGCTGCTGCGCGGGCGCGGCCGTCGCGCTCATGGTCCATGGACCATTGCGCGTGGCGGGCGAGGAGCGCGAGCGAGAGCGATCGGCTGAGCGTGAGCGCGAACCGCCTCGCCCCCGCCTCCGCGTGCGCGAGCTTGACGGATTGAACCCACGCGACCGCGCGCTCGACGGCGAACGAAGCGGACTTGTACACCAAGGCGAGCTCGGGATCGGTGATGTGGGCCGAGAGCGCGCCAAAATAAGCGAGGAACGGCGCGAGCGCGTTGTCCCGCGCGACAGCGCGCAGCACGTCGAGCGAGAGCACGTTGGTCGTGCCCTCCCAAATAGGGAGCACCTGCGCGTCGCGGAGGAGCAACGGAAGGCCGGTATCTTCCACGTAACCCGCGCCGCCGAACGCTTCGAGCACCTCGCTCGCCACAGCCACGCTCTGCCGCCCGGTCATCAGCTTGGCGAGCGGGGTCACGAGGCGAAGGAGCGCGTGATCGGCCTCGCTCAATTCCCCTGCTTCGTCTTTGCCGAGCAGCTCGGCCACGAAGAGCGTGAGCGCCAAAGCAGCTTCGTATTCGGCCGCGAGCCCGGCGAGCGTGTCCATGTGCAGAGGCCGCTCGGTGAGGAGCGTGCCAAACGCCCTGCGCTTCTGCGCATAAGCCCGCGCGAGCGCGAGGCCGCGCGCCATGCCCGAGGCGGCGCACACCGTGTTCCAATACCGGGTGATGTTGAGCATCGGTGTGATGGCGCGAACTCCATCGCTCGTGCCCGTGACCGGCGTCGCCACCGTGCCTTCGAGCGTCAGCTCGGCGGTGGGGACCTTGCGCGTCCCGAGCTTGTCTTTGAGGCGGTTGATCAAGATGTGATTGAGCGTGCCCGCGTCGTCGCGCGTCTCCAGGTAAAAGAGCGCGAGCCCCTTTCCGCCCGGCGGATTGCCCTCGGGGCGAGCGAGGGTGAGCGCCATCTCGCTCGTGGCGGCGCTCGTGAACCACTTGGTGCCATAAAGCCCATAACGCCCGTCGTCCAAACGCCTCGCCACCGTCTCGGTGGTGCCCACGTCGGAGCCGCCCGTGCGCTCGGTCATCCATTGGCCGCTGGTCCACGCGTGGTTTGGATCGCGGCTCGTGAGGCGGGCGACGGCGCGATCGATGAGGGGTTGATTCTTGTGGGCGAGGAGCGTCTTGGCGGCCCCGTCGGTCATGGCGAGCGGGCAGGTATAAACGTCGGTCGACGGATTGAAGAGATGGATCAACGCGGCTTGCACCGTGCGACCGTGCGCGCCGAGCTTGCCTTCGTAGGGAGTGGCCACGAGGCCCATCTCACAGGCGATGACGCGCGCGCGCTTCCACACCGCGGTGAGCTCGATGCGATCGACGCGGCGGCCCCACGGATCCCACTGCACGAGCGTAGGATCGTTCTTCCGATCCTCGATCATCATCGCGTAGAGCGGGCCTGCCGCGAGGGCGCCCAGCTCTTCGAGCGCAGGCTCGACGGCGCGCTTGACCTCGGGGGGCAAGGCGCGCGCGAGGTGCGAGCGGAGCGCGCGGTCGTGAAGGTAGGTGTTTTGAAGGGCGGGAGGGTCTTGGTAAAAGGGCATTTCAGCGGGGGCAAGAATCAACGGAACGAGATCTTGTTCCACTCGAAGGTGGTAGGCGGATCGATGCCGAGCGGTTGATCGACGTGGAACACCTTATAAGGCCGGCCCTTCTCGGCGACCTCGAGCACGAGCGCGGTGGTGTCGGGCGCGCCCTGCACGAAGGCGACGGTGATGGTGTGGCGGCCTTGGACGAAGTGGCGATACGTCTCGGCCTGCGCGACCTCGCTCGCGCCGTCGTTGTCGAGGATGCGATCGCCGTCGATCCACACCCGCGCTCCGTCGGGCGATGTCAAGCGCATTTTGTAGATGCCTTGCTCCGCCACGGTGAAGAGGCCGTCGTAGCGCACCGCGAACCACGACGAGCGGTCTTTGACGCCGGGGAAGCCGCAGCTCGAGTGCCTGCGATAGACCTCGATCGCCTTCGTTTCGTGGTGCGACACGGGCGCGAGCTGCTCCAGATCGACGGAGCGGCCCGCGCCTTCAGGCAGGTGATAGACGCGCCCGACGAGCCTCGCTTCCGGCTCTTTCTTCTCCTCCGCCCACCAGGCAGGCGGCCCGAGGGAGTCCTCGTGGAACGCGCGGAGCGACGCGCACGAGGTGGAGAGAAAGGCCAGCGAGGCCAACGAGGCCAACGAGACCGGTGTCCAATTCCCCGAAGCTCTTCGCATGGCAAGGGATACTATCGCCTCGCACCGCCGACCGATAGACCCATCTTTTCGATCGCGCTCGTGTCCAAGGGCGCCATGAAGGTCGCCACAGGTTTGGCCACATTCGCCCTCACACTCTCGCTCGGCGTGGGCCGCGCGCGTGCGGAGGGCTCCCTCGAACAGGCGCGCGGGCTCATCCTCCGAGGGTCCTTCGAAGAGGCCGCCTCGATGCTCGAAGCCGAGGTGGGGAGGAGACCTTCGAGCCAAGACGCCGAAGAGGCGGCGTCGCTCGCGCTCACGCTCCGTGTGAGCCTCGGTGATTGGGAGCGGGCCAAGGTCGCGCTCGAAAGGACCCGCGCTTGGTACGGAGCGAGCGCGCCCGATCGGTACCTCGACGGCGCGCGGCTCATGGCGCGGGCGCTCCTCGACGAGGCGAATCCAACGAGGGTCGATGAGGCCGCGAGCCTCCTTCAACGGGCCATCGCGTTCGCGGACAAGACACCTTTTTTGGACCGGCGGGTCGCGCTCCGCGCGCTCTCGATCCGCGCGCTCACCAAGCAAACCAAGCTCCGTGAGGCCAAGCGGGCGCGGGCGGAGCTGCTCGCGCTCGCCAAGCGGGAGCCGCTCGCCAAACAGGCGCTCTGGATCCAAGAGGCCAAAGACGGCAAGGCCGAGGCGCTCTTCGAGCTCGGTGAAGAGGCGCTCCGCGCGGTCAACGCCGTCTCCCTCGCGCCTTATCAGGGCAAGGGCGATCGCGACAGCGTGATGGCCTATTACAAGAAGCACGTGCTGCCTTGGATGCCCAAGCGCTACGACGCCTCCGCCGAGGCCGAGCGCGTATATGCGCGCGTGCTCGACCTGGATTTGCCGCCCGAGCCAAAACGCTCTAACCCCTCGCCGAGCGGCGGTGATCCCAACGCGCCGCTCCACTCGCTCGGCCTCGATGCGCTGGAGGATGGCGTCCCCGGGGAGCGCTCCCCGCGATGGGCCGTGGCCGCGGCGGCGCAGGTCGGAGCGATGTGGGCCTCGCTCGCGTACACGTTGCGGAGCCTGCCTGTCGTGCCGTTCCCCAAGATCAACGGCATCTCCGACGCCGAGATCCGCGCCGCTTATGACTCGTTGGTCGGCCCTTCGTACGACGATGAATTCTTCTATCGCGCCAAACGATCGTGGGAGGCTTGCGCGCGCCTCGCGTCGACGCACCGTATCAAGAACAGCGCCACCGATGTTTGCTTCGAAGGGCTCAGCAAGCGATGGCCCTATGAGCACAGGCCCTTCGAGGAGCTCACGCCTCAACCTGTGTGGAGCCGGTGAAGGCGGCGAGGCCGCGTCAACCGCGCCTCTTCTTCTTGGCGGGAGAGATGCGTTTGGGAGCGCGCGCCGGCCGCGCAGGGCTCTTTTTGGCCCTCACCTCGCGCGGCGGCGCCGGCGCCGGCCAAGACCGATAGAGCACCTTCTTGTGGCCGAGGAACACGAGCATCCCCGCCTTGAGCGCGCGGTCGCCGAGGAGCACGGGCAAGAGCGTTTGATCCGACGAATACCGTTCGAGCTGCGCGCCGGCCTCGGCGAACGCCGCCTCGACCTGCGCCGGCTTGGCCGCCGCCTTGAGGTATTTGAGCTCCAAGAGCCAGGAGTATTTGGCGCCCGTCACCTGCGTGGACGCGCCGAGGAACAGATCGCAAAACCCCTGCGCCATCTCCTTCTCGCTGAGGACGTGGAACATCCGGCTGAGCGAGAGGTACGTCATCATCATCAGCTTGAGCGTCTTCTCGTCGAGGCGCCGGGTGTCCTTGAGGCCGATCTTCTTGATCACCCGCTCGTGGAACAAGCTCAAGAAAGGCTCGATGTCGCCCCGCATGCCCATGGCGGAGAGCGCCGCCTCCAGGTGCCGCGTGTCGATCGTCACCTGATCTTGCTCGCGGAGCAACATCGCGAGGTGCTCCCATTGAAGCTCCCGAATCACCCGGTTCGGGATCTCGAGCATGTACATCGTGCTCCCCACCGCGCGCTCCCCGAGCGTCAACATCCCCATGTAATAGAGGAGCGAGAGGAACTGCGACTCCTGGGACAAGCTGCTCGCCCCGAACTGCCGGACGAGGATGCTCTCGATACGTCCGTCGATGAGGATGCTTTGGAGCAGCTCCCGCCGCGCCTCCCCGTCGGCCAGCGTCAACGTGCCGATGCGCTGGAGGTGGTTGTATTCGGTGCGCACGTTTTGGTCGAGCATGCTCTCGGGGTGGTGGCGTCTTTGGGCGAGCTCGCTCAAGAAATAGAGCAC
>CAYTJL010000199.1:0-18040 GCA_964437785.1 uncultured Polyangiaceae bacterium
TGAAGGGGCGTGACGACTTTTTTGCCGCACTGGAGCCCGAGACGCGTTCTCGTTCTTGCTTCTGCCCCTTGAGCTTGAGGTAACAATTGAGAGCCATTGTTATCGCTTCCTTTTCCTAAGGGCCTTGCCACCTGGGCTCAGTCTACGCCCCTTTGCGCGCTGGCAGTTGGTAACGCCCCGTTGGATTGGTCGTGCCCATCGTGTCACGAAACGCCGCTTTTCGTCGTTGTTTCGCCGCTTCGAGCTGGACCTCCCGAAGTGGCCACGACAGTAAGTTTCGAGCTTGGGCGTGTCAAGGGCCGAGTTTTGCAAAATTGCAAGTTCTTGGCGCGCTGTCCGTCCTTCGCAGGTATTTCGCGCTCCGTGAACCGCGCGTGGTACGAAATAGGGCGTGAGCTCCGTACGACGTTCCCTCGCGTCCGCCCTCGCCGTCACCTCCACCGCGCTCACCCTCGCGGCCACAGCCGGGTGCGGGTCGGGCCCGATCCAGCCTCATTATGAGGTCGAGTCCCGCAAGCAGATCCCCATCCCGGTCTGCACCACGCCGCTCGCCCCGCTCAAGTCGGCGCAGCCCAACAAGGCGATCGTGCGATCGCTCGACCCGGACGAGTGGATCAACGTGATGATCCCGAGCTTCAACCGGGATCAGGGCCTCGGTCCGACCGACTCGGACTGCACCGGCCAGTATATCTTCGCGAACGAGACGCTGCGCGGAGGGATCTCACAAAAAGGCTGGCCGCGCCGCATCGAGCCCGAAGAGCTCGACATGCGCACGGGCCCCGGCGGCATGCGCACGCTCTGGCTGCGCGTCCTCAAGTTCGAAAATGGCGACGAAGGCGGGCCTATCGCGCTGGTGCGCGCGGTCAACGATCGGGCTGAGGTCTACGGCATCGGCAGCTTCCGCGGCCCGACCAAGTCGAAGATCGAGCCGATGCGCCTCGGCAACGAGACCATCGTCGTGGCCGAGTCCAAGGTCTGCCCCGACCAAGACGATTGTCGCAAGCGCGCGCAGTTCTACCTCAACCGGCGCGGTCGCTTGATCGAGTCGGCGTCGGTCGACCTCGAGCGCGTCGCGGTCGTACCGTCGGTCACCGAGCGCGGCCTCTACGCCCGCTACACGCTCAAGACCGACGTCACGTACAAGCCGACCGGCATCCAGCTCCTCGAGCAGGTGCAGGTGAAGATCATCCACTACGACGAGGGGCAGCGCGACAGCGATCGCAACCTGCGCAAGGTGGAGTTCTCGCGCTTCCTTCGCGTCGAGCGCGACGCGCTCTTCTCCTCCAACGATCCGCTCTGGGATCGCGTCGTCGGCCAGGACTGACGTTCGGTGCGCGGGCCGAGCGTTCGTGCGGGCGCGCTCGCCGCGCTCGTCGCCTGCGCGGCCTCGTGCTCGGCGATCCCCGAAGCGCGCACGCCTTCGCTGATCCGTCGCGAGGGCAACCATCTCGTCGGCCAGCTCAGCCCTTACCTCGAAGCGCACGCGCACAACCCGATCGATTGGTACCCGTGGAGCGATGAGGCGCTCGCCCGCGCTCGGCGCGAGGACAAGCTCGTCTTCCTCTCGATCGGCTACGCCACGTGCCACTACTGCCACGTGATGGAGCGCGAGAGCTTCCGCGACGAAGAGGTCGCGCGGACGCTCAACCGGAGCTTCATCGCGATCAAGGTCGATCGCGAGGAGCGTCCCGACGTCGACGCGCTCTTCGTCGAGGCGGTCACGCGCCTCGGGATCACGCCCGGTTGGCCCCTCAACGTCATCTTGACGCCGTCGCTCGAGCCCATCTTCGGCGGCGCCTATTTCTCCCGCGACGAGCTGCTCGACGTCGCTCGCGAGGTGTCGGAGAAGTGGCGGGTCGATCGCGCCGACATCACGGCGCGAGGGCGATCGCTCCTCGCTCGGATGGAGGCCGACGCGCGCGCTCGCGGCGCGGGCGGCGAGCTCTCGGAGAAGGCGCTCGTCGAGGCGTTCTCACGGCTCGATCGAGCGCGTGACACCATCGACGGCGGCTACGGCGTCGGCGCAAAGTTCCCGAGCGCGCCGCTCCTCCTCGCCGAGCTTCGATGGTCTCAACGCGCGCGCGACGCGAGCGCCGCAAACCATCTCGGGCTCACGCTGGAGCGCGCCGCGCGGGGCGGCATCTACGATCGGCTGAGCGGGAGCTTTCACCGGTACGCCGTCGATCGACGTTGGCGCACGCCGCATTTCGAGAAGACGATCTATGACAACGCGGGGCTCGCCCTTGCGTACACCGAAGCAGCGATGGCGCTCCGTGACTCGCGCGCCGCTTGGCTCGCGCAGGTCGGGCGCGGCATCACGCGCGATCTGATCGCGCGCTGGCAGCGCGCCGACGGAGGCTTCGTCACCGCGTTCGACGCCGACGACGAGCGCGGCGAGGGCGCGTATTACTCCTTCACGTCCGCGGATCTAAGCGCGCTTCTCGGCGCCGGCGACGCGCGTGTCGCGGTGAAGCTCTTCGATCTCGGAGCAACCCCGCGCGCGCTCGCTCGTCGTCACGAGAGCGACGTCGCGCGCGAGACCTCCGCGACGCGCACCGAGATCCGCGCCGTGGAAGCGCGCGCGATGCCCGTCCTCGCGGCGGCGCGAGCGAAGCGACCAACACCACGCGTGGACGACAAAGAGCTCGCGGGGATGGCCGGGCTCGCGCTCTACGCGCTCGCATCGGCGCGCGTGCTCACGGGCGATGAAGCCCTCGACGCTCCGGCGCGCGCCGCGGGCGACTTCTTGATGACATGTTGGGATCCGACGCGACGGGTGATGCTGCGAGGCAAGCGTCGAGGCGCGCCGATCGGCGAAGGATTCTTGGAGGACTACGCGCTCGCAGCGCTGGGCTTGCTCCGCCTTCACGCGATCGATCACGATCTTGGCCGGCTCCGCGCGGCGCGCGCGATCGCCCACGCGATGATCGATCGCTTCTACGATCCATCGGCGCACACCTTTATGAACGCCGCGCGATCCCGCGAAGCGATCCCGTTGCGCCGCCCCGACGTCGACGACACGGTCATGCCTTCGGGCGGATCGGCCGCTGCGCTCGCGCTCCTTCAGCTCGGCGCGCTGCTCGGCGACGACACGCTCGAACAACGAGGCCGCGAGGCGCTCCGCGCCGCCGTCCCCCGCGCGGTCCGAGAGCCGGTCGCTTCGGGGTTCCTCCTCGTCGCGCTCGATCACGCGATCAGCGACGTGCGCGAGGTGGTGATCGCGGGCGCGCCGGACGACGCGCGCACCAAGGCGCTCGCGCGTGCGATCGAAGGGACGACAGACGCGCGCGTGCTGGTCGCACACGTCCCCCGGGAGGGAGCGCCTCGCGAGGTGGAGAGAGAGATGCCCGCCCTTCAAGGCAAACGCTCGCCCTCCGGTAGACCGGCTGCGTTCGTGTGCAGGCGAGGGGCGTGCGAAGCGCCGACCTTCGACGCTGAGGAGCTCAAACAGAGGCTCCTCAGCGCCGAGAGGTGATCACCAGCAGAAGATGTTGTTGCCGTAGCCGCAGTTGGGCTTCTGCAAGAGCGCGTATCCCACGCCGAGGATCGCTCCGCTGAGCAGACCCGTGAGGCCGCCGGCCACGATCTGACCGACGTTCTCGTGCGCTTGAATCGGCGAGACACCGTCGGACGCGAAGCCGATCTCGAGCCCGCGCGCCACCGAGGTGAGCACCGAGAGCGTGACCGGCAACGCGACGTTGCCGACGAACGCGCCTGCGTGGAACCTCGCGCCCGAATACTTGAGCGTGTCGACGAGGAAGATCCCGAGGCCCGCGCCGGTCGCGCCCCATGACGCGAACGCGTGGGTGGACGGGCCGCCGAACGTCTCGCAGTTGGACCCGGGGAACGGGAACAAAGCGGCGTCGACGCCGCACCCAGGACGCGGCGACTTGATCGCGTTCTTGATGGGCCCTTCGACCAGCATCGTGATCCCGACGAGCGTCATCGCCGGGGCCAACATCGAGACGTGCCACCGGCCCTTCCAGCCGACGGTCGCCTCGGGATCGTTGTAATAGACGCGAGGCATCAGCGAGACGATCGCGACGCCCGCGACCATGGTCACGTGGGAGACCGTCTCCCAATTCGTGTCACGTGCCGCGAGCGGCGGCACCGTAGGCGTCTGCGCCGACGCTTCGCGAGAGACCAAGAGGCCCGCCGCCATGATGCCGAGCGTGCCCGCCTTTACGATGAACTCCCTGATTCGCATCCCAGGCGCCTTCTCGTCCGAGCGCGGGCGCCTCCAACCACGAGGCACTACCGCTTGACCGGGTTTGGGGTGAAGGTGTGACGGAGGTTCTTCCCTGCCGCGTCGCCGGAGGCGTTGTAGTCCTCAGCGGCGCTCGCAGCGTATGCCTTCGAGAACTGTGGGCCAAAAATTGTCAGGAAAGTCTGCTTGTCCTCGCCCATATAGTCCCCGTGGCGTTCTTCGTAGAACTTCCACAAGGCTTCGTATTTATTGGAGAAAAGTCCGACCCTCCGACCCGCTTTCTCCATGTCCTTTTCCAGGCGGTCCGGGGCAAGCTGGCTGAGGAGGGACTTGACCCCCTCCATGACTCCGTTGAGGAGCGCGACCTGATGCGCCATGAACTCGACGAACGCGTCGTTGACTTGGCGCGTGGCCTCGGGCGCCGCGTTGGGCCCGAGGAGGACGCCGCCGAGCTCCTTGGCGTCTTTGGCGTTGGCGACGCGATCGGTCGCGAGGCTCTCGCGGTCACGCGCGAGCACCTCGGCTTCGAACTCTTTATAGCCGTCGCGCATGCTGATGAAGCACTTGAGGAACACCTCGAGCGTGTCGCGCAGCCTCCGCACGAACGTGAGCACCGAAGGCACGTCGTCCGGCGGCTTGTCGCCCGGGACGAGCGTGCGGGACAGCTCCGTGAGCGCAGCGAGCGCCGCCTGCGGCGGGGTGAGCTCGCCCAACGTGCGCGCATCGACGCCGTAATATTGCGCGATCTTTTGGAAGTCCGCTTCGAGCGCGACAGCGCTGTGCTCCATGCCGAGGCGCTTCAAGTAGTTGGTGCGCACCTCGGGAGGCAAGCGCGTGAGATGATCGTAGACGACGCGATAAACCGTGCCCCACGCCGTTCGGTACGCCTCGATGTACGGCACGAGCTGGCGCACGAACGGATCCTCGGGGCCGGGAGGGATCGGCTTGGGCTTCGCGGACGCAGCTTGAAAGGTCCCCGATGAATCGAGGACGTTGCCGTCCTGCGCGGCCTGCTTCTTCGCCTCGACGAGCGAGAAGCGAAGGATCATCGGCCCAACGTTCATCTCGGGCGCGGCCGAGACGTCGACCGGCGTGTCGCGCTGGAGCTTGCGACCCTGGTACACCGTGCCGTTCGTCGAGCCGAGATCGCGCACCCAAATCTGTCGATCGCGCACGTCGATCGCCGCGTGGAACTGCGAGACGTAAGGCCGCTCGATGTGCAAGTCGTTGAGCTGGTTGCGGCCGAGGCGCACCGGAAAACGCTCGAACGTTGCCTCGAATTGTTGGTTGGTCTGGGTGTCGATAGCCCGGACCACAAGCGCCACCGGCATAGCGGGGAGGGTAACAGGAACTCTCTCGGCTTCGGGAGAGCCTTCGAACCTGCCCCGCGAAAGTAGGGCTCGAAAAAGCGCGCCGTCGAAATGTTGGCCAAAGGCTCACAAGGTGCGACCGTATCCCACACGATGAGTCTGGTTCACAAGATCCCGCCTTTGGTTTCGGCCCTCGCGTTCGGTTACGGCGTCGGGATGGCTGCCCCGGAGTCTACGGTGACCTCGATGCAGGCCGCGGTGGTGGCCTACCAGCACGCATCGCACAAGACGCCGCCGCGCGTCGCCCAGGCGCCTCTCCCGCCGCCCAAGATCAATTCGAACGGGATCGGCGGCGATGAATCTCGCGAGCTCGGCAAGCTCCGCGACACCGTCAAGGATAAAGAGCGCGCGTCGTGCGATTTGGATCGCCCCTCGTTCTCCCGCACGCCGAAGCTCGAATCGCGCTCCGAGAGCGAGCTGTGGGACGCGGACGATCTCGACACCTCGGGCACCGAGGCGCTGTCGCGGCTCCAGCTCCCGGACATCAAGCTCGCGGTCACGCGGCGCACGCTCAAGTACGTCAAGTTCTTCACGCGGACCGAGCGCGGTCGCGGGATGTTCGAGGCGTGGCTCAAGCGGAGCGGCCGCTACCAAGAGATGATCCAGAGCGAGCTCCGCGAGTGGCGGATGCCCGAAGATCTCATCTGGGTGTCGATGATCGAGAGCGGCTTCGACGCGCGCATCAAGTCGCCGGCGGGCGCGATGGGCCTCTGGCAGTTCATGCCCGCGACCGGCGCGGTGTACGGCCTCATCCAGAACCGCTTCCTGGATCAGCGCAAGAACCCCCGCCTCGCGACGCGCGCCGCCGCGCACCACCTGCGTGATCTGTACCGCCGCTTCGGCAACTGGGACCTCGCGCTCGCGGCGTACAACATGGGCTACGAGCAGCTCCTCAACGCGATCGACAAATACGGGACCGCGGACTTCAACGAGCTCGCGCGCCAAGAAGCGATCCCGCAGGAGACGTCGTCGTACGTGCCGAAGATCGCCGCCGCCGCGATCGTCGCGAACAACCTCGAGCACTTCGGCTTCGATCGCGTCGAGATCCAACGGCCGCTCGACGCGTCCGAGCTCGCCGCGCCCGCGGGCACCTCGCTCAAGACGATCGCCAAGGCGGCGGGCGTCACCACCGCGACGATCCGGGCGCTCAACCCCGACTTCTTGAGCGATCGCGTGCCGCCCGGCCGCGGCGACTACCTCGTGATGATCCCGCCCGACACCGTCTCTCGCGCGCGCGCCGTGCTGCCGGTGCTGCTCGACAGCGAGCCCATCGTGACCGAGGACGCCAAGGCGCTCGACGCGGTCGATCTGCTCACGGGCCGCGAGATGCTCCGCCGTCGCACGGCCTCGGACGACGACAGCCTGCTCTCGCTCCTGCCGCCTCCGAGGAAGCGCCGCACGCTCCGCGATCCGTTCGCGGGCGGCGACGAGGAGCGCGACGAGGTCCGCGATCGCGACGACCGCGACGATCGCGATGAAGAGGTGATCGGCCGCCGCCTCGCCCCGCGCGACGACGATCACCCGGCGCGCATCCTCGGCAAGCCGCGACGCGGTCGCGAGACCGTGGTCTACAAGGTGTCGCCCGGCGACACGCTCTCCAGCATCGCGAAGCAGTTCGCGATCGACGCGGACGACATCGCGCGCAAGAACAAGCTCGACGACGGCGAGCCGCTCGCGGTGGGATCGATGCTCAAGCTCCGCGTCAAGCGCGACCAGCTCGACAACCTCGATCCGCTCGCGAAGATCGGTCCGCGCGACGACAAAGAGAACAAGAAGCGCGACGAGGCGAAGCACGAGCGCGGGGACAAGAACGACGACAAGGTCAAGGCGCACGCGCGGAGGCAGAAGGACGGCGATGACGCGGCGCGACGGCCGAGCCGTGAACGCCGAGAAAAAAGCCGTAAGAAGGCGCAGTAGAAAAAGCGCGCACCCGCGGCGCGGTGCCCGCTAGCATGCGGGCACCATGATGCTCGTCGACCCGAAATCCATCATCAAGCGGCTCACTAAGCCCTGCACCGCTGCGCTCGAGGCGGGGATCGGACAGTGCGTCAACGCACGCCACTACGAGGTGACGCTCGAGCACCTGATGCTCGCGCTCCTCGACAACGCAGAGAGCGACATCGCGTTCCTCGTGATGCACTACGACCTCGACCCGGCGCAGCTCAAACGCGCGCTGCAACGGGCCTTGGAGGATCTCCGCACGGGCAACGCCGGCAAGCCGATGTTCTCGCCGACGATGCTGGAGTGGTTCCAGGACGCGTGGACGATCGGGTCGGTCGACTACGGCTACCAGCGCATCCGAAGCGGCGTGCTCTTCCTGCTGCTCGCGCGGTCGCCGACCAAGTACTCGATGAGCGGCATCGGGGCGTACCTCGAAGGCATCCCCAAGGACGATCTCAAGACCAACCTCCAGAAGATCCTCTCCGGCTCCAAAGAGGACGCGGAGGCGGGCATCGCCGCGGCGACGGGGCCCGGCGGCGCGAAGCTCCCCGGCGGCGCGGCGAGCGCGGGCGCGGACACGGCGCTCGGCAAGTTCTGCGTCGACTACACGGGCCGCGCGCGCGCGGGCCAGATCGATCCCATCTTCGGCCGCGAGCGCGAGATCCGTCAGATCATCGACATCCTCGCGCGGCGCCGGAAGAATAACCCGATCATCGTGGGCGACTCCGGCGTCGGCAAGACGGCGCTCGTCGAGGGCCTCGCGCTCCTCATCGTGCAGAACGAGGTGCCGCCGCTCCTCCAGAACACGGAGATCTTCGGGCTCGATCTCGGCCTGCTCCAAGCGGGCGCGGGCGTGAAGGGCGAGTTCGAGAACCGCATGAAGCAGGTGATCAGCGAGGTGAAGGGCTCGGCCAAGCCCGTCATCCTGTTCATCGACGAGGCGCACACGATCATCGGCGCGGGCGGCCAGCAAGGCGGCGGCGACGCGGCCAACCTGCTGAAGCCCGCGCTCGCGCGCGGCGAGCTCCGCACGATCGCGGCGACCACGTGGAAGGAGTACAAAAAATATTTCGAGAAGGACGCCGCGCTCGAGCGCCGCTTCCAACCGGTGAAGGTCGACGAGCCGAGCGTGCCCGTCGCCATCACGATGCTCCGCGGCCTGCGCTCCAAGTTCGAAGAGTCGCACAAGGTCATCATCACCGACGACGCGGTCAGCGCCGCGGTGCGCCTCTCCGCCCGCTACATCTCGGGCCGCCAGCTCCCCGACAAAGCGGTCGATCTGCTCGACACGTGCTCGGCGCGCGTGAAGGTCGCGCTCCAGCAGAAGCCCGCGGCCATCGAGGACGAAGAGGTCAAGATCAAGAACCTCACGCACGAGATCGACTCGCTCCTCCGCGATCGCGACAAGGGCGTGCGCATCGACGCCGACCGCATGGCCGAGCTCGAGGCCGATCGCGAGGCGGCCAAGAAGGCGCTCGCGGCGCTCGAAGAGTCCTTCGCGAAAGAGAAGGAGGCGACCGCGCTCGTCGAGGAGGCGCGCAAGAAGATGGACGGCGCCAAGAGCGAAGACGAGAAGGACGCCGCCCGCAACGAGGCGATCGCCGCGCTCGACGCGCTCAACAAGAGCCAGGGCGACGTCCCCCTCGTGCGGCCCGACGTCGACGAGCAGATGATCGCGACGGTCGTCGCCGCGTGGACGGGCATCCCCGTCGGCAAGATGGTGCAAGACGACGTGAAGAACCTCCTCGAAATGGAGGACCGCCTCACCCGCCGCATCAAGGGCCAGTACTACGGCATCCACACCATCGCGAAGGAGCTCCGCGCCGCGCGCGCGGGCCTCAAGCCGCTCAACACGCCGCAGGGTGTGTTCCTCCTGGTCGGCCCGTCCGGCGTCGGCAAGACCGAGACCGCGCTCACCATCGCCGACCTCATGTTCGGCGGCGAGCGCATGATGACGACGATCAACATGTCCGAGTTCCAGGAGAAGCACACGGTCTCCCGGCTCATCGGCTCGCCGCCCGGCTACGTGGGCTTCGGCGAGGGCGGCGTGCTCACCGAGGCGGTGCGGCAGCGGCCCTACACCGTGGTGCTCCTCGACGAGGTCGAGAAGGCGGACCCGGACGTGATGAACCTGTTCTACCAAGTGTTCGACAAGGGCATGCTCTCGGACGGCGAAGGCAGGCTCGTCGACTTCAAGAACACCGTCGTCATCATGACGAGCAACCTCGCGACCGACAAAATCACGAACCTCACGCTCGCCGCGCGCGAGGACGATCCCAAGCGCAGGCTCGACGCGGACGAGCCCTTCATGAAGGAGGTGATGGAGGCGGTGAAGCCCCCGGTCGTCGCGCACTTCAAGCCCGCGCTCCTCGCGCGTATGACGATGATCCCGTTCCTCCCCATCTCGCCCGAGGCGCTCGGCGAGATCACGCGGCTCAAGATGGACGCGCTCCTCGATCGGCTCTGGAAGAGCCAGCGCATGGAGGGCAGCTACACCGACGAGCTCGTGCAGATGATCGCCGACCGCTGCACGCAGGTGGACACCGGCGCGCGCAACATCGATCACATCCTCCGCGCGACGTTGCTCCCGCAGCTCTCCGTCTCGGTGCTCGAGCAGATGGCGGGCGAGCAGCCCGCCAAGCGCGTGAAGATCGGCATCGACAAAGACAATAACTTCACCATCGAATTCAGTTGATCCCAGTCATGATCGACGTGCGCGAACGGCGCGCGCTCGTAGCCGGATCCGGCCCCGAGCTCGCGCCGCGCGCGCTTCGTCTCCTCGATGAAGGCGCGCGCGTCACCGTCGTCACCGAGGGCGATCTCCCCGGCGATCTCGCCGCGCGCGAGGCCGACGGATCGATCGTCGTCGCGCGCCGCGCGCCATCGATCGACGACCTCGACGACCAAGCGCTGACCTTCATCACCACGCCCGCGACGGCGCGCGAGCAAGACACGGCCGAGCGCCTCCACGCGGAGGCCGCTCGGCGCGGGCTGCTTTTGTGCGTGATCGATCGGCCCGAGCTGTCCACGTTCATCAACGCGGCCGTGGCGCGCGCGGGCGACGTGACGATCGCCGTGAGCACGTCGGGCAAGGCGCCCGCGCTCGCGCGTCGGATCCGCGAAGATCTCGAGGCGCTCTTCGACACTCCGCGCTTCGTCCGCTTCGTCGACGAGATCGCCGCGCTGCGCGAGGCGCTCCCGCGCGGAGAGCGCGCGGCGCGCGCGATCGATCTCGTCCGAGGCTTCGCGATCGACGCGACCTTGCGCTTTCCCGCCGCTGAAGGCGCAGAAAAAGGTTCTTGACCCCAACGCCGCCGGCGAAGCGCGCAGTAGCCTGTGGAGCGCCGTCTAGGTGTATTCTCCCGCGCGATGCTCGACCCGCTCCTCGGGCGCACGATCGCCGATCGCTACCGGCTCATCACTCGGCTCGGTGAGGGCGCGCACACCGTCGTGTACCTCGCGCGGCACGTGCTCATCAACCGGCTGAGCGCGGTCAAGATCGTCTCCCGGGCCCAGCCCTCCGCGGGTTTTCGCGAGCGCTTCCTCCGCGAGGCGCGCGCGGTCAATCACATCAACCACACGAACATCGTCGAGATCTCCGACTTCGGCGAGGCCGACGGCCTCGTCTACCTCGTGATGGAGTACGTGCCCGGCGAGCCGCTCGCAGCGCTCCTCGAACGTGGCCCGCTCGGCATGAGGACGGTCGCAGCGATCGGCGTACAAGCGACGGCCGCGCTCGCACGCGCACACGAGATGGGGATCGTCCACGGCGCGCTCGCGCCGAACAACCTCCTCGTCGTGCCTCAGCGCGAAGCGGACGTGCTCGTCAAGCTCAGCGACTTCGGCGCCGAGCCTGCATCCGCGCGGAGCGGGCGCATCGCGTACGCCGCGCCGGAGCAACGCGAGCTTGGGATCCGCGACGCGCGCGTCGATCTCTATGCGATCGGCGCCATCTTGTACGAGGCGCTCACGGGCGCAGCGCCGGACTGGGCCGCCGCTTCGGCCCCGCGCGTGGAGGGCGCGCCTTCGCTCCTCGGCGAAGCGATCCACGCGCTCGTCGCGCGCGATCCTTCGTCGCGGCCACGGGACGCATTCGAAGCGCGTCACCTCCTCGAACGCGCGCTCGAAGACGCGCCGCCCGTGACGCTTCAATGGGGCGGACCTCGATCGATCGTCCCGAGCGATCCGCAACCGTCGTTGAGGCCGCCGTCCTCTCCCTTGTTGCCTTCGATCGCGCGCATCCCGTTCGAGCAGATCGGCCCGGTGTGCGAGCGCGCGCTCGCGAAGCTCGTGGCGTTGATCACCGCGATGCCCATGAGGCCCGACACGGAGACGTCGGCGCTGCTCGAAGACGCGCGCAGGCAGTGCGCGATGGTCAGCGCCGCGGCCGCGCTCGTGGCGAGCGACGCGCAGGCGCGGGAGGCGGCCGAGGGACGCGCGAGGGAGGCGAGGGCCACGCTCGGCGACGAGCTCGACGCGATCGCGCGCGAGCGCTCCCGCGCGCTCGGATGGGCGAGCACGCTCGGAGAGCGGGCGTACCGCTTGGAGGCGCGTCGCAGCTCGGGGGATCTGCCGCTGCCCGAGGCCGACGCGATGGTGTGGGAGCAGGCCGCGCTCGAACAAGAAGAGGCCCGCATGCACGCAGAAGCGGACCAGCTCCTCGAACGGATGCGCGCCTGTCAAGGCGAGATCGACGCCTCGAACGCACGGCTCGAGCACGAGCTCTTGGTGATCAACGCTTGCATCGAGGGACGCATCGCCGCGCTCCGATCGCTCGCGGCGGGGGCGTGGATCGCGCTGAGCGAGGCCGCGATCCGGGCAGGTGTTCAGCACGAATTTGCGGCTCCTTAGGCCTAGAACCCTCGTATCTGCGTCCTTTGGGTGCCCGCCCTGTTGGAAAATCCTTGTACGCCCGAAGCCTTGGGGGTTATCTGAGCGCATTCGGTCACCCCGGGTCTTTTGCCGAGCAGCGAGGGCTGCGCGCGGCTCCGGTAGGTGTCGAGGAGGGCTTCCGAATGTTGCGATCACGTGCAGGGCTGACAACTACAGCGGCGCTCGTGCTGGCGGGTCTCGTTGCGATGACGAGCGCCACGCCTGCTCATGCGCAAAAGAAGCCACCGGCAGCGCCGGCAAAGAAGCCGCCTGCGGCGCCGGCAAAGCCTGCCGCTCCGGCGAAGCCGGCGAAGCCCGCCGCTCCCGCGAAGCCGGGCGCCGAGAAGCCGCTGACAGACAAACAGAAGAAAGATCTCGCCCGCAAGTCCTACAAGGACGCCGAGGCGAAGTTCAAAGACGGCAAGTACGCCGACGCGCTCGAGCTCTACAAGAAGGCCGACGAGCTCCTGCCCATCCCGGCCACCAAGTACAAGATTGGTCAGTGCCAAGACAAGCTCGGGCACGTGATCGACGCGGTCGCGGCGTACCAAGCGTTCTTGGACCTCAAGCCCGACGCGGACAAGTTCAAGGATCCCATCAAGGACGCGAACGAGCGGATGGGCGTGCTCAAGAAGACGCCGGGCACGGTCAAGCTCGCGACCGAGCCGCCGAACCTGCCCAAGCTGGCGTTCTCGGTCGACGGCGGCCCGCCGCAACCGCCTCCTCCGGGGGCGATCGCGCTGGCGCCCGGTCACCACAAGATCACGGGCACGGCTGAGGGGTATGACCCGTCGACGCAGGAGTTCGACCTGTCGTTCGCCGAGGCGAAGGACGTCAAGCTCACGCTGACGCTCACGCCGCCTCCGCCGCCCCCGCCTCCGCCTCCGCCTCCGCCGGTCGCAGAGAACAAGACCCCGCCGCCTCCTCCTCAGGAGCCGCCGAAGCCTCGCTCCAAGATCCCCGCGTACGTCACGCTCGGGCTCGCGGGCGCGGGCCTCATCGTGGGCACGGCGTTCGGCGTGATGGCGCTCGGCTCGAAGAGCGACTTCAACAAGAACCCGACGGCTGACGCCGCCGACAAGACCGATCGCAACGCGCTCATCGCGGACATGTCCTTCGCGGTCGCGCTCACGTTCGGCGTGACCGGCACGGTGCTCCTCCTCAGCAAAGATCCGGCGCCGGAGAAGGCTGCTCTCGAGCGCGCGCTCCCGATCGCGAAGAAGAAGACGGCTGGCCCGCGCGGCTTCGTCACGCCTTATGTCGCGCCCAACGGCGGCGGCGCATTCGGCTTCGTGACCTTCTGATCTCTCCTCCGACTCCACCCTTCTTCGGAGCTTAATCAATGACTCGCAATTTGAACTTCCTCACGGCCGTCGTGTTGGCGACGGCCGCGCTCTTCGCTTCTGCGACGGGCTGTGAGCTCATCGCCTCGGTCGATCGCTCTAAGATCGGCCAAGGCGGTGGGGGCGGCGGCACGGGCGGCTCCGGTGGGACCGGCGGCGCACCCTGTGATCCGGCGCAATGTCCCGACCCCGGCACGACGTGCGTCGTCGCTGTCTGTACGAACGGCGCCTGCGCGACCGAAAACGCGCCGGCGAGCACCGCATGCACGGACAACGGCGGCAAGGTCTGCGACGGCAACGGCGCGTGCGTCGCGTGCGTCGACGCGGCGACCGATTGTCCGGCGACGGGCAACGAGTGCGTGGTCGCGACCTGCACCGCGGGCGCGTGCGGCACGATGAACGTCAATATCGACACGCCGACGGCGGGCGGGCAAATCGCAGGCGACTGCAAGATCCAAGTCTGCGACGGCAACGGATCGACCAAGCAGAACGACGACGACGACCCGACCGACGACATGAACGATTGCACGGCGGACACGTGCAATGCGGGCGCGAACGTTCACACGAACATCGCCGGGTCGTGCAACGACAACGGCGGTGTGGTCTGCGGCGCTCTCGGCGGCCCGAAGGAGGGCACGTGCGTCGAGTGCAACGGCGATGGCGATTGCACGGCGCCCAACGTCTGCGATCCGCAGGGCTCCAACACCTGCGTGCCGTTCCTTTGCACCGATACGGTCAAGAACGGCAACGAGACCGGCGTCGATTGCGGCGGCCCCGACTGCGGTGACTGCCCGAACGGTCAAGGCTGCATGGGCGCGAACGACTGCCAGAGCGGCTTCTGCAATGGCACCACGTGCGCGGCGTGCACGCTCGACGCGAACTGCGCGGCGGGTGAGTTCTGCGGCACGGCGACCATCGGTGCGCTGGGCGTGTGCACGCCTGACCTCGCAGGCGGCATGGCCTGCAGCGCGGCCAGCCAATGCATGAGCGGCAACTGCGTCGATGGCGTCTGCTGCGACACGGCGTGCGGCGGCACGTGCCAGGCGTGCTCGGCGGCCAAGAAGGGCGCTGGGCTCGACGGCGCGTGCGGCAACATCGTCGTCAACACCGACCCCGACAACGAGTGCGCGGGCAACGGCGGCAACGACGTGTGCGACGGCGCCGGCGCGTGCAAAGAGGTCAACGGCACGGCGTGCTCGATCAACGCCGAGTGCGTGAGCGGCCAGTGCGTGGACGGCTTCTGCTGCAACAATGCGTGCTCCGGCACCTGCCAGGCGTGCGCCAACGTCAAGACGGGTGCTGCCAACGGCTCGTGCAGCAACGTCACCGCGAACAGCGATCCAGACAACGAGTGCAACGGCGCTCAGGTCTGCAACGCGGGTGCGTGCATCGGCGGGCCTAACGGCTCCGTGTGCGCGCAAGGCAGCGAGTGCTCGAGCACGTTCTGCGTGGACGGCTTCTGCTGCGGCACGGCGTGCGGCGGTACTTGCCAAGCGTGCTCCAACGCCAAGACCGGCGGCACCAACGGCACGTGCGGCAACGTCACCACCAACACCGATCCCGACGCCGAGTGCGCGGGCGGCGAGTGCAACGGCGCAGGCGCGTGCGAAGCCACGGACGGCACGGCGTGCACGCTCGGCACGCAGTGCATCAGCGGCAACTGCGTCGACGGCCGCTGCTGCAACAGCGCCTGCGGCGCGACCTGTCAGGCGTGCAACGTGGCGGGCAGCGTCGGCACGTGCACCAACGTGCCGAACGGGACCGACCCGGCGAACGAGTGCGCGGGCGTGACCAACTGCAACGGCGCGGGCGCGTGTGGTCTCTTGGCCAACGGCGCGGCATGCGCGATCGGCGGCGAGTGCTCGAGCGGCCAGTGCGTCGACGGCGTCTGCTGCAACAACGCATGCAACGGCAGCTGCCAAGCGTGCACCGCGGTCAAGAAGGGCAGCGGCGCGGACGGCACGTGCGGCGTCATCGCGGCGAACACCGATCCCGACGCCGAGTGCACGGGCAACGGTGGTTCGGACACGTGCGACGGCTTCGGGAGCTGCAAGAGCGGGAACGGCACGGCGTGCTCGCTCGGCACCGAGTGCTCGAGCGGCAACTGCATCGACGGATTCTGCTGCAACAGCGCGTGCGGCACGGCCTGCCAAGCGTGCTCGGCGGCCAAGACCGGCGGCGCCAACGGCGTGTGCTCCAACGTCATTGACGGCACGGAGCCCGACAATGACTGCGTGGGTAACAACACGTGCAACGGTGGTGTGTGCTCGCTCAAGGCCAATGGCACGGCGTGCGGCATGGGCAATGAGTGCACGAGCAGCAACTGCATCGACGGCGTCTGCTGCGACACCACGTGCAATGGCACATGCGTGGCGTGCACCACGGCCAAGAAGGGCGCAGGCGCCAACGGCGTGTGCGGCAACATCAATCTTGGCCTGACGGATGACAATCCGGTCTGCGGCGGCACGGACGTTTGCAACGGCTCCGGTGCCTGCTTGCTCGCCAACGGGCAGGCGTGCACGATGGCGGGCGAGTGCGCGAGCAACAACTGCATGGCGCTGGTCTGCGCTCCCTGATCCTGCGTTGATCGCGATGCGCTGAGAGGCGCTCGGGGCTCCCCGGGCGCCTTTCGCGCTTCTTGGGCCCTTGGTTGAGGCTCCCCAAGGTTGCGGTGTGGGCCGTATGGAGCGATGCTTGAGGCGTGACGCCGAGCCTGGATCAAAGCCTTGTTGCCCCCGGCTCGGTCTTGGGTGGCAAATACCGGGTCGAGCGGGTGATTGGCCGAGGGGGGATGGGGGTGGTGATTGAGGCGCACCACCTAGCGCTGGACGAGCGGGTTGCCATCAAGCTCCTGCTCTCGGACTTGCCGCAGCACACCGATGCTTCGGCGCGCTTTCTGCGCGAGGCGCGCGCGGCGGTGAAGATCAAGAGCGAGCACGTGGCCCGCGTCTCCGACGTTGGCACGCTGGAGTCGGGCACGCCGTATATGGTGATGGAGTACCTCGCGGGGATAGACCTCTCTCGGCGGCTCTCCCAAGAAGGTCCTTTGCCCATCGTGGACGCGGTCGACGCGATCCTTCAAGCGTGCGAGGCGATCGTCGAGGCGCACAAGCTCGGCATCGTGCACCGTGACCTCAAGCCCGCGAACTTGTTCATGAGCCTTCGGCCCAACGGCCTACCGCTCATCAAGGTGCTCGACTTTGGCATCTCCAAGATGAGCGTAGCGGGCGTGGAGGACATCACGAGCACGGCGACGATCATCGGCTCTGCGCCGTACATGTCGCCCGAGCAGATGCAGCAGACCAAGTCGGTTGATCATCGGACCGATATCTATGCTTTGGGGATTACGCTCTATGAGCTCGTCACCAAGCGTCGTCCCTTCGAGGCCGCTGCGCTCCCCCAATTGTGCGGGGAGATTCTAACGGGGGTGCCCACCGCGGTGCGCGCGCACCGGCCTGAGGTGCCGGAGGCGCTCGCGGCGGTCTTGGAGAAGGCCTATGCGCGTGATCGGGCGCATCGGTGGCAATCAGCGGCCGACTTTGCGCTCGCGCTCGCCCCGTTTGCGCCGCAGAGGTCGCAGGCGGTGCTCGACAACATCGCTCCTTTGGCGGGGCGGGACGCTCCCAAGGTGGGTGAGATGCCGGAGGCGGCCACCATGCCCATCCGGCCTGAGGACGTGCAACAAGGGCTCTTGAGCGCGCAGAGGCCGCTCGCGCCGAGCGTGCATGAGGCGGTGAGCGCGCCTTTTCCGAGCGGCGTGAGCGGGCCTGTCACGACGAGCGTTGGTGCGGAGCTCCCTCAAACCGATGCGCCCGTAGCGTCCAAAGGGGGCAAGTTGGGGTGGGTCGCAGCGCTATTGGCGCTGGTCTTGGTGGGTATCGTAGCGGCGCTGGTGATGGTGATTCGCAAAGAGCCCACGGACAATCGCTCTTTGGCGAGCGGCGCGCCTTCTTCTTCCGGGCAGGAGCCGGCGCCTGCGCCGATACCGAAGGAGCCTATCGTCGAGCCCGCGGCTACCGCGGAGGCGACGAGCATGGCCACGGCGACGGGGGTTGCTCCCCAGGCCCAGCCGTCTTCAACAGCGGTGGTGAAGCCCGCTGCCAAGCCGCCTCCACCCGTCAAGCCCGCTCCCCAACCCAACCCACCTTCGGATGATCCTTTTGCGAGGAGCCGAAGGTGAAGCGATGACCCCGGCTCCGGCGTAAGTGGATAAACCCGTTGGGCCCTTGCGAGGGAGGGCCCTATGAATGGTAAGCGCAGAAAGATGGTGTCTCGGGTGCGGGGCAGCTCCGGCACCACGACCAGGC
>CAYTJL010000200.1:0-2006 GCA_964437785.1 uncultured Polyangiaceae bacterium
GCGGACTATTTGGCGCTTGACTTCGGGCGCTGGGCTTTTGTACCGTGCCACGATGGGCTTGTCCCAACAATCGTCAACTCTCCGGCCGAACAAGGTGAAGCAGATGCTTGCTCCCAAGAGGCTCGCAGCGGCGCTCGTGACGGTGCTCTCGATCTTGGTGCTGTGGAGGGGCACGGCGCAGGCGAATACGCTCGTGGGCGGGCCCATCACGGCCAACACCACGTGGACGGCCGCGCAGAGCCCCTATGAGGTCACCTCGGAGATCGTCGTCTACAACAACGCCAGGTTGACGATCCAGGCTGGGGTCACCGTGCTGTTCCGCAGCAACACCGGCATGATCATCGGGTATTACGTCTACGATTATACCCAGATCAACAACCAGGAACGGGGCTCGCTCACCGTCAACGGCACCGCGGCGCAACCCGTGGTCTTCACCTCCCTCTCGGGCCTCTCCGGCGATTGGAAGGGCCTCGCGTTCGGCGCGGCGACAGACTACAACGGGCTCACCAACCCGGTGAGCTATCTGACGGTCGAGAAGGCCGGTCAGCCCCAAACGCTCAACAACACCATCGGCGCGACCAGCGCCAACATCATGTTGTTCGGCACGGGGTCGAGCTTCGTTTGGGATCACGTGGAGTCCAAAAATGGCTCGGTCACGGGCATGTACCTCAACAACGCGAGCCTCACGGTCACGAGCGCGAACGTGAGCGGCAACAGCGGTTATGGCGTTCACTGCGACGCCACCACGCTGAACCTGAGCGGCGCCACGGTCTCGAACAACGGCGGCAACGGCCTGATGCTCACCAACACGGGCGGCACCATCTCAGGCTCGACCATCGGTCAAAACGGCGGTTATGGCATCAACACGTCGGGCGGCTCACCGACCATCAACGGCAACACCATCGGCCACAGCGGGCAATACGCCATCCGCTACCCCATCGGCAACGCGCCCGTCATCACCAACAACACCCTCAACGCCAACACCAAGCCCGGCATCGAGGTCGTGGGCGGCGCGCTCACCACCAATCACACGTGGGCGCTGCAAGGCGGCGAGCCGCTCTACACGATCACGGGCAGCGAGATCGTGGTCTATAACCTCGCTCGCCTTACGGTCGCGGGTGGCAGCACGGTGAAGTTCTCGTCCGGCACCGGCCTCGTGATTGGGTATTACGTCTATGATTACACCCAAATCAACAACCAAGAACGAGGCGCGCTGACGGTCAACGGCACGGCGGCGGCGCCCGTCCTCTTCACCTCCACCTCGGGCGCGGCGGGCGGCTGGAAAGGCGTCTCGTTCGGCGCGGCGACCGACTACAACGGGCTCACGTCCTCTCTCAACTACCTCAAGGTGGAGAAGGCGGGCCAAGCGCAGAATTTGAATGGTTCCATCGGCGCGGTCTCGGCGAACATCATGATGTTCAACACCGGGACCAACTTCACGTGGAACAACGTGGAGGCGAACAGCGGCAGCGGCCATGGCCTCTACCTCTCGGGCTCGTCGTTCGGCCAAAGCGGCAACGTGGCGACGAGCTGCGCGGCGCGCAGCAACGCTTCGTACAACCTCGTGATGTTCACGTCGTCGGCCAACACCACGGGGATGACGCTCACCTTGGGGGGCGCGGGCGGCGGCTACATCGATCGTTCGACACCGCTCTTCACCAACGCGTCGATCACGCAAAACCCCGAGGGGCTCCGGGTTCGCAACGTCTCTGCGCCGGTGGTGAACGGCGGCACGATCGCCAACAACAGGGACTATTCGATCTTCACCGAGGACCTCGCCTCGAACACAACGGTGACGGGCGCGACCGTGAACAACAACGGTCTCGGGCCGGACAACACCGCAGGAACGGCCGACGATTCGTACGTGATGCGGGTGAGCATCGGCTCGACCATCAACACCAACACGTTCAACGGCAACGGCAAACAGGGGATCGAGCTCGTGGGCGGCGCAATGACCACCAACGGCCGCTGGTATCACCCGGGCGGCGGCACGTTCCAACACTACG
>CAYTJL010000200.1:2106-4097 GCA_964437785.1 uncultured Polyangiaceae bacterium
ATGACCACCAACGGCCGCTGGTATCACCCGGGCGGCGGCACGTTCCAACACTACGTGATGTTGAACGAGACCGTGGTCTATAACCTCGCTCGGCTCACGGTGGACGCGGGCGTGGAGGTGCGGTTCAACACGGGCACCGGCCTCATCATCGGGTATTACGTCTACGATTATACCCAGATCAACAACCAAGAGCGCGGCGCGCTCACCGTCAACGGCACGGCGGCGCAACCCGTGCTCTTCACGTCGACCAATGGCGCCTCGGGCGGCTGGAAGGGCCTCGCGTTCGGCGCCGCGACAGACTACAACGGCCTCCAGAACCCGGTGAGCTACTTGACGGTCGAGAAGGCCGGTCAAGGCCAGACGCTCAACAACACCATCGGCGCGACGAGCGCCAACATCATGCTCTTCAGCACGGGGTCGAGCTTCGTGTGGGACCACGTGCAAGCCAACAATGGCTCGGTAACAGGTATTTACCTCAACAACACGAGCCTCTCGGTCACGAGCGCGACGGTGAGCGGCAACGCGGGCTACGGCGTGCACTGCGACGCTTCCACGTTGAATTTGAGCGGCGCCACCGTGTCGACCAACGGCGGCAACGGCATGATGCTCGCCAACACGGGCGGCACCATCTCCGGCTCGACCATCGATCAGAACGGCGGGTATGGCATCGACACGACAGGCGGCGTGCCGACCATCACCAACAACACCATCGGCCACAGCGGGCAATACGCCATCCGTTACCCCGTTGGGAACGGGCCGGTGATCACGGGCAACACGCTCACCGCCAACACCAAGCCCGGCATCGAGGTCGTGGGCGGCGCGCTCACCAAGAATCACACGTGGGCGACGCAGACCGGCGAGCCCATCTTCACGGTCACGGGCAACGAGGTCGTCGTCTATAACCTCGCGACGCTCACCGTGGCGCCGGGCAACACCATCCGGTTCTCGTCCGGCACCGGCCTCGTGATTGGGTATTACGTCTACGACTACACCCAGATCAACAACCAAGAGCGCGGCGCGCTCCAGGTGCAAGGCAACTCCACGTCGCCCGTGCTCTTCACCGCGGCCTCCGGCGTCGCCGGCACGTGGAAGGGCGTCTCGTTCGGCGCGGCGACCGACTACAACGGTCTCCTCTCGACGCTCAACTTCCTCATCGTCGAGAAGGCCGGCCAAGGCCAGACGCTCAACAACACCATCGGCAGCACGTCCGCCAACATCATGATGTTCGGCACCACGATCGCCCTCAACAACGCGGTCGTCGCGCAGGGCACCGGCCACGGCATCTACAGCAGCGCCTCATCGCCCAACGTCAAGAACACCATCGTCGCCTACAACGGCGCGAGCGGCCTCTTCGCGACCGGCGGCGGCGCGCCCTCGTTCACCTATGGCGACGTGTTCGGCAACAGCGCCGCCAACAACGGTTGGAACGGCGGCACGGGCAGCAAGACGCAAGACCCGCTGTTCGTCAATTACGCGGGCGGCGACTACCACCTTCAGGCCGGCTCCCCGTGTATCGACGCGGGCACCGTCATCGCAGGGCTCTCGTTCCTCGGCGCCGCGCCCGACATGGGCGCGCTCGAATACGGCGCCGGCGTCAACTGCGCGAACCCGTCCACGCCCGCGGGCACGCCCTGTAACGACGGCAACGCCTGCACCCAAACCGACACCTGCGCAAACTACCAATGTGTCGGCAATAACCCCGTCGTGTGCAGCGCCCTCGATCAATGCCACGTGGCCGGCACCTGCATCCCCGCGACGGGCGCTTGCACCAACCCCGCCAAGCTCAACGGCGCCGCGTGCAACGACAACAACGCATGTACCCAAGGCGACACCTGCCAAGCGGGCGTCTGTACCGGGGCGAGCGCCGTCGTGTGCAGCCCGCTCGATCAATGCCACTCCGCCGGCACGTGCGACGCGCAGACCGGCGTGTGCTCCAATCCTCCTATTGGCACCGGCGTCCTCGGCACGTATTACGCCGACGCGGACGGCGA